>QIJE01000028.1 GCA_003232385.1 bacterium
AGAGAAGGCGGACACACGGTGGGCGCCGGCGTTATAACCGAGGTTGTGGAATAATTAAATAATTAACTAACATGGAAACGAAAGGGGCAATATAAAATTAAGATGGAAATTCAAAAAACAAGAATCAGACTTAAGGCATATGATCATAAACTGTTGGATCAGGCGGTTGCCGAAATTGTAGAGACGGCAAAGCTGACGGGTTCTAAAATTAGCGGACCTATACCCTTACCTACTAAAATTAATAAATATTGCGTTTTACGGTCTCCCCATGTCGATAAAAAATCAAGGGAAGAGTTTGAGATGAGGACGCATAAAAGGATTATCGATTTGCTGGAGCCGAATCAAGCCACCATGGATGCGTTGACGAAATTAGATTTATCTTCCGGTATTGATGTCGATATTAAGCAGATTTAATTGAGGGCTGGAGTTTTAATTATGATAAAAGCGTTAATTGGAAAAAAAATTGGAATGACCCAGGTATTTAATCAGGAAGGTATGATAGTGCCGGTTACTGTTATTAAAGCGGGACCGTGTACCGTCGTTAGGAAAAAAATTAAACAGACCGATGGATATAATGCAGTGCAGGTCGGCTTTGGAGAGGTTAAGTCGTTTCGTCTAAAAAAGCCTGTTCTTGGTCAGTTTACGAAAAGCGGCATATCACCGTTGAAGATATTGAAAGAATTTAGGAGTTCGGAATCGGACGATTTAAAAGTCGGCGACATAATGGACGTTTCAATGTTTAATGACGTAAAATCCGTATCTATTAGTGGGGTTACAAAAGGAAAGGGTTTTCAGGGCGTTGTTAAAAGATGGGGTTTTGCCGGTGGTAAAGATACACACGGTTCCCGGTTTCATAGGGCGCCTGGTTCAATAGGGCAGTCGTCTTTTCCGTCCAAGGTATTTAAGGGCATGAAAATGGCTGGCCATATGGGCACGGATAAATGTACCGTCTTAAATTTGAAGGTAGTAAAGGTGGATCTCGATGAGAATCTTTTATATGTTAAGGGTGCCGTTCCGGGTGCTAACAACGGTATAATATATGTATATGCGGCAGATAAATCGGGAAGAAAATTAAATAAATAATTTAAATTAAAAAAACGGGATCGATATAATGTTAGAAAATGCCGAAATATTAAACATTAAAAACGAAAATGCCGGCAATATTGCATTAAATGAAAAAGTATATTCCTATCCGGTCAAAGAATCGCTAATAAAAGAATATGTTTTATTGACGCTGTCGAATAAAAGGCTCGGGTTAGCTTCCGTGAAGAACAGGAAAATGGTATCCGGCGGCGGAATCAAGCCGTGGAAGCAAAAGGGAACGGGTAGAGCGAGAGCGGGTTCAATCAGGTCTCCACTATGGAAAGGAGGCGGAACTATTTTTGGTCCCGGAAACGAAAGAAATTATAAAAAGGATATGCCTAAAAAAGCCAGAAAGGCGGCATTGAAGTCGGCTTTATCTTATCTTTTAAAGGAAGAGAGAATTATTTTTATGCAGGATTTTGAAATTCCGGAGATTAAGACCAAGCAGATGCAATTTATTTTTGTTAATTTGGGCATAAAAAAGGGTTTATTAGTATTGCCTACCGTAAATGCGGATAATAAGATAGCAAAATCTACGAAAAATCTTATGCATTATAAGGCGGTTAGCATAAACTCTCTCAATATTTTAGATTTACTTAAATACGAAAAAATACTTATTACAGTTAAGGCAAATGAAGAATTAGAGAGGAATCTTGCATTATGAAAGAATTAAATACGGTTGTAGAAAAAGCGATACTTTCGGAAAAAAGTTTGAAGCTAAGAGAGATGACGAATACATACGTTTTTAATGTCAATAAAAAGGCAAATAAAAAAGACATTAAGGATGCGATCGAGAAATATTTGAATGTTAAAGTGGAAGAAGTAAACACGATGATTAATCGAGGTAAATTTAGGCGGGTCGGAAAGTATACCGGTAAATTACCCAATTTTAAAAAAGCTTACGTAAAATTAAAAGAAGGTCAGAGAATCTCTGCCTTGGAAGCATAATCCGGAGACGATATCAATGCCATTAAAAAAATATAAGCCTACATCAAGCGGGAGAAGGTTTCAAACTGTTTCTGATTTTGCGGAAATTACTCGTGATTTTCCGGAAAAAAGTCTTCTTTCTAAATATAAAAAGAATGCAGGAAGAAACAATTACGGTAGAATTACCGTAAGGCATCAGGGTGGCGGACATAAAAGAAGATATAGAATTATTGATTTTAAAAGAGATAAAAGAGATATTTCGGCACGTGTCGCGGAAATAGAGTATGATCCTAACAGGTCGGCAAGAATTGCTCTTTTACATTATATTGATGGTGAAAAAAGATATATTTTGTGTCCCAACGGTTTAAAACAGGGAGATAGCGTTATATCATCCGAAAAAGCTGATATTCAGCCGGGGAATTGTATTCCGTTATATAATATTCCTGCAGGAACCATGATTCATAATATTGAGATGAAACCGAATTCCGGTGGAAAACTTGTTAGAAGCGCAGGAACCTATGCGGAACTCCTTGGGAGAGACGGCGGGTATGCACAGATCAAGATGCCTTCGGGAGAATTTAGGTTAATTCGGGAAAAGTGCTATGCAACTATAGGTCAAATAGGAAATGTCGATCATGAAAATATAAGTATAGGTAAAGCAGGCAGGTCCAGGTGGATGGGAATTAGGCCGTCGGTAAGAGGCGTCGCCATGAATCCCGTAGATCATCCGCATGGAGGAGGAGAAGGAAAGACGTCGGGTGGTCGTCACCCCGTTACGCCGTGGGGTGTATCTACAAAGGGTCATAAGACCAGAAAAAATAAACGGACGTCTAAATATATTATTTCAAAAAGAAAAGGCAGATAATCTCTGTTAATTTGCCGACAAAATAAATTAGGAGAAATAAATTTGGCTAGGTCTATTAAAAAAGGTCCTTTTTCTGACGAGTCGCTTTTGAGAAAGGTTGAAAAGGCGTTTAATTCTAACGATAAAAAGATAATAAAAACATGGTCCAGGAGATCCACTATAATACCTTCTATGGTAGGCTTTACATTTGCTGTTCATAACGGAAAAAAATTTATACCCGTTTTTGTAAGCGAAAATATGGTTGGACACAAACTCGGGGAATTTAGTGCAACCAGGACTTTTACTATGCATGCCGGAGATAGGAAGGCAAAAGTTAAGAGCAGCGGCGGATCATCTAAAAAATAAAAATAAAGGGGTTGGGAAATGGAGTTCAAAGCAGAAGCAAAATACATTAAGGTGTCCCCTCAAAAAGCAAGGCTTGTAGTTGATCTCGTTAGGGGGAAAAAGGTTTACGACGCTATAAATATACTTAAGTTTACAAAAAAAAAGTCTGCCGTTTTTGTATATAAGTTGTTAAAATCCGCATTGGCTAACGCAGCCGGAACGGGAAGGGTGGATATAGATAATTTGGTTATATCTAAAATAAACGTCGATATGTCTTTATCTCTTAAAAGGCTCATGCCTAAGGCTATGGGTAGAAGCGCAATCGTTAAAAAGCGTATGAGTAGTATTAAAATAGTTCTTGAAGAAATTTAAAATCGGAGGTAGATTTTGGGGCAGAAAGTTAATCCAATCGGGTTTAGAATAGGCATAAATAGAACTTGGGATTCGAGATGGTATAGTGATCGTGATTATGCAAAACTTTTGCATGCCGATTTGAAAATCAGAGATTTTTTAAAAAAGAGACTGTATTCTGCCGGTATATCGAAGATTAATATAGGTAGAAAAGCCGAAAAATTAATTATAGATATATTTTCTGCTCGACCCGGTATGATATACGGCAAGAGAGGTTCTTCGGATTTTGATAATCTAAAGAACGAATTAGCTAAAATTAGTACGATGAAGAATAAAGATATTAACGTAAACATAGTTGAAGTCAAAAAACCGGAATTAGATGCCGTTTTGGTAGCCGAAAGCATCGCATTACAACTTGAAAAACGTATTGCTTTTAGAAGAGCTATTAAAAAGAGTATTACTATGGCATTAAAAAGCGGCTCAAAGGGTATAAAAATAGCCTGCGGCGGCAGGCTTGCCGGAGCTGAAATAGCAAGGACGGAATGGTATCGGGAAGGAAGGGTTCCGTTACATACATTGAGAGCAAAGATTGATTACGGCACTGCCGAGGCTAATACGACATATGGAAAAATAGGCATCAAGGTATGGATATATAAAGGGGATGTTCTTTAAAAATAACGGTAAAGTAAAGGTGATCAAAAATGTTAATGCCGGCTAAAACGAAATATAGAAAGCAAATGAAGGGAAGAATGAGAGGGAAAGCCACTCGCGGTAATTCTCTTGCATTTGGAGATTTTGGGCTTAAGGCCGTTGAGTGCGGATATATAACGGCAAGACAAATTGAAGCTGCAAGAATTGCGATGACAAGATTTGTGAAAAGGGGCGGTAAGATCTGGATAAGAATGTTTCCGGATAAACCTATCACAAAAAAACCAGCAGAAACGAGAATGGGTAAAGGAAAAGGCAGCGTTTCCGAATGGGTATGTGTTGTTAGACCGGGGTTGATCCTGTATGAAATGGAAGGAATATCCAAAGATATCGCTATAGAGGCACTACGGTTGGCATCTCATAAATTGCCTATTAAGACCATATTTATAGAAAGAGGGGAGTTTTGATATATGAAATTTAACGAATTAAAAGCAATGAATGATGATGAGCTTAAGGCTAAAGAAGCCGATTTTAGAAAAGAAATTTTTAATCTTACTATTCAAAAATCAATAGGCGCATTGGAAAATCCAAAGAGGATTAAAACCGTAAAAAAGTCTATAGCGAGAATAAAGACAATTTTAAACGAGAAGAAGTAGGGGATAACTATGAAAAAAACATTTATAGGGGTTGTTTCATCGGATAAGATGGACAAAACTGCCGTAGTAAAGGTGTCCGATATGGTAAAGCACCCTGTTTATAAAAAATATGTTAAGAAGGTTAGGAAGTTTAAGATTCATGACGAAAAGAATATTACGCACATAGGAGATAGGGTTTCATTTGTGGAGACCCGCCCGTTATCTAAAGAAAAGAAGTGGAATCTTAAGGAGATTCTTTAATTTGACACAATCAGATTAAAGAAATCATATGAGGCTATAAAAAATGATTCAAATGCAGACAGTTTTAAAATCCGCCGATAATTCAGGGGCAAAAAAGCTTATGTGCATTAAGGTTCTCAGGGGTTCGAGGCATAGGTATGCTAAGATTGGCGATGTGATAGTTGTTTCGGTAAAGGAAGCAATCCCTAATTCAAAGGTTAAGAAAGGCGACGTCGTTAAAGCCGTTATTGTGAGAACGATCAAAAAAACAAAACGTCCCGACGGAAGCTACATAAGGTTCGATAATAATTCGGCGGTTTTGATAAATAATCAGAATGAACCGATAGGGACACGTATATTCGGTCCGGTAGCAAGGGAATTAAGGGCAAAAAAGTTTATGAGGATTATATCCTTGGCTCCGGAGGTTTTATAATATGGCTATTAAATTAAAAAAGAACGACAATGTAATGATTTTAGCGGGTAAAGAGAAGGGTAAAACCGGGAAAATTATCAGCATAAATAGAGACGATAATAGGGTATATGTCGAAAAGATAAATATGGTAAAGAGGCACATGAAATCCGGAAGTGCTCAGAAGCCCGGAGGCATTATCGATAAAGAGGCGCCTATCAATATTTCCAACGTCGCTTTGTATTGTTCTAAGTGCAAAAAGGCAGTCAGGTTTTCAGTCAAACTTAACGATGACGGAAAGAAGGTCAGGCTGTGTAAGAAATGCGGGTTAGAAGTTTAATTTTGGAGGATTAAAAATTGTTTTCGAGATACAAGGAATTTTATAAAAAAGAGGTTGTTCCCAGGCTTATAAAAGAGACTGGTTATAAAAACATCCATCAGATACCTAAGTTAGAGAAAATTGTCATCAATATGGGGCTCGGAGAAGCAACATTTAATTCTAAGATTATAGAGCAGTCAATTGCGGAGCTTGCTAAGATTTCAGGTCAAAAGCCTGTAATTGCAAAAGCCAGGAAATCTATTGCGGCGTTTAAATTGAGGGAGAATCAAGAAATAGGCTGTTTTGTTACGTTGAGAGATAAAAAGATGTATGATTTTTTTGATAGGCTTATAAATATATCGCTTCCGAGGGTTAGAGATTTTAAGGGGGTTTCTAAAAAATCTTTTGACGGTCGAGGGAATTATACCTTAGGGGTAAAGGAACAGCTTATATTTGCCGAGATAAGCTATGAACTTGTGGAAAAAATTAAAGGAATGAATGTAACGATAGTCACGACGGCAAAAAACAATGAAGATGGCTATAAACTTTTGAAAAGTTTTAATTTTCCTTTTAGAAATTAGGAGATAGGGGATATGGCAAAAAAATCTATGATATTTAAAGCATCTAAAAAGCCTAAGTTTAAAGTCAGGGTGCACAGCAGGTGTCCAATTTGCGGAAGACCCAGAGGCTACTATCGGAAATTTGATATGTGTAGAATCTGTTTTAGGACATATTCTAATAAAGGGCTGATTCCGGGTGTTACTAAGTCAAGCTGGTAATTAATTTTAATATATTGTAAGCGAGGGTAAAGAGAAAAAATGACGCATCCTATTTCAGATATGGTTGTCAGAATCAAGAATGCATATAAGGTTGGCAAAGAGAGGGTGAGTATGCCTTATTCTAAATTAAAGGAAAATATATGCGAGATTTTAAAGGAAGAGGGTTTTATCAATGATTTTACTATTGAAAATGTCGATTTAATTTCAATTAAGAGCATTAACATAAAACTTGCGTATTTCGAAAAGGTAAAACCCGTCATAGTAGACATAAAAACGACGAGTACCCCTGGTATAAAGTTTTACAAGAAAGTCAAAGATATGAGGCGCTATAAGAATGGTTTGGGTGTTGAGATTTTTTCGACTTCGTCCGGAATACTGACTGATGTTTCTTGTAGAAAAGAAGGGGTCGGCGGACTTTCATTGTTAACAGTTTTTTAGTAATATTAAGGATAAAAAGGTGCTCATAAAATGTCGAGAATAGGTAAAAAAGCGATAGAAATTCCAAAAAGTGTTAAAGTAGAGATAAAGGGAGATATGGTTACTTCTTCGGGACCGCTGGGAAAACTGACGAAAAAAATTCCCGAAGGAATTATTTTAGATTTGTCAGAATCGAGTATTGCCGTTAAACTGAAAGATAACAATCCGAGTTTTGAAAAATATACCGGTTTAACGAGAACCATTATAGCCAATGCGGTAATCGGAGTAGTAAATGGTTTTTCTAAGGATTTAGAGATAATAGGGGTTGGATACAAGGCGGAAGTAGAAAGCAAAAATCTTGTATTAAATTTAGGTTATTCTCATCAGGTAAATTTTATAATTCCTGAGGGAATTAAGATAGTCGTTAATAAAAATACATTATTAAAGGTTTCCGGTATCGATAAAGAGCTTGTCGGATTTGTCGCTTCCAGAATAAGGGGATTAAGAAAACCCGAACCTTATAAGGGAAAAGGGATTAAATATTCGGATGAAGTTATAAAAAGAAAAGTCGGTAAGGCATCCGGAAAATAAATAATTTTAGAATAAGAAGGATTACTTATGAAGGATAAAATTAAAAAAAGATTGCATAGGAAAGCACACGTAAAAAAGACGATGAAAGATAATTCGAGGCCGAGATTGTGTGTTTTTAAAAGTTTGAATAATATATATGCGCAGGTTTTTTCCATTGATAATGACGTATTGGCACATGCTTCTTCGCTTTCTAAAGAATTAAGGGCAAAAATTAAAGGGCATAGCGGAAACGTGGAGGCTGCGAAAATAGTAGGCACAGAAATAGCCGAGCAATGCAAGCGAAAATCCGTGCATAGCATTGCATTTGATAGAAACGGATATATTTATCACGGAAGAGTTAAGGCATTAGCTGATGCCGCAAGAGAAAACGGTTTAAATTTTTAGGAGGATGATTTGAAAAAATTAAGCGTCGAAGATTTAAATATTCAGGATAAAGTTATCCATATTTCAAGGGTTGCAAAGGTTGTTAAGGGTGGAAGAAGGTTTGGTTTTTCCGCTTTAGTCGTCGCAGGAGATCCCGATGCTAATTTTGTAGGCGTAGGTTTAGGCAAGGCCAAAGAGGTTCCGGAAGCAATCAGAAAAGGCACGGAACAGGCTAAGAAAAATTTGATAAGAGTTAAGGTTCATAAAAATACTATCCCCCATGAGCAGTACGGTAAAAGCGGAGCCGGTTATGTATTTATGAAGCCTGCACCTGAAGGGACGGGAATAATCGCCGGCGGAGCAATGAGGGCTATACTTGAGCTTTCGGGCATTAGGAATGTTTATGCGAAGTCAATAGGTTCGTCTAATCCTCATAATGTTGCGAATGCTACGTTGGAATGTATTTCATCCCTTTTTTTTAAAGGTGAACTTATCAAAAGAAGAAGAAGAATATAAATAAATATTTATTTTTAAGCAAGCATAGGGGATTAAAATTAAATGATTAATTTGAGTAAGTTCGATAAATATAACAATAGAAAGATAAAAAGATTGGGCAGGGGTTCCGGTTCCGGGCACGGTCAGACATCCGGAAAAGGAAACAAGGGTCAGAATGCAAGGTCCGGCGGAGGTGTAAGACGGGGGTTCGAAGGTGGACAGATGCCGTATATTAGAAGAGTTCCTAAGAGGGGTTTTATAAATCCTTGCAGGGAGGAATTAGTGATTGTTAATTTAGTGACTTTGGAAAATTTGAAGGATATCGATATAAACATTGATATCTTGAAGAATAACAGAATCTTAAAAAAGAACGACGATAAGTTCAAACTTTTAGGTTCCGGAGAAGTAAATCGCAAAATTAACGTGGTATGTAATAAGATTTCTAAAAATGCTAAAGAAAAGATTGAAAAAAATGGCGGAACAATAAGGATAATATAAATAATGGCGCAAGGTTTTGAAAATTTAGGAAAAATTCCGGAATTAAGAAATCGTATACTTTATACACTTTTAATGTTTGTCGTGTTCAGAGTAGGGGTGCATATAACTACTCCGGGTGTTAATCCTACCGCTTTAGCTCAATTTTTTAGCGCTTCCAATAGTAATCTATTTGGGCTCTTTAATATGTTTACGGGAGGAGCGTTAGCCCGTTTTTCGATATTTTCTCTCGGTATTATGCCGTATATCAGCTCGGCAATAATATTCGAAATGCTTCCTATGGTTGTTCCGTCTCTTGATAGGCTGCAGAAAGAGGGAGAGGCGGGAAGAAAAAAGTTTATGCAGTATATAAGGTACGGTACGGTTATTCTTTCTTTGTTTCAAGCTATGGGAATAACCTACGGAATCGAGGTTATGCGGAGTCCGTCAGGTTTGCCGGTAGTTAATCATCCGGGCTTGAGTTTTATGGTTATATCCGTTATAGCCCTTACTGCCGGAACCGTATTTGTAATGTGGATAGGCGAAGAAATTTCGGAGCATGGAATCGGAAACGGTATTTCTCTTATAATATTTGCCGGTATCGTTGCGGCTATCCCCGCAGCATTTATAAATGCGCTTAAGATGGTGCGACTTGGCGAACTCAATATAATGTTATTGATTTTAATTGTCGCAATGATGATTTTAGTCATTGGGTTTATCGTATTCGTAGAATCGGCACAAAGACGCATTCCCGTGCAGTATGCGAAAAAGATGGTAGGGAGGAAATTATATTCGGGGCAAAGTAGCTATCTTCCGTTGAAGGTGAATACGCCCGGCGTTATTCCACCTATTTTTGCTATGTCCATACTTCTGTTTCCTACTACTATTGCTAATTTTATTAAGATACCTATATTTGAGGGCATATCTAGATATTTAAATCCTGCAGGAGTGCTTTATAACGCGATTTATGTTATATTGATTTTTTTCTTTGCCTTCTTTTATACTGCTATTACGTTTAAAGTGGATAATGTTGCCGATGATTTACGTAAATACGGCGGTAACATTCCGGGAATTAAACCGGGTAAATCGACGGCTACATATATAGATAGAATTTTAAACAGGGTTACGTTTATCGGAGCGATATATGTTTCGTTAGTTTGTTTATTGCCGACCATCTTGATTAACCAGATACATGTGCCGTTTTATTTTGGAGGTACGGGACTTTTGATAGTAGTAGTAGTAGCTATGGATACTATAGTGCAGATTCAATCTCATTTGCTATATAGGAATTACGATAGCCTGCTTAAGAAAGCGTCTAAAAAATAAGAATGCCCCGGTTTTATGGGTCAACAATATAATATTAAATAATAAAGAGGGAAAAAGAGATGAAAAGCAAAATTTATATTTTAATAGGTCCTCCGGGGGCAGGTAAGGGAACCCAGGCTAAGAATATTGCAAGTAATAAGGATTTTGTTCTTATTTCCACCGGCGATCTTCTGAGGGACAATGTCGGGCGTAAAACCGAACTCGGCGCGATTGCAAAATCATATATGGATAAAGGGGAACTTGTCCCTACCGAACTTGTTACTAAAATGATAAAGGCTAATATTAAACAAAACATTGGGAAAAACGGATTTTTGTTTGACGGGTTTCCAAGGGATTTATCTCAAAATTCTCTACTTGACGAAATGCTAAAAGAGTTCGACTTGGAAGTAGATAGGATAATTTATATAGACGTGAAAGATGAAACCATATATGAAAGACTTACTAACAGAAGGATATGCCCAAAATGTAAAGATGTTTACCATATGAAATATAATCCTCCCAAAAAGGATGAATTGTGCGATAACTGTGAAGAGCAGTTGATAACGAGAGATGACGATAAATTAGATGTTATCAAGAAGAGATTGGATGTTTATCATAATTCAACGCAGCCTTTAGTGGATTATTTCGAAAAAATGGGCAAGATAACTAAAATTAACGGAGAAAAAGCTCCAAAAGAGGTTGAGGCAGAGATTATTTCCAATATATAAGCAATAGATGATAAACCTTAAAAATAAAGTAGATATCGAAGGGATAAAAGCTGCGGGGCAGATCGTAAGGAAGGTATTATTGGAATTATCCGGTATTACAAAACCGGGCATTAAAACAATTGAATATGATATAAAATCGGAAAAGTTGGTGGCGTCATTAAACGCATCGCCGGCATTTAAGGGATACAACGGGTTTCCGTATTCTGTTTGCGTATCTGTGAACGATGAAGTCGTTCATGGTTTTCCTTCTCAAAGGAGACTTAGGAACGGTGACATAGTTAGTTTGGATTTTGGTTCCTATTATAAGGGTTATTATGCGGATGCGGCGATTACTCTTGCCGTAGGGGATGTTTCAAATACGGCATCGGATCTTATGAGTGTTACCGAGAATGCCTTGAATATTGGAATATCCAAGGCGGTTTGCGGTAATAAAATAAACGATATCTCTTTGGCGATAGAAAATTTTGTAGTAAGCAATAAATGTTCGGTTGTAAAGGATTTTGTAGGTCACGGAGTCGGATTTAAATTGCATGAGGACCCACAGGTTCCGAATTATTATGTTAAAGGGAACGATATTTTGATAAAAGAAGGTTTAGTAATAGCCATTGAGCCGATGGTAAATGAGCTTGAATATAAAGTGAGGGTTAAGAAAAATAGGTGGACGGTTATTACTAAAGATAGAGGGTTCTCCGCTCATTTTGAGCATACCGTCGTGGTAACTAAAGAAGGACCGCAAATTCTAACATAGGAAAATTTATGGCAGGCAAAGAGGATCTGATAGAAGTCGAAGGGACGGTTGTTGAGCCGTTGCCCAACGCCATGTTCAGGGTTGAATTGGAAAATGGCTATAAGGTATTGGCTCATATATCCGGAAAAATGCGCATGCATTATATTAAAATTCTTTCCGGCGATAAGGTGACCGTTCAATTGTCGCCTTACGATTTAAGCAGGGGACGCATCGTATTTAGAGGGAAATAATTTATAAAATAATGATAATAATTTCGATGTGTGTTTTATTTAACAGGGCACATATTAGGGGAGTTAAAATTGAAAGTGAGATCTTCGGTAAAAAAAATATGCAGTAAATGCAAGGTTATAAGAAGAAAGGGAGTCGTAAGAGTAATATGCGAAAACCCTAAACATAAGCAGCGTCAAGGTTAAAAAGGGAGGCAATATGGCGAGAATTTCCGGTATAGATTTACCAAAAAACAAAAGAATTGAAATTGCCTTGACTTATATTTACGGTATAGGGCGGTCGTTATCTATTAGGATTTTAAATAAAGCCGATATCGACATAAATATCAAGACAAAAGAACTGACCGATATCCAAGTTAACAGTATTAGGCAGATAATAGATAACGGATATGAAGTAGAAGGAGATTTAAGAAGAGAAATACAGATGAACGTGAAACGGCTTATTGATATAGGCAGTTATAGAGGATTGAGGCATAGAAGGGGTTTGCCGGTAAGGGGGCAGAGGACTAAAACTAATGCAAGAACAAGGAAAGGGCATAGGAAATCTTCAATTAATATAAAGACGGCGAAGACAAAATAAAGTCAGAAAATTAATTTTTAATTTAGGACCTATTCGAGGTATAAATGGCTAACACAAAAAAAAAGGCGGTAAAGAAGAGAAAAGAGAAGAAAAATATTCAAAATGCAATTGCTCATATAAGGTCGACGTTTAATAATACTATAGTTAGTATTACTGATTTAAACGGAAACGTTCTTTCATGGGCGAGCTCAGGCACAAGCGGATTTAAAGGCTCCAGAAAAAGCACCCCGTATGCGGGGCAGATGGCTGCCGAACAGGCGGCAAAAAAGGTATCGGATTATGGAGTTTCTAATATAGAAGTTTATATAAAGGGTCCGGGCGGAGGCAGGGAATCTGCATTAAGAGCTCTTCAGAGTTCCGGTCTTAATATTACGTTAATAAAGGATGTTACTCCCATACCTCACAACGGATGCAGGCCTCCGAAAAGAAGACGGGTTTAAATCTTTAAAACGTTAAAAATTATAATTATTAAGTTAAGCAAGCTATGAAATTTATGAGGTGAAAAGGTGGCTAAGTACAGTGGTGCAGTTTGTAAATTATGCAGGAGAGAAGGCGAAAAACTTTTTTTAAAAGGAGATAGGTGTTATTCCGATAAGTGTTCATACGATAAGAGAGAATATGCTCCGGGAGAGCATAAGAATATGAGGAGAAAATTATCCGAATACGGAGGGCAGCTCAGAGAGAAACAGAAACTAAAAAGATCTTACGGACTTATGGAAAAACAGTTTAAAAAGACATATATAATTGCAGAAAGAATGAGCGGAATTACAGGAGAAAACCTGATTTCTCTATTGGAAAGAAGGCTTGACAATGCTGTTTATGTGTTAGGATTTGCCGTTTCTCGCAAGCTTGGAAGACTCTTAGTTGCGCACGGACATTTCTTGGTTAACGATAAAAAGGTAGATATCCCTTCATTTGTTTTGAAACAGGGGGATAGGATCACTGTTCGCGAGAAAAGTAGAAAATACGATGTCATAAAAACTTCATTAGAGTCTGCCGCGAGAAGATCGTGTCCCGAATATTTCGAATTGAATGCGGATGCCTACGAGGGCACGTTAAAAGCGATTCCGGAAAGGGATGAAATCATGTCTACGGTAGACGAAAAGCTTATAGTAGAACTTTATTCTAAATAAGCGTCAAATAAAATTTTTTCGGAGGCGATATGAAAAAAGATTGGCTTTCGCTTATTAAGCCAAAGAAGATAGAATTCGAGAAAGAAACATATACCGATTATTACGGAAAATTAACGGTAGAGCCGTTGGAGAGAGGTCTTGGTATTACCATTGGCAATGCCGTTCGTCGGGTTCTTTTGTCATCAATAGTAGGATATAAAATATCCGAGATTAAGATTGAAGGTGTGTCACATGAATTTACTTTTATTCCGGGAGTTGTGGAAGATATTACGGAGATTATATTAAATTTAAAAGATATCGACTTTGACATTACTTCCGATCAGCCCGAACCGGCATATATAGATATCGACAGAGAAGGCGATGTTTATGCCTCGGATATTAAAACGTCGCAAAACATTGAGGTAGTAAACAAAGAGAAGAGGATTCTAAAGATAGCCGAAGGCGGTAGTTTTAAGGCTCAAATGCTTGTCGTCGGAGGCAGAGGATATGTACCCAGCGAACTTAATTCCCGTGAGGAGGCCCCTGTAGGGACTATTTTCTTAGACGTTTCTTTTTCACCGGTCAAAAAGGTTACCATGGATGTTTCCTATGCAAGAGTCGGGGGGATAACGGATTACGATAAACTCGTAATAGAAATATTTACAAACGGTTATATTACCCCGGAGGATGCTCTTACTTCCGCATCTTTAATGCTACAAGAACAAGTTTCGGTCCTTGCAACATTTGGAGAAATGGACCAATTATCACTATCGGATAAAAAGGTGCAACCGGATGCAGAGAAGCTGTCGGAAAATCATTTAAACGAGAACTTGTTTAAGAACGTAGATGAGCTGGAGCTTTCCGTCAGATCTGCAAATTGTCTTAAGAATGCCGATATAAAAACAATCAATGAGTTGGTTCAAAAAACCGAAGGAGAAATGTTAAGAACAAAGAATTTCGGCAGGAAGTCTCTTAATGAGATAAAAGAGGTTTTATCTACTATGGGATTGGGTTTTGGGATGAAGGTAGATGATGTGGCTATACGAAAACAAGAGAAATAATTTGTCAAATATTATATTTAGGGGTTAAAATGCGTCATAGAAAAATTAAGACAAGACTAAATAGAACGTCTTCGCATAGGGCTGCTTTACTTAGAAATATGGCCTCTTCGCTTATAGAGCATGAAAGAATAGAAACAACCCTACCTAAGGCCAAGGTTTTAAGGGGCTACGTAGAAAGACTTGTTACGCTGGGGAAATTAGACACTACGGCTAGAAGGCGAGCCGTATTCTCAAAGTTAAGAAATAAAGAAGCGACTACTAAACTTTTTAAAGATTTGGGGCAGAGATTTAAAGATAGACCGGGAGGATATGTTAGAATAATCAAGACCGGTTATAGGGCGGGCGATGCCAGTCCTATAGGGTTCATCGAGTTTGTCGCGAAAGAAAAAGGATAAGCCGATTTATAAGTAGGTATTGAACGACTATGATAAAGAAAAAAAATATGATATAATCCCTACGTTATGCCTATTATAAATTACGAGGATGTTTTAAACACGCCGGAAGCATTCAATGTCATTCCAGTTGTCTATGAAATTAGCGGCGATATGGAAACTCCGATATCGATGTTTTCGTCTTTCCACAGGGAGTCCTATGCGTTTTTTTTCGAGAGTACGGAAGGCATAGGAAAATGGGGAAGGTATTCCTTTATATGCTTGAACCCGTTTTTAACGATAAGTCTTCGAGGAGACGCACTTAGCATTGATAATTTTACCGATTATCAACTTGAATTTCCCTCAAGTATAAGCCTTAAAAATTTGGACGGAGATGTTTTTTCATACGTAAAGAAGGTTCTGTCTCATTTTAAGCTGTATAAGAATGGATTGTCGGAAGATTTTATCGGAGGGTTGTTCGGTTATTTAGGATATGAAATAAATGGTCTTATCGAAAAATTGCCTCCGCAAAAAGCCGATATTACGGATGTATATGATCTTTTCTTTATGCTCCCCAGAGATATAGTTGTTTATGACGCTTTAAATCAGGCCATTAAGATAATATCTTTTTTGTTTAGAGATAATTCAAACAGAAAACGGCTGAAAAAAGATTACGAATCGACGCTTCAAAGGATAGACAGGATATCCGGAGTTATTAAAAAGAGGAAATTCGAATCTAAAGAAGACGAAAACGATAAAAATTCCGGTATAGAGGTAGAAGACGAAACGAATTTTAACGAATTTGAGAGAAATGTTTTATCCGCCAAAGAATACATACTTCGTGGAGATATATTCCAGGTTCAGGTATCTCGCAGAAAAAAAATCATCAATCCGCCAGACCCTTTTCTCTTCTATCGCGCCCTTAGGCTTATAAATCCTTCTCCCTATATGTTTTATCTCAAGATCGGTGATTTTGTCATTGCAGGCTCATCCCCAGAAAACTTAGTAAAACTTACGAACCGCGACATCGAAACGAGGCCTATCGCCGGTACCATAAAAAGGGGTGAAGATTCTGCATCCGATGATATCCTTGCAGACGAACTGCTGAATGACCCTAAAGAACGAGCGGAACATATCATGCTGGTGGATTTAAGTAGGAACGACATAGGGAGGGTTTCAGAAAAAGGAACCGTTAAGATTGAAAAACTCATGTATATCGAAAAATATTCTCATGTTCAGCATATAGTTACGAGCGTCTTGTCTCAGATTAAAGACGGGTTGGACGCATTTGATTTAATTAAGGCAACGTATCCGGCGGGTACCGTTACCGGGGCTCCGAAAGTAAGGGCTATGGAAATAATAAATGAGTTAGAGAATTCAAAGAGAGGGGTATATGCCGGGGGCGTAGGCTATTTCGATTTTTTAGAAGATAACGGTTGCCGGAAAATGGAATTTTGCATAACTATCAGGACGGCGTTATTTAAAAAAGGAGCGGCTTATATTCAGGCTGCCGGCGGTATAGTATATGATTCCACCCCGGAAAACGAATTTGCGGAAACAGAAAATAAATTGAGACACTTAATGGCGGCATTTAATCTTGCGCATAGACTTAACTAAAAAATCATGATATTAGTTATAGATAATTATGATTCTTTTACCTATAATATAGTGCAGTATATAGGCGAATTAGGATATGACGTTTTGGTTTTCAGAAACGATGCCTTGGGGGTTTCGGATATTTTAGAAATGAATCCCGAGAAGATAGTCATTTCGCCGGGGCCTAAAACACCTTCTGAGGCGGGAATTACGGTAGATATTATTCGGAATTTTCATTCTACGACGCCTATACTAGGGGTTTGTTTGGGACATCAAGCTATAGGAGAGGCGTTCGGTGCAGATATAATAAGGGCGGAAAACATTATGCACGGAAAGGTTTCATCTATAAAGCACGATTCCTCCGTTATTTATAGAGATATATCAAATCCGTTCAATGCGACGAGGTATCATTCTCTTGTAATAAAAAAAGAAAATCTTCCGAAAATTATAAAAATAACCGCTACGAGTTTGGACGATAACGAAATTATGGGTATAGAAATTAAAGGTTTTAGAGTTTACGGCGTTCAATTCCATCCCGAGTCGGTACTCACTTCATGCGGAAAGCAAATAATTAATAACTTTTTATCGATATAGCGGTACAATTTGGTGGTATGCCGATAAAAAGGGAGACAAACTAATAAATCAAATGGAGAAATATTTTATTAAAGACTTGTTGGAATGCGTTCTATCCGGCCGCGATTTAAGCAGAGATGAATCGTTTGATATCTTTAATATGATTCTAAGCGGAGAACTGACCAACGCTCAAATAGCTTCTCTCTTGACATCCCTGAAAATTAAGGGAGAAACCGTTGACGAGATAGCGGGTGCGGCGCTTGCAATGAAAGAAAATGCCGTAAAGATATCTTTGGGAAATAAAATTAAATCGGGACCGGTAGATACATGTGGAACCGGAGGGGATTCCGGGAATACTTTTAATATATCCACCTGCGCCGCTTTGATTGCAGCCGGCGCAGGTATTAAAATAGCAAAACATGGAAATTATGCCGTTTCGTCTAAATCGGGAAGCGCCGATGTTCTAAAAGAGCTCGGAGTAAATATTTTTTTAGACGCAGAAGGGGTTTTGAGGTCGATAGAGTATGCGAATATAGGGTTTTTATTTGCCCCTGAGTTTCATACGGCAATGAAATATGCGGCTTCGGTAAGGAAAGAATTGGGATTTAAAACAATATTTAATATACTGGGTCCGTTAACTAATCCCTTAGGCGTAAAAAAACAGGTAATTGGGGTTTATTCCAGAAGTCTATCTGAAAAAATAATCGAGGTTCTTAAGATATTTAATATCGGGAGGGCTTTTGTTGTGCATAGCAGGGACGGCATGGACGAGGTCGGTTTATCGGGCATAACCGATATTTACGAGTTAGACGCGGGCAGCATAAAATATTTTGAGTTTAATCCGAAAAAATACGGTTTTAATTTTTTTACGCCGAACGAATTTAAATCATTATCGGTTGATTCAAGTGCGAAAATTATATATGATATCTTAAGGGGTAATACCGGTCCAAAGAGCGATATCGCAATTTTAAATGCAGGATTCGCAATTTTGGTTTCCGGTGCGGTTAATGATTTGCAGGATGCTTTTGGCGCGGCGAGGCGTTCAGTAGAATCCGGCGATGCATTAAATGCCCTAAAAAATCTTATTGAGATTTCTAATAAATAAGTGTTATTAATATAACGGTAAAAATGATTTTAGACGATATTTTAAAAGAAAAGACAATAGAGATAGAAAAATTTAAGGCATCTATAAACGAATCCGAATATAAAGCCGAAGCATATGGTGTTTTTAGGGGATTAAGAAGCCTAAGGGGGGCATTAAAACCGCGATCTAACGGTGAGGCTGTATCTTACCGAATTTGCAGTATAATTGCCGAAGTCAAAAAAGCCTCTCCTTCTAGAGGAAAGATGGTATTTAATTATAAGCCGGATGAGATGTCCGTCGCCTATGAAAAAGGCGGCGCAAGTGCAATATCGGTTCTTACGGACAAGAGATTTTTTATGGGTAGTTCGTCAGATATACTGAAAGTGAGAGAATCCGTTAAACTTCCCGTATTGAGAAAGGATTTTATCATAGACGAAATTCAGGTTTTTGAATCAAAAATGATAGGAGCGGATGCAATTCTTTTAATACTTAAAGTTTTAACCGAGGTGCAATACAAAAAACTTCTTGCGCTTGCAGACGAACTTTCGTTGGATGTCCTTACGGAGATATCGAATGAGAATGAGTTGGAGACGGCGTATAAATATAATGCCGAGATTATAGGTATTAATAGCAGGGATTTAAGAACTTTTAAGACCGATTTGTTTAAAACCGCCGCCATCGCCGAAAAAATACCTCCCGGCAAATTAATCGTTGCGGAAAGCGGTATCAGCGGCAGGGGAGATATAGAGATGCTGATGAAAAGAGGGATAAACTCTTTTCTTATAGGAGAAGCAGTCGTTAAGTCGGAAGATGCCTCTAAAACATTGAAGGATCTTTTGTTTCCTTATGCTATAAATAATTATTTATAAATTTTAATGTCTCGCTTAACGTTTAACGTTCCTAAGATAAAAATATGTGGTATAACCAATTTGGACGATGCCCGCAGTGCATTGGAATGCGGTGCCGACAGTTTAGGTTTTGTCTTTTACGAAAAGTCTAAGAGGTTCGTTTCGCCTGAAAAGGCCAAGCGGATCATATTTGAACTTCGAAGGGATAAAAAAGAATATTGCAGAGATTTCTTGTCGGTTGAGAGGAATGTTATAATTACAGGTGTTTTCGTAAACGAGAGCATAGAAACCGTTACAGCGCTGATGAATAATACGGATATTGATATAATTCAGTTATCCGGGACGGAATCCTTAGAGTACATAGAAGAATTAGGCATAGGCAAAAATGCGGTTTTAAAAGCGGTACATATAGAAAAAGAAAAAGATATAGAAAAAATTTCTTATTACGAAAATGCCGGCGTTAATGTGCTTGTCGATACATTTGCAGGGCGAGGTATATATGGAGGAACCGGTTCCTCTTTTAATTTAAATCTTTTGAAAAATATAAATCCTAAAAATTTGATTATAGCCGGCGGAATAGGTCCGGATAATATAAAAGATATTATTCAAGCCATAAGACCTTATGGCATAGACCTTTCCTCAAAAATAGAGGGTATACCGGGCAAAAAAGACTACGACAAAATGGTTTTATTTTTTAGAAATCTTAAGGGGGCTGCATATGAAATTGCCCGATAAAAAAGGTCATTTCGGTGATTACGGCGGAAGATATATATCCGAAACATTGATGCCTGCCGTTATAGAATTGGAGAATTTTTACAAAGGCATACGGAATGATAAAGCCTTTATAAAAGAGCTTAATTATTATTTAAAAAATTACGTTGGCAGGCCTAGCCCGCTATTTTATGCAAAAAGGCTTTCCGATGTTTACGAATCGGAAATATACCTTAAACGGGAGGATTTAAATCATACCGGAGCCCATAAAATTAATAACACCGTAGGACAGGCTTTACTTGCGGTTAAAATGGGGAAAAAGAGGGTTATCGCCGAGACCGGAGCCGGTCAACACGGTGTCGCTACTGCCACCGTTTGTGCCCTTTTTGACATAGAGTGCGAAGTATTCATGGGCAAAAAGGATATAGAAAGGCAGAAGCAAAATGTTTTTAAAATGGAACTTCTCGGCGCTAAAATAAATTCTGTAGAAGCAGGGGCGCAGACCCTTAAAGACGCCATGAATGAAGCGTTAAGAGATTGGGTTGCAAATGTTAAAACCACATATTATATGATAGGTACGGTTGCCGGTCCTCACCCGTACCCTTTAATAGTCAGAGATTTTCAGTCGGTTATAGGAAAAGAGGTCTTAAAACAGATTGATAAACTTCCGGATATCCTGATAGCTTGCATAGGGGGCGGAAGTAATGCCATGGGGTTATTCTATCCATTTCTAAAATACGACAGCATTGATATGTACGCCGTGGAGGCGGGCGGTTTAGGGATTTCCACGGGAAAGCATGCCGCCTCTATTTCCGGGGGCAAACCCGGGGTTTTACACGGGAATAAGACGTATCTCCTTCAGGATGAATTCGGAAGAATATCCGAAGCCCATTCAATTGCGGCCGGATTGGATTATCCGGGCGTAGGCCCCGAACACAGTTATTTTGCGGATAAAAAGAGGATTATTTTCGACAGCGTAACGGATGCGGAGGCTGTTTCCGCCTTTCAAATGTTGTGCAAGTCCGAGGGTATTATCCCGGCGCTGGAAAGTGCGCATGCAATCGCATATTTGGAAAAAATAAAGAAACAAATAAAAGGAAAAACCGTTATTGTAAACCTTTCCGGTAGAGGAGACAAGGATATGCATACTGTTTCCGATTATCTTTCGCTCGGGAATAAACACAGGTAATATGAAAATGATAAAAGAAAACAAAATAGATAATATTTTTAATTTATTGAGATCTCAAAATAAGACGGCTTTTATACCGTTTATATCCATAGGAGATCCGGATATCGAGACATCGTTGGAGATAGCAAAAACATTGATAGACGCCGGTGCCGATATAATAGAATTGGGGTTCCCTTTTTCCGACCCTATGGCAGACGGAAAGGTAATACAGAGATCTTACGAAAGGGCGCTAAAGAACAGAATTTCCATGGAAGATGCCTTTAATTTTATAAAGAGACTCAAAGCCTATCGGGATATACCGGTTATTTTTTTTACATATTATAATCCCGTTTTCGTAATGGGATCCAAATTTGCAGAAGATGCCGCGGATGCCGGAGTTGACGGCGTTCTGGTTGTTGATTTACCCCCCGAAGAGAGTGATGAATTTAACAAATATATAAGAAAAAAGAAAATATATCAAATTTTTTTACTCACTCCCACGACCGGAATAGATAGAATGAGGTATGTACTGTCTTATGCCAAGGGTTTTGTGTATTATGTCAGCGTTGCGGGGGTCACGGGGGCAAGAAAAAATTTGCCGGACGAGATTTGTTCCAATGTTAAAAATATTCAAGGCATAAGCGCTATTCCTGTTGGAGTGGGTTTTGGAATTTCCTCCGGAGAACAGGCAAAAGCTATAAAAGAATATGCCGATGCCGTAATAATAGGTTCGAAGATTATCCAATTTATAGAAAGCAATATTAACGACAAATCCAAGATTTTAGAAAAAATAGCCGAATTTTCACATGGCATAACATCCTGTCTTTAATTTAATCTATTCGCTTATAGGTCAATATGATATGCTTTTATTCAAAACAAAAGGCAAAAAAAAGGAACAGGGGAAACTTAATATACCGGAAGGGTTGTGGATTAAATGTCCCAGTTGCAGTGAGATTATTTATAAAAAGGAATTAGAAAGAAACCTTGAGGTTTGCCCAAAATGCGATTATCATTTTAGGCTTAAAGCAGATAGGAGAATAGAAGTAATATTCGACGAGGGTAGTTTTCAAAAGCTTTTCGAAGATATAATTGCGTTGGATTTGCTTAATTTTTCTGATACAAAAAAATATAAGGATAGGTTGAAAGAAGATAATGAAAAAACAGGGCTTTCCGATGCGGTAGTTTCCGGAGAGGGCAAGATTTACGGCATTAGGGTAGCTTCCTCTATTTTTGATTTTAACTTTATGGGCGGTTCTATGGGGAGGGTTGTGGGAGAGAAAATTGCGAAGACTTTCGAATACGCTATTTCAAATAAGCTTCCGGTGATAATTTTTTCATCCTCCGGCGGAGCAAGAATGCAGGAGGGAATTTATTCGCTTATGCAAATGGCGAAGACCGTCGCCCTCGTTTCTGAATTTAACAAAATGGGAATTCCTTATATATCAGTTTTGACCGATCCGACAACCGGTGGCGTATCGGCAAGTTTCGCTACCCTCGGAGATATCATAATTGCGGAGCCGAGAGCCCTAATAGGTTTTGCCGGTCCCAGAGTCATAGAGAAAACCATCCATCAGAGTCTTCCTGAAGGGTTTCAAAGATCAGAGTACCTCTTGGAACACGGAATGATAGATATGATAGCGGAAAGAAAGGATTTAAAGGACATTTTAAAAAACCTGTTGATTCTTATTCGTCAATGAGTAGATTAGATACGGTTTATAATGCAGGCGGTTCTTTTATGAATTTAGGTCTTGAGAGAATAAAAGTGCTGTTGCGTTATGCAGGTAATCCGCAAGATCGGTTGAAAACGATCCATGTAGCTGGAACTAACGGAAAGGGTTCCGTCAGTATGCTGCTGTCCAATATTTTAAAAGAGCATGGTCTAAGGGTAGGTTTATATACCTCTCCTCATTTAACGGCTTTTGCCGAAAGAATAACCGTTAATAATGAAAAAATAAAAGATAGTGACATCGAAAGACTTGATGGTTTTTTTCAAGATATTATCTTAGTAAACGATGATTTCAAGAGGCTAAGTACCCCATCTTTTTTTGAACTTACGACAGCAATGTGTTTTCAGTATTTTTTTGAACAAAAGGTTGATATAGCCATAATTGAAGCCGGTTTAGGGGGAAGATTAGATGCGACTAACGTAATAAAACAACCGCTTATTTCCATAATTACGAATGTGGCGATGGACCATAAGAATATTCTGGGAAATTCTCTTAAAAGAATTGCATTAGAAAAGGCCGGTATCATAAAAAAAAACTCTATTATCGTTTCTGGAGATAGAAAAAATAAGACAAAAAATATTATAGGAGAATATGCTTCAGGTTTAAATGCGGCATATTTTTCTGCGGATGACGTTAAAATATTTAAGAAAAAAGATTTTTATGATTATTATGGTTTAAAATTAAGAATAAAAAATATAGAATTGAACAATAAGGCATTGTATCAAAAATATAATTTAAGACTCGGAATCTTCTCGGCGGAGATTTTGAACAAGTATTATAAAAACAGTTTAAACCTGGAATTAAATGAAAACTTTACAAGAAAAGGGATATCAAAATTCTACAATGAAGGAAGATTTGAGATAATAAAACATAAAAACAGCTGTATTGTTTTAGACGGGGCTCATAATCCCGAAGGCATCAGATCTCTTATACTTTCATTGCGCAGGGTTTTTTCGAATAGGAATTTTATAATTATTTTTGCAGTTATGAAGGATAAAGATTATGAGACTATTTTAAGAAGATTATCGTCGTTAAGCGGAGAATTATATTTTATAGCATTAAACGACGATAGGGCGCTAAGTAAAGAGGAATTAAACACGTTTTTAAAAAATCATAATTATTTTAAAAACGTGTTTATATTCGAGAGTATAAAAGATGCATTGGAATCGGCGGTTCGTAATAAAAACAAGGATGACGTCCTTCTTGTTTGCGGCTCGTTTCGCCTTTTGGGAGAATTTAAAAGAACCGTCGTTAGTTAATTATTTATTTTAAGGGTCGTTTATGAGAAAGTTAGCCGTTATATTATTTAGTCTCTGCATCTCCGTTATATTTTATTCTTACGGCATGAAGGAATCGTATGCCGTTCAAAAAATGCCCATATATATTTCTGCAAATAAGGTTGTTTATAACAAAAATAAACATACATATATTTTTACGGGAGACGTAACGGTAACCCGCAAAACATTTCATTTAAACGCAAGCAGGGTAACCTATTTTTATAAGACGGATTTAGCGGTTGCCACGGGAAACGTTATAATGTATTCCAAGGGTACGATCACGAAGGCTAAAGAGATTAGGGTGCATTTAAAGAGTAATATCGGAACCATATATAGCTCTCATATACATTATCTTAATAAGAATATATATATTTACGGAAAGAAAATTTATCACAGGGGTAATGGATTTTATCAGGTAAAGGACGGCTACTTGACTTCATGTGGAAGAAAGCCCCCTTCATGGAAAATATACTCGGGATTTTCCGATATATATGAGGGAAACTATGCTTACTCCTTTAATTCTATTTTCTATATTCATAATGTGCCGGTTTTTTATCTTCCTATTATGATTACGCCCATCAAGACAAAAAAATCTTCAGGGCTTTTGATTCCTACTATGGGCTATAGTACCATCAGAGGGTTTCAAGCCGGTGCCGGATATTATTTTGATCTGGGAAGGTCGCAGGATTTGACTTATTATCTGAATTATTACAGTATTTTGGGTTTCGGAAATTCACTAAAATATAGATATAGCCTTAGTCCGCACTCTCACGGTTTTATTTACGGATTTTATATGCATGAAAGAGACAACCGAAAAAGTTTTTCTAAGTCCCATAGTTTAACGAGATACCTTCTGTTTTCGCATAATATGTATTTCTTGAATAATTTAGCTATTAAGGCCAACGTTAACGTACCTTCCGATAATGCTTTTTACTCTAATTTTTCTACAAATGTCTACCAGATGACGAAGCATAGGCTGTCGTCTAATTTTTCCGTAACGGATAATTTTGACGGTTATTCTGCCAGAATAAATTTTTTAAGATTTGATAACATATTTGTTCCGAATTATACCACGGTTAACCAATATCCTTCCATTTCATTGGACGGAGAGTCGGAGATAGGGTATTTTTTGAATAATCCGCTATATTTTAATTTGCACTCATCCATAAATGTTTTCAGGAGCGCCGCATATCTTAGCGACGACAGGATAGATATGTATCCGTCGGTTTATATGCCCGTTAATGTCATAAGCGGTATTCATATAACTCCGAAAGCGGGCTTAAGGTATACGGGTTATTATGATATAAAAAACGGATATACCGGCGATTCTTATGCCGATAAGAACAGGCGGATTTACTATGCATCTGTGGATAGCAATGCTACTCTTTTTAACGATTATGTCACTTCTTCTAAAAAGAATGACGGTTATTTAGCGTTTTTAACGCCGTATATAAATTACAATCTCGTAAAGCCGGTCAATCAGTCCGACACGCCACTAATAAGCCAGACCGATTATATCCCCCCGGAAAGTGCATTTAAATACGGATTTAATTTTAATCTTGAAAGTTATACCGACAAAGGCATGAATAACCTACTGAGATTCAGCCTGTATCAGTATCACTCTATTTCCGGCAATTTTATAAATCCGATAAACTATTTTAACTACGATAATGCAAACTCTGATATCATTGCCAGAATTAAAGTACATCCCGTGCCGAATGTGTATATATTCGGCAATGGAAGCTATGACGATTACAACTATATATTCCATAATTATAACGTTAACTCGCAGGTAAGAGATTTCAGGGGGGATTCTTTTAGGATAGGTTATACGGAAATTAACGATATTCAGGGGTATCTTACTACATTAAACAAGTTTAATTCTACCGATTTAAACTTGTTTCCGCAAACCGTGTCGGCTATTACCCGCCTTAACACACTTTCATATGCGAGTCTGTCTGCGAAATTGGATATTATAGACGGTTTCAGCATAAACGCTACGGAAAATATAGATTTGACGATACACAAAGATATATCTAATTCAATAGGCATAACTTATCGAAACGGATGCATAGGTTTCATAGCCGACTATATGAATCTGCCGTATTTTCACCAATGGGCATTTTCCTTTGGTATAATACTTAGAGGTATAGGGACATACGGATTCGGCAATATGATTTCGCCCGGGGCGTCAAAGTCCGGCTTAACGATGAGCGGTCCAAGCTTTAGCAATAAATTTTGAGTATTGACGGCTGACGACGTTAATTGACGACAATTTAACGGATTCAATTTTAAGGTATCTTATGAAAACATATCTTGTAACCGGAGGTCTCGGGTTCATAGGTTCGAATTTTATACGACATGTCTTGGACAAGCAAGAGGAAATTACGGTAATTAACGTTGATAAAATAACGTATGCGGCAAATCCCGGAAATATTCCGAATGGAGCGAAGAACTACAGGTTTTATAAGACGGATATTGCGGATAATATAGGATTATCTAAAGTTTTCGACGAAAACGATGTAGACTGCGTAATTAATTTTGCGGCGGAATCACATGTAGACAGATCTATAATGACTCCGGGGATTTTTATTAAAACCAATGTGGACGGAACGGCAAACCTGCTGGAATTATCTCTCAAACATAATGTTAAAAGATTCCTGCAGATTTCGACCGACGAGGTTTACGGTTCATTAGGCTCGACGGGAAAATTTAGCGAGGCTACGCCGCTCGCACCGCGCAGTCCCTATTCTGCATCAAAGGCTGCCGCAGACATGTTGGTTATGTCTTTTTTTCACACTTACGATATGCCGGTTTTAATATCAAGATGTTCCAACAATTACGGGCCGTATCAATTTCCGGAAAAACTGATTCCTCTCACTATCATTAATGCGTTGCATGATAAAGATATACCGCTTTACGGCGACGGAAGGAATGTTAGAGACTGGATATATGTTGCCGACCATATTGCCGGAATATCCTTGATATTGGAAAAAGGGGAGCCGGGTGAGATTTATAACATCGGCGGAGATTCCGAATTAGAAAATATAGATATAATAAATCATATATTGAATAGGCTTAACGGGTCGCGTTCTCTAATAAAGCATGTAAAAGACAGGCCGGGACACGACAGAAGGTATGCTATGGATTTTTCTAAGATTGCTTCGAAAATGGGATTTTCACCTAAATACAGCGTAGATAAAGGGATAGAATATACGGTAAACTGGTATTTAAAAAATAAAAATTGGTGGAAGGAGATATTATCCGGGGATTATAGGGAATATTATAAAAAAATGTATGAATATAGGTGAGGTTTCTTGATGATAAAGATTGCCCTTATCGGTTCGACCGGAATGTTGGGCATAGATGTGAATGCGGTGTTTAAAGGGATGGGTTTCCTTATCAAAAATTTTAACTCCAAAAATTTAGATATAGCGGATTCTAAGGGAGTTCATGAAGCATTATGCGGCTTTAGCCCCGATTATATTATAAACTGTGCCGCATATACCGACGTAGACGGGGCAGAGACGGAAAAAGAGAAGGCTAATGCGGTTAATAATATCGGTGTTCAAAATTTGGCCGATGCGGCTTTAATTTTAGGTGCTAAAATAATACATTTAAGTACCGATTATGTATTTGACGGGACAAAAAGGTCGCCTTATCTTGAAGACGATGCCCCTAAGCCTATTAACGAATACGGATTATCAAAACTTAACGGAGAAAAGGCGTTAATAAAATCAGGAGCAAGCTATATAATATTGCGGACTTCATGGCTATACGGCAAAAACGGAAAAAATTTCGTAAATACGATATTGAAATTAGCAGACAGCCGTAAAAAAGTAGAAGTCGTAGCCGATCAATTCGGTTGCCCAACGTATACTAAAGACGTAGCTTATGCTATATTTAAAATCATTACGAAGGATAATTTTAAAAATGAAGTATATCATTTAACCAACTCCGGTCAGACATCCTGGTATGAATTTGCCATTGAAATAGTGAGTGTCTTTAAAAGGGTTAATTGTGAAATATCTCCGGTAACTTCGGATAAGTTTTTAAGATCGGCTAAAAGGCCGACTTACGGCGTATTGGATAATTCTAAAATTAAAAGGGATTATGATATAGAGCTGAGGCCATGGAAGGACGCCGTTAAAAAATACTGCAACGACATAGGGTATTTTATTGCTTGAAAAATCTCATTTTAGATATATAATGTTTACTGTAGAAGATATGCCGTCTCTAAAAATAGATCATTTTAAAGATAATTAATGTTATTCAATGGAGGTTGTATGAAAAATTTTTTTCCGGCAGTTATTTTTATTTTAGCTTCATTGTTTTTGGTCGGCACTCTAATAGCTACTTCCGCAAATGCAGATACTTCGTCTATGTCCAATAACGCACAGCTGATAATTAAGGGTAAAGGGCTGTTTTTTTCGAAGAGTATAGGGACCAACGGACTTTCATGTGCCTCTTGTCACGTTTACAGCGTGGGTACCTATATAAATATGCATGGCAAGGGAAAGGTTATAAAGCCGATAAAAAATGCCGTTAAAGGACTTACGGCGATGTTTAAGAAACAACATGCGCATACGACGTTTGAAAAGAAAATAGACATGTGTGTCAGAATGGCACTTAAGGGACACTTATCGAAGGGAGATTTAGAGGCTTTAAGCGCCTATGTTAAGTCTCTAAAATGAGATTTTATTTAATATTTTTTAAAAGCGCTTTTTTTATATAAGAGGAAGCGCTTTATTTTTTTATAGAGATGATGAAAATGTATAAAACATTTGCAGGCGGCATAAAAAATAGATTTTTAGCCGGATTGACGGTTATTATCCCGGGTGCTATTACCGTTTTTATAATAGCGTGGTTTCTCTGGGAAATTAACAGGATATTTAATCCGTTTTCTATATTTATAAAGCGCTATATTCACGTATATATACCTGATATCGGATTAATTCTCTTATTCTTGTTAGTACTCGTTTCCGGTTTTCTCGTAACCCATTGGGTGGGTAGGGCGATTGTTAGTTTATATGAGAACGTGATGCTTAAAATCCCGATAGTAAATCTACTTTATAAATCTACAAAACAGTGGGTCGATATATTTTCTCCGGGCAAAAGCTCATTTAAAAAGTTTGTTTTAGTCAGATACGGGGGCGATAAATTTATTTTCGGTTTTCTAACCTCATATACCGGAATCGACGGGGACGGCAAGGATGATTATGCGGTCGTATATATTCCTACAAATCATCTTTATATAGGTATAAATATAATTGCTAAAAGAGAAGACATAATAGAGACGAAACTTAAGGTAGAAGAAGGTATCCAGATAGTCCTTTCCGCGGGAATAGCATTTCCGGAAAAGCTATAAAAAGGAAATATACAATGAATATACTAGTAACCGGTGGGGCAGGATACATAGGAAGCCATACGATTATAAGCCTTATAGAAAACGGGTTCTCCGTTATAGCCTTGGATAATTTTTATAGTGGGCACAAAGAGGCGGTTGACGCCGTAGAACAGCTTACGAAGGCAGATATAATGCTATATAACGGTGATTTTTCAGATATAAATCTGCTGGAAAATATAATTAAAAAACATAATATAAGCGGAGTTATTCATTTCGCCGCCCGTAGTCTTGTCGGCGAATCTATGAAAAGGCCCGTCGAATATTATAAAAATAATATATCGGGAACTATTATATTCCTGGAATTTCTTAAAAAAAACGGAGTGAATAATATAGTTTTTTCATCTTCTGCCGCCGTTTACGGCATACCGGTCAGGGTCCCCATAGTCGAAGCAAGTCCTATTACACCTATAAACGTTTACGGTTTTACGAAAACCGTGATAGAAAACATGCTTGAAAGCATGAGGGATGCGTATGGATTTAATTATATATCGCTGAGGTATTTTAATGCGGCGGGGGCACATAAATCAGGTATGATAGGCGAAGACCATAATCCCGAAACACACCTTATACCCAATGTATTAAAATCTATCGCATCCGGCAAAAAAAGGGCGACGGTATTCGGTAACGACTATCCGACCGAAGACGGGACGGCTATAAGGGATTATATACACGTAAGCGATCTGTCCTATGCTCACGTAGTTGCCGTCAAGCATTTGATAGAGAATAAAAGGGGTATAGGCAATACCTATAATCTTGGTTGCGAAAAAGGGTACTCTGTTTTAAGTGTGCTTAGGAAGATAGAAGAAATAACCGGAATAACGTTGGATATAAAATTTGCGGAAAGAAGAGAGGGTGACCCTGCCGTATTGATTGCAAGCTACGAAAAAATCAGGAGAGAACTCGGGTTCGAATTGAAATATAATATTGAAGATATTATAGGTTCTGCATGGAAATGGCATTCAAGCCGTTTAAACGGTTACGAAGGGGGTGTATGTTGACAAACAAACTAAAAGCTTTCTCACTATTTCCGGCGGTCTTTTCGTTTGTTATCGATAACAAGCTTAGGAGAATTTTAGAAAATATGGATAGAAAGATGATCCCTATGGGCGTTAAACCGGGAATGAAAGTACTTGAGATAGGCTGTGGAAGCGGATTTGTAACGGAGTTTTTGTCTAATGCCGTTGGTGATGCCGGATTTGTTATTTCAATAGACGTTCAAGAAAATATGATAAAGAAAGCTAAAAAAAAGCGGGCTCATTTAAAAAATGTAGAATTTCTTATTCAGGATGTTTCCGATTTAAATACCGTAAAAGACGAAGCGATAGACCTTGCTTTTTGTTATTATTCTTTTCATGAGGTAAGTGATAAAGAAAAGGCGGTTTCAGAGCTGTTACGCACTTTAAAACATGGAGGTCTTTTGTCGATTAAAGAGCCGAAATTAAGGGTTAAAGAAAAATACGTACGCTCCCATAAAGAATTTATTGCCGGCAAGGGTTTTCGGTTCGTCGAAAGCATTAAAAAATGTGATTTTTTGGGTTGTTATCTTAAATTTGTTAAGGATTAAGTTCGATATTCATGACGCAATGCATAATAGATTTTATATACGAGAAAAAATAGATAGCTGTTTTGGAGACGAAATTGTTTTAAAATCTATAGCCGGCCATATTAAGGCATTTCGCAGGAAAATAGACGATAATATCGAGTTATACGACGGCTCGGGTAACGTATATTCTGCAAAAATAGTCCGGATTACTCAAAAAGATATTAACGTAAAATTAATATCAAAAAAAACTTATCCTGCAAGAAATGCAAAAATTTCGCTTTTCTTGCCTCTTATTACTTCGCATGTAATGGATCAAATTATTGCGAGGGTTTGCGAACTTGAGGTGAATAATATTTTTCCCGTAATTACTGAAAGGTCGATTAGCTTGAAAAGCGAGAAAGAAATAAATTTTAAATTGTCTAAATGGGATAAAATTTCCAAGGGAGCAATGATTATTGCCGGAAAAAAATTTTCTACGGTGGTGAACATACCGCTAACGTTATCCGATTCATTCGAATTAGTGAAAGATTTCAGATTAAAATTAATAGCATATCCAAAGACCGACGTCTTTTTAAAGGATTATCTCATGGCCTTAGATTTTAGCCTGAAAAACATTTCAATTGGAATATTTATAGGTCCGGAGGGCGATTTCTCTAGTTTTGAAATGGAATTATCAAAAAAATATGGTATTATGCCTGTAAAGTTGTCCAATTATATTATGAGTACATTCGTTTCTTCTATTTATTCCATATCTAATTTAACATGTTTCGCTTTCTCGGAAAATAATTATGAATCTTAAATTTATAGAGTTATTCGGGTTTAAAACATTTCCCGATAAGATTAGAATACCCTTTAATTCAGGTATTAATGTAATCATAGGTCCCAACGGATGCGGCAAAACAAATATCGTCGACGCAATAAGGTTTATTTTGGGAGAGCGTAATTTAAAAGATTTAAGGCTTAAAAATATGAACGATATAGTATTTCACGGCTCAAACATTCGAAATCAATCGTCCGTAGCCCTATGCAGAGGGGTTTTTGATAATAGTTCAGGGGCTAATTTTAGATATAAAGATTTTTCAGAAATAATGGTCGAAAGGAGGCACTTTAAAAATAAAGATACGGAATACAGGATTAACGGTATTTCGGTCCCTTATCAAGAATATGTCGATTTTTTTAACGAAAGCGGTTTGTCGAGACACTATTCCATAATGGATTCGTCTAAAATCAATACTATTTTAAATTATAAACCCGGCGATTTGAGACTTTTTTTTGAAGAAGTCTCCGGAATAACAAAGTATAAGGTTCAAAAAAGAACGGCATTAAAGAAGTTAAGCGCCTCTAGATTGAATTTGTTGAGAGTTGGCGATCTATTGGGGGAGGTAGGGAACCGGCTTGCTCTTTTAGAAGAAGCCTCTAAAAAAATGGAAGAATATAAAAGGATCGAAATAGAAAAAAAACGGTATGCTTTTGCCCTATATGATCGGACAAAAAGAAAAATAAATATAGAAATAGATAAATATACCAAAGAACTTGATCTCTATTCCTTAAAGTCGGCGGCTACATCCGCGAAAAGTAGTTCAGTTTTAAATAGCCTAACCGATTCAAAGGCGTCTTTTGATATTATGGAGGCGGAATATAAGCATAGAATGAATGAGAAAAATGAAACCGTGATAGACTTGACGAAGCTTAATTCCGCTGTAGAATACGGCAATTTGGCCGCAAAGAATTTAGAGTCCGAAATCTTGGAAAAGGTCGGGGATATAACAGCGCAGAATAAATTGAAAGACGAGGACGTCCTTAAGCTTGAAAGTTTCAAAAATAGATTAATTTCGGAAGAATTTGATATCAAAAAACTGCAAGAAAGGCTGAATATATTAAAAAAATTGACTGAGGATAAAAAATCGTTTGTCGTAAAAATCAAAGATGAAGCGAAGATCATAGGCAACGAAATTTTCAAGATCCTTGAAAACTCTCAGAATCATAACAACAAATTAATTTTTAACGGCAAAAACATTAAAAACATCGAGACAAGAATTAACGACACAAAGGAATTTATAATAAAAATTTCTGCGGAGGTTAACGATGCCGAGAATGCTTTGGGCGAAAAAATTAATGCAGTGAGGAATATAGCCGTCGTCATTGAAGGTCTAAACAGGGAGCATCATAACTGTAGCCAAAATTTATCGCAATTATCAGACGAACTAAGTAGATGCAAGATTAGGAAAGACGGCGTGGAAAAAGAGCTGATGAAAATAGATATAGACATATCTAAACTTACCGATTTTATAGATAATCACGAAGGATTCTCAGAGGGTGCGAAGAAATTTTTGAATGCCGCGAGGGATTATGAAATTCATCCCCTATCGGATTTAATTGAAGTCGAATCAGGATTTGAAAACGCCGTGTGGGAAAGTGCAAGCGGGATACTTGAGTCATTTTTTGTAGATAATATTGCGGATGCCGAAAAAGCATTGCGCTATATAGGTGATAACGGAATTGGAGAAATAAAAATTTTTATTCCGGATAAGAGGCGCAGTAAGCCCTTTAACGGTAAAAATGGGGTTGGTAAAGTCGACGAAAAGTTAGACGTCGTTCCGTTGGCGGATACAATATCGTTTAGTTCACGAAAAATAGATTTAGAAGATATAGGGATGAATTTTTATTATTCTAAAGATATTGAAACCGTCTTGAAATATATAAAGGAGAAGGATTTTTTCCCCGAGGTTAATATTATAACCGACAACGGAACTATCTTTTTTTCTAACGGACTTATCATAAGCGGCAGGGATAAAAATATAGAAAGCCAAAATTTACTTCTTAACAAAAAGAAACTATCGGAATACAAAAAACTGATGGCACGAAAACAAGACGAATTTAATAGAGAAGATTTATTATTTAACGAGAGACAGTCGGCGATAAGCAAGCTTAGCCTTGAAATAGTTCGAATAGATAAAGATATTAAGGCAAAAGAAATGGAAGAGCTAACGATAAAAAACGATATCAAATATTTGGAGAGTCAGATAATTAAGTCCAAGGATAGGCTTAGCATATTAAAAAAAGAATCGAATAGTCTCGAAACGGAAAAAGTAACGGCATACGGCGAAGAAGAACGATTAAATAAAGAAATTGCAATTCTTGAAGACAAACTAAAATCGAAATCGGACGAAAAGGTTATTATAGAAAAGAATTTACGGAACCTCGAAACAGAATTTGATAGAGCGAAAGAAGACGAAGTGAAATTGAGAATAGAGATTAATTCGGCGGAACAAAGTATTAATTTTTTAAAAAAACAGATTGGCGATTTAGATTCCGACATGCTTAATTATGATAAAAGAATTAAATCCTTAGTAGCACAGAAAGAAGAATTAAAGAAGGAACTTGAGCGTATGACCCGCAGTCTGTCCGTCAAGCAAGATGATATTCTAATTTTAAACGAATCTATCAAAGCTATAGATGGTAATATTCATGATATGGAGATTAATCTGGAAAATTTGAAAAACAATATAAACGATATGGAAAAAGATATGGAAAATACGAACAGGCAAAAATTAAATATAGAGAGAAAGAGAGAATCAGTGTCGATGCGCATAAAGGTTAATGGAGAAAAACTCTCGGAATTAGATTCCGATAGGAATTTAAGCGGCCTTTACATTGATTTTTCGGCAGAGGATGAAAATTTTATTCCCGTTGCAGAAGAAATAAACGATGAGGATATTAGGCTGAATATAGAAGGACTTAATAAAAAAATAATTGATTTAGGCGATATAAATATGAATGCGACCAAGGAATATAACGGAGCATTGGAGAGAGTAGACTTTTTAAACAAGCAAAAAAAAGATCTTGAAAGTTCCATTGAGATATTGCAGGGGATAATTAATAAACTTGATACGGCGTCTAAGGAAAAATTTAATTCCGTCCTTGCACGGATAAGGCAAAAGTTTAACGAACTTTTCGTATTTTTATTTGACGGCGGTCATGCCGATATATTAAATGTCGAGGGCAAAGTAGAAACGGTGGATGAAGAAGACGGGCAGGGGGAGAATAATCTCTCGGGCATGGAGATCAATGTGCAGATACCGGGAAAAAAGTTTTCCGGTATAAATATTTTGTCGCAGGGCGAAAGGGTATTGGTGGCGGTAAGCCTTCTTTTCGCCGTATTCTTCGTGAAGAAAACCCCGTTTTGCGTAATAGACGAAGTAGATGCACCGTTAGATTATGCAAATAATGCCAGATATAACAGGTTAATAACGGAGGTGTCTAATTATTCGCAGGTAGTTTTGATAACGCATAATAAAAAGACTATGGAAATAGGAAAAAATATTTTCGGGGTCACATTGAGACATCCGGATATTTCGGGTATAGTTTCCGTTTCCATGAATTAAACAAGCGCTTACAAACATAAGTAAAATTGATATCCTAAAATTTAAAGGAAAATTCAAAGATGAAAATATTCGAAAAGTTTAAAAGTTTAGCCGGAAGCCTTAAAAAAACAAAAGAAGGGTTATCCGGCAAGATGAACGCTATTTTTAGTTCCGGTAAACTTAATAGTGAAGATTTAGACAAAATAGAAGAGGCACTAATTTTATCCGATATATCGTACCGAACGGCATCGGAGATAGCCGATGGAGCTAAAAAAAGAATGTTGGGATTTAAAGAATCAAGCCCGGCTATCATTAGAGAAGTATTGAGGGATGAAATAAAATGTAAAATTTCTAAAAATTTTCCGGAAATTAAAGTGAAAAACGGAAAAAATATTTTCATGATTGTCGGAGTCAACGGGGTCGGTAAGACTACTACCGTAGGAAAATTAGGCAAGTACTATACCGAAAGGGGCAAGAAAGTTATTATTGCTGCATGCGATACGTTTAGGGCGGCGGGAAAGGAACAATTGGAAATTTGGGGACGCAGAACGGGTGTTGAGGTAATATCCGGAAAAGAGAACCAGGACCCGGCATCGGTTGCTCATGATGCCATTCAAAGATTAAAGGATAGAGATTTTGATCTTTTATTAATAGATACAGCGGGGAGACTCCACAATAAGAAACATCTGATGGAAGAACTGTTAAAAATAAAAAGAGTTGCTTCAAAATCGTTCGGCAGCGAGCTGGATGAGGTCCTAATAATTATAGATAGCAGTTTGGGGCAAAACTCAGTAGTTCAAACTGAGCAGTTTAAGGCCATTATCGACATCAGCGGTGTTATAGTGACGAAATTGGATGGTTCGGCTAAAGGGGGAATAATTATAGACATTATACATAAGTTAGATTTGCCGGTAAGATTTGTTGGAACAGGGGAATCTCCAGATGAAATATCTGAATTTTCCCCTGAAATATTCGTAAACAATTTATTTTAAATATTTGTTTCTATTTTATTTCTATTTTTTTCGGCGAGGATGCTGCACTCTTTTTGAGCACTATTTCAAGTTCCCCGTTTTTGAGAGAAGCAGTAGCGCTCTGTTTTTCCGCTTCGGCAGGCAAGTCTATAATTCGATAGAAAGAACCGTACTGAATCTCTTTGCGGTAAAAATTTTCCCTCTTCTCTTCTTTTTCCTGTTTATGCTCTCCTTTTATAATAAGCTGTTTTTCGTTGACTTCAATATTAATATTTTCCTTAGGGATACCCGGCACTTGAGCCTTAACTATTATATTTTCATCTTTCTCCAAGACATCCACCTCAGGTTCGATATAGCCGACCTTAGTTCTTATAACCGGATTAAAAAAATCAAAAAAACTTTTCTCGAACTCATTTCTTATAGGGTAAAAAGGATCAAATTTAACAATATTTTTCATAATTCAACCTCCTTTTATATTTTAATTTAAATGGCTACGTTATAAAAACACAAAAGTAAAATTACCGTATATATGCTTTGAGTATATCATAAAAAATTTATTTTTCAATATTTGGACAACTCCCGTTAAATTTTATCTTGACAAACTTGTCGAAATAAATAATAATTAAGTAAGAATACATTACTAAATCAATAATGTATTCGTCAAAGACGATTAAATTACAATATAAATAACAAATCATCGATAAAATCAAAATAAATACATAAAGGGCATTCAACCTCTAATGAGAAATTCACGAACAGCCGAGATTAGCGAAGATGTCGAGAAAGGAGACGGAGGACATAGACATAAAGAGGAAAAAAAATCAAAATATAGATTTTCAATATTAGGCAAAAGGTCTTTATATAGATTTTTTCATTTTTTTAAGGTTTTAGGTCCCGGCTTTATCGTTATGATTGCGGATATGGATGCGGGGTCGGTAACAACGGCAGGTGTTTCCGGGGCGCAATGGGGCTATAAGCTGATACCGCTTCAAATTCTTTTAATTCCGATATTGTATCTTATACAATCAATGACGTCGCGATTAGGATGTGTTACAGGAAAAGGGCATGGAGAGCTTATACGCGAATATTACGGAGAAAAATGGGCGATGTTTGCAACGGTTACCCTTTTTCTTGTCGTTTTTTCGGCATTAATAACAGAGTTTTCAGGCATCGCAGCAAGTGGAGAAATATTTGGAATACCGAAAATACTTACGGTTGGAGCAAGTTTTTTAGTATTGCTTTTAGTTATGTTTACAGGAAGCTATAAAAAGGCTGAAGGCATTGCCCTTATTTTTGCTCTATCCACGCTCATTTTCATTCCTGCCGCATTTTTTGTCCATCCAAATATTCACGAAATTATTTTTGACGGATTACTTGGTAAACAGCCGTTGAACGATAAAAGATACATATGGCTTATAGCGGCAAATGCCGGCGCGGTCATAATGCCGTGGATGATATATTATCAGCAAAGTGCGACCGTGGAAAAAAAATTATGCAGAAAAGACCTCAAACTTGCAGAAACGGATACCCTGATAGGCAGCATACTGACTCAACTTCTCATGATAGCGGTAATAGTTATGACGGCAGCAACGCTTTTTAAGGCCAATATCGTGCCCTCTACCGCTAAAGCAATCGGCATGTCGCTAATACCTCTTGCCGGAAATTATGCCGGCCTTCTTTTTTCAATAGGGCTTTTCACTTCAAGCCTGTTGGCCGCGTTCGTTGTTTCTATGTCTTTTACATGGGCAGCCGGTGAGACGTGGGGGTATAAACACAGCCTGAGCCATAAATTAGGCGAAGCTAAGGCATTTTACTTCGTATATGTCATTTTAATTTTTTTTTCCGCCCTGCTCGTTTTGATCCCCGGGCTTCCCTTGGTGACTATAATGGTAGATGTCGAGGCATTTAACGGATTTGTGCTTCCCATAATTCTCGGTTTTTTAATAATGCTTGCGGGAAGCAAAAAGATTCTCGGAAATTATGTTTATTCTAAACCGGCGCTTTTCAGCGTAGGAATTTTGGGTGTGATAATGGTTGTGCTTGGTATTATTACCGTATTACCCCAGGGTTGGTTTTCCTGGATTTGAGTTAAAAAGCGTAAAAAATATACAAATATTTTGCCTCCCTTGTTTCATTTTCATGTCAAGATAACAGAAAATGTGTCGTTGCAATTATCTTTTAACCCCGTTAAATTTTTATATTACCTTGTTGCCATCCGTATAACTCGCTATAAAAACCTTCTAAATTCCTTCAAAATATGCCTCCGGAGGCATTTCGTAATATTATCTTAATAAAAATTTAATCTAAAGGAAATATAATTTTCACAATACAGAAATATTTAAATCGTATAATTTTAACTATAGGGCAGCCATAAAGATTTAAAAATAAAAATAATAAATATTTAATTATTAAGATTAAAATTTTATGAATATTAAATATGCCTTTAGTATCAAGATTAATACGATTATTATTTTGTCGTGTATTATTCAGCTTTTATTTTTTAATATAAATTCAAATTTTGTTTACGGTAAAACAATGCAGGGGAATAAAGACGGAAATTTCGATATGTTGCTTAAAAAATACGGTATAAATCTTAAAAAGCCGCAAGTCATTCCAATAAACAACATAAGCGGCGGATATAATTACCGAAACCGCAGCGGTAATAGTTTTTTGCATAAAGCCGACATTAAACGGACTATTATGCCGGTTTTTCTTAAGCAGAGGGTTTCACTATCCGGTGACGGAAATGTAAAATCCGCATTAATGCTTCTGTCTCGTGAAATAGGGATCCCAATAATATTTTATCGCGGTTTTCCGAATAAATTAAAAAATGAGGTTTATTTTAAAAATACTAGATTATATAAAGTTTTGAACGGGCTTATAACAGATAGCGGTTTTAAATATGTTTACAAAAACGGAGAAATAATTGTCTATGTAGCAGAAGAAAAAACCTTTCATATACCCGTTTCCGATTTATTATCCTCTTTTTCCTCTACGGTTGGAATGACGGGAATGAATATTCAGAATAATAACTCGAACAGCATAGCGGCAACAGGTTCTGGAGGCGGCAGCAATATAAAAGACGGCGATAGCACTGCCGGAAGCGTCAAGACTCCGTCTGACCCCTCCGGCTCACTTTCTTTGAGCTTATCGGAATCCGACAGTCTTTACAATATTGTTTCAAATAACATAAAAGTAATGCTCGCAAAAGAAGGGAGATATTTTATCAATCGAAAAGACGGGGTTATATGGGTTAAGGGCAGGGTATCGAATGTAGAAGAGGTATCTCGTTATATAAAGGGTATCAACAAATTTTTCTCTAAACAGGTTTTTTTAAAAGTGGAAGTAATAGATGTAAATTTAAATAGGGGATTTCAGACCGGCGTAAACTGGAATTTATTATTTAATAAGGTGTTTAAAGCAGACGCATTAGGGATAAATGCGGTTTCTATTTCCGCTCGGCTTGCTTCTGGAAATGGCATCAATGATAACGCCCCCTACATAGGATTCACCGGTTCCGGCAATAGCGCCGCTATTCTGAGTGCGCTTAAAATGCAGGGTTCGGTCAACGTTATATCCCAACCGAGATTGATACTGATGGATGGTCAGACGAGATTAATATCTTCCGGAACTATCACGCCTTACGTCTCAAGTGTTCGAACAATGGCATTGAGTTTGTCTCAGACGGAAACTTATCCGGTTATATCTCAGGTACAGACAGGGCTTTCCATATCATTTACCCCGCATATTAATTTTAAAGACGATTCGGTTTCGGTTACATTAAGCTTGATAGATAATTCCATCACGGGATATCGGTCTTTCTCTGTTAGCGGGTCAAGTTTTAGCAATCCCGTAATAGAGTCCAAAAGTTTTGCCGATACGGTAAACGTAAAATCCGGCTCCACTATACTCGTCGGCGGGATATTAACTACGGATAAAACTGAAAATAGCTACGGGATACCTCTGTTGTCTAAAATTCCGCTAATCGGCAATTTATTTAAATCGATAAACGATAGAAGTCACAAAGAAGACTTGCTTATTATGCTAACACCTAAAATTATTCCATAATATACTCATGAGAATCGGAGATTATTTAATATCAAAAGGAAAGTTGACGGATTCACAATTAAAGGATACGCTTCTCGTGCAGTCTATAAACGGCGAGAAGTTGGGCGACATACTTGTTGAAAGCGGTTATGTAAATGACGTGGATATAATAGATTATTTAGTTCAGGATTCAGGTAAGGAATTTTTTCAAGAATTATGCGGCCTTTGTATAAATAAAAACGAAAATGAAAGGCTTGGATTTAGTTTTCTTTATAGTATTCCCGCAATAATTCTAACAAGAGGCGACGATAACTATATAGTTTGCAGCGAGATTACGGAAGACCTCTCGGAGAAAATGGCTTTTGATGAAAATTTGGCCGGATTTAAAATAGGATTATCGACAAAAAGAAAGATTTACGGAGCCCTTAATAGTACTTTTATCAGCAAATCCGGTTCTTCGGAAAAAGATATATTGGATGAAGCCATAGATAGCGCCTTATTAAAAGGTTCGCCTAATTTAAGGATTAAGCGTTCGGAAAGTTTTTACGCGGTAATAATGGATACAGATGCAAGACAGGAAACTATAAGGGTTTTAAGCATGGAGTCGGGTCAAAGAATAATAAATATCATAGCTGCGCACTGCCAGGCAACATTGAAGAAAGGCGAAGGATTAGATGCTAAGTTTATATTCGTTTCCAATTTCTATAAGGGCGTTAAGGTTGATATCAGGGTTGCGTTCTTACCTATTTCTTCCAAGTTAGATAAAGAGTTGGCGTTATTTGAAGCCGTTTTGAGAATTCACGGCCTTAATAAAGTTATAGATTTTAAATATATCGGATTTTCAGACCGTAAAGCGGAATTATTGAAAAAGGCATATATATATCCGGATGGGTTGATTATTTCTACCGGACCGACCGGTTCCGGGAAAACTACCACATTTTATGCGATGTTGAAACTTTTGTCCCAAAAGAAAAAATCTATTATTACGATAGAAGACCCGGTTGAGATTGAACTTAGGGAGTCAAATATAACTCAGATGAATATATCGGATAATTTTGGATACGAGGAAGCTATCAGGGTCATGTTGAGAAGCGAACCGGGTATAATGATGGTCGGTGAGATTAGAGACGAGACAACAGCAAAATATGCCTTAATTGCGGCGGAAACCGGACATCTCGTTCTTACTACGCTGCATGCCAATTGTTCTCTTGCAATATTTAACAGGTTTAAGTCTTTGAACGTCGACTTATTACAGCTTTTTTCGCTTTTAAGGTTCGTAACGGCTCAAAGACTTTATACGCCGCTCTGTTTTTCCTGTAAAAAAGAGATTTCTTTTGAAAAATTACCGCCTTTATATAGAAATGCCATGAAGGAAAGATTTGAATCCGGTATCGATATGCTGTCTTCAGCAAGCTATGACTTTATAAAATCCGATAAAGTCTTGGGGTTAGATTCGGTATATGTCGGGGGCAAAAACAATTGCGTCGATTGCGGGGGGACAGGGTACGCTAAAAGGAAGCCTATTATTGAAATTGCAGAGTTTAACGACGCCGTGAAGGAGGAAATATATAAAGATTCGGCCGTCTTATTTAATCATTCTAAATTGGAAGAAATATTACTAAACCTATCCGGCTTTGAATCGTTAAAAATTCAAGCGTTTCAAAAGTTAATAAACGGCGAGATAGATCCGGAGACTTATTTTAATCTTTCAAATTAATTTTACGCTGTTCTTAATTCAGGGTGCGATGTCATTATGAAAAATTTCTTAGTAAGGTACTATGGTCCGGAAGGATGTGTTCTAATAAAAAATATTCAGGCGGAAAGATCGTCCGATGTCAGAATCAGGTTAGCCTCGGAAGGTTATCTGTCGTCATTTGTGGTGCCCAATATATTTTTAAATATATTTCATCCGATTAAAAATGCGGGAATGAAGGATAAAGAACTTTCCGTATTTTTTGTCGAGCTTCATCAACTTGCGCAATCGGTCGGTTCTATCGGCAAGGCTTTTTATTATATAAGTAAAAATAAAAAGGAAGGTAAGGAATCAAAAACAAATAAAAAACGGAAAGAAAAATTTATATATCTCGTAAAGTGGCTTTACGATGATCACAGGCGGGCAAAAATAAAAAACCGTAGAAAGCTTGTCGGAGATTGCACGGTTATGTTAGGGAAAGGATATACCTTGGGGGAAATTTTTAAGGTTAATTATTTTGAAGAATTAGTCCTATCTTTAGTCGACTTGGCGGCTTCAACCGGTAATTACCCCGAGGTCTTTTTAAAAATTTCGGAATTCTTCGATGCCAAAGATTTATATAGAAAAAATGTCGTAGGGACGATGGCCTATCCTGCATTTCTGTTTTTTCTGCTTTTTACGGCATTTACAGTATTTTTATACTATATAATTCCGACATTTGCTTCGTTTTTTAGCCAGTTTTCCCGAATACCGTCTTCGACCGAATACGTGATCTGGCTATTTGCTTATATAAAAAGCATATTTATATACATTATAGTTTTAGCCGTTTCTATTTTTACAATAATAATTTTTGATCTATTTGAAATAAAATCAAGGTTACTGGCACTGTTTTTAAATATTCCGACCGTCAGAAATATTTTTAATTACAATTATCTCAGCTGGTTCTTTTACAGGTTTTCCCTCATGATTTCATCGGGACTCACAATTACCGTCATGTTCGATTATTTTAGAAACAATACGGAAAAGAGGTATTTTAAATATAAATTTGATTTGGTATATAACTGCTTGATGAGCGGTTTTACCTTGCGGGATTCTTTAGACAATGCGGATTTTTTAAGTGAAGACGTCATAGAATCTATAGGTTATGGGGAGATAGGGGGGTTTTTGCCGGATACCATACTGAGGTTGTCCAAGGATTTTAAAGAAAAGTCTAGTTATGCCATGCACTTATTTACCAAGACGCTGTTCTTTTTAGTCATGGCTTCCGTGGTATTCTTTTTACTTTTGATGTTTTTTTCGTTATTTTTGCCGCTTATACAGGGGATGGTTAGTCTGCCGGGGAGTTATTAATAAGAATAATGAATAAATTTATCTAACTTCATCTATAAAAAGCATTTATGGGGAGGAACAAAAATATGACAGTGAGAGAAGACGCATCAGGATTCACTTTAATGGAAATCATAGTAGCAATGATCATCGTCGGCATATTGTCTGCCGGCGGATTAATGGTTTACAACGGACTTATCGGATCTTCTAACGTTACGGCGGCGGTCCAATCTATTTCCAAGCTCGAATCGGCAGTCAATTCGTATGTGCAGGTAAACGGGGGGAGTATTATTCCCCCTGCCGGCATTACGTTACCGCATGCAATGCAGGATAATAACTTGATTCCTGCGTCGTGGACCGTTAATGCGAGTGACGTAACCCCTCCCAATAAGGGTTTCGTGCAAAGTTATTATATTGCTACCAATGCAAGTCCCGGACGGTATGATTACGTCATAGGCATAGTCGCTCCGCAGATGACCAATGCACAGGCGCTAAATATATGTGATTCTTTAGAAAATTCTATTTCGGGCGTTAACGCAAACGAGGGTACCGGTTTTAATATAGGTAGCGGGAGAACATGTTTAAGTAATTTATTCGGAGGTAATGCCGCTAATGCCAACAATTCTATTTTTCATGGAAATTTAACATTTACCTTTAATTAAAAAAATATAATAACTGTATTTATTAAACCTTAATCCTTTGATCATTATGAGATATCTTATATTGTTACTGCTATTATCATCGTCATGGTTTGTCGTTTTTAATCCAAGCGTTTTTTTAAAATTATGTTATGGACTTAGCGAGGGTAAGATTTATAACAAGCAGGCCCAAAATATCGTAGATACGGCAGATTTAATCGTAAAGGCGGAGCATGCGCACCTGTTTGACAAGGGGAGTTTCGCCGACTTAGCCGATCTTGAAAGGGAAAAACCTCCATATTTAAGTCCGATGGCCATTTATGTTCGTAACGGTGAAGAATGTATTAAAAAGAAATTATTTGAAAATAGCGTTTATATTTGCATAGAGCTTAAAAATAAAAAAAATGAATTAAATATTTTTATGCCGAAATATTCCGCTTCTTCCGATATCGTATCGCGGGAAATTAGCGAAGGCATTACAGGCACAGCGGGGCAAATTGTTTATGGCTCCGACGCGGCGAAGGTTTCCTTTGCATTGAATAAATACGGCATGTCTCATACCGATTCTGCTGTTACCGTCAATTCAACTTTGACGAGTCCGAATGTGAACGGCGGCATAAGTTATGTCAATGCCGATGTAAAAAGCTCTCTTTTGAGCAAAATTATAAAGACTACGGTTGGATTTTTAACCTCAATCTTAACCCTTTTTTAAGAAAAATGCAGGAGAAGGAGGCGATAGAATATGTTTATGCGATTTATCATTGCCGGTATTATAGCGGGCAAGGGCAACAATAAAGGATTTTCACTAATGGGAGTTGTTGTTTCCATAATCATTGTTTCCATAATGGCGGTTATGTCGATACCGGCACTTAAGGGGGCGTTATTCGAGGACAGGGCAAATAACGTCTCCATACTTGCAAATACGCTGATAAACGCCGAAAGCACTTACGTAAATAATAAGAGAAAGTTCGGCAACATATTGCCCCTTCAAAAAGCAGATTATTTATCTCAAGGACTTGGAATAAACCTTATTAAAGGTAAGTCTTATCCAAATTGTATATACGGTACTATAGAGTCTAAAAACGATACTAAAATATGCCTCAGCGTTAATAACGGCATCGTTAGCGGTACCCCCGGAGAAATAAGCTATGCGCTTACCATATCGGTCGCCGACAATCGCGTATCGGGTAACTATTACAACTACTATAGGGAGGTGAGCGATAATATACCGGGAAGTTCCATAGTTAACGGCAAGAAAATAATTTACATAGATCCTATAGCCATAAGCAGTTACGGTGGCGCTTACGGTCCGTATGTAGGAAAGAATTTTTATATAACGGGAGCAGCTTGCTATATCAGGAGATATTACCGCGTAAAGGAGAGGTTCGGCTATCGTAAATACGAGAGAGTAGTGAGTGACGGGCCCCTTAAACTTTATTTTATAGTGGAGGCGGTGAGGGGTGACGAGGCAATATTGAGTTATGCCGATGATTCGGTTTTTAATTGCATCGATAAAAAAATTCCTATTTACAAATATAATGCAGGAGACTCTTATACCTCTGTTACATGGATAAATGGGGCATTCCAAAATTCCTATCTCCCCGAAGTCAGGGGAATGGTCGAATATGAAATTTGGAACAGAATTCGTAATATAGTAACCGACTATGTTCCGATAAGACCGTCCGGCTATGAAATAGAAATACCGGCGGATTACTTACCGAAATTGATAAATTTGAATCAAACCAATACGGAGAATTAAAATGCGTTAAATTTGGAGCACAGGGGTTTGGGTTTATAAGCGTAAATAAAAATAATTATAACATGATTTTAAATGCTTAAGAATATAATTTATATAGAAGAGTACGGAATATACCAGTACTTCGACGGCGGCAAATCCGTTTTTTCGCATGATAATCCGAATGAGGCCGAATACGGCGGGGGAGTTGCCGCGGTTGCCGTGATATCCAAAAATATAAATTTTTCCGCGATTTATAAAAAAGATATCGGGCGGGCGACGAAATCCGGTTCCCTTAAATATCTCAGCAAATATTACGGGAGCAAATCTTATTTTGTCGCTTTTAACGGCAGTAAAGAATATGGAATATATTATAGTCTACCCTCTAATATCAAGGAATATTATTTATTAAAAGGTATTGATTTCGTTATACCTTACGATTATTTGGCAATATTATTTTTAAATTTTTTAAATGAAAAGCTGAATGCGGATAAGTACGGCAGATTCATTTTTGTCGAAGAAACAGAAAATATTTATAAAATTACGGTAATTACAAATGGATTTAGCGTATTTCCAGTGATTAGTTTTAAAGGGGACATGCTGAATGAAAATTTGTCGCTCTTGATAGCCAAACTGAATTTTAAAGGAGTCAAAATAGAAAAAATATTTATAAACGGCAACGATGAGGATTTTAATCATAATATCAACGCATTATTCCCCGAAGCCGGAATAATTAATTTTAATACGGGAGATTTTTTTGAATTTTTTGATAATATGGAGAGGCAGACGCCGCATTTCGAAAATCCGAATGTTAAATTAAAAGAGCTCCGTATTAAAAAAAATAGACTGAATAATATTTATATGGGGGCATTAATCGTTTTTATCATTATAATACAATTTACTATTCTATCCGTAAACAAAAAAATATATACGGAAAGTCGGGGAATCAATGTTTTAAACAGTAGTATCGGTTATTTATCAAGACAGATAAAATACGAAAGGCGGAAAGCTTTTTTTAATGAACACTTTGAGTCCCCCTATATTCTCCCTTATTTAAAGAGGCTTATATCGATTTTTCCAAAGGGGATGAAAATAAAAAGCCTCATCATAACAAAAGTAAAAAATATATATGCGGTGAAGGGAACAGCTTTTGTTTTTGGCGGATATAGAAGTTTTGCCAAGAGTTACGATATGCTTTTAGAAAACGCGTCATCCTTGAAAAATATGCATTTTTCATACGATTTAGATAAATTTGAAAGACCCTATATTAAATTTTACGGAAACATAAAATGAAAAAATTTGAGAATGGCAAACCTATTGCGATAGCCTTGTTGTCTCTATCGGTCATTTATTTGTTTTGTTTTAATCTATTTCCGCTAATTCGTGATTGTTATAGGTTAAATATCGTCTATATCAATAAAACACATAGAGAAAAATCATTAGAAGTTAAGCTGAGCAATTTGAAAAGAGTAAAACTCATGAGATTTAAGGCAGGATACCACAGGTTGTCCACCGATATTTTAACGATATTGTCGTATATAAATTATCTGAAAAAAAGCGGTCTTGATATTAAGGTTAAAACAAACACAAGGGGCTATGAAAATAATTCATCCTTGAATTTTAAAGATATGACAATAGTGTTGAAAAAAATTTACAATATCGGCATCGTATTTTCATTTTTAAAAACATTTAATGCATTTCCGATAGAGATTAAAAAAATATCTTTAGTATCTGTTAATGGCATGAATGCCGTTATATACATTAAGCTAATCGGATTAGTTAAAGAGAGAGGGGTTGCAAAGTGACTGTTGCCGGTATTTTAAGCCTTTTTAAGGGCACAATCAAGTGGATTATACTCGCAGTTGGCGGAATTTTCGTCATAATTTTAATTTTAGGGCTAATGAAAGGCGAATCGGGGGGATTCAAAAGCCATATAGTAAAATCCCGTCATCTCAGCAATAAAGAAAAAGGCAGAGTCGTAACGAAAAGGTCGACGGGCAGTGCCGGCAATATTGCCAAGTTGAGGGATATATTCAATCTTCCGGATAAAAGGGATATGAAGTTCAATTCCCACTTTGCTCTTTCCGTAAAAAATAACGGGATAGATTCTTCGCGTCATTCGGGCGACGTATTGCCATATTTTTTTAATAGCGTAAAGATTAAAAAGTTTTCCAATGATATAATACTGCATCCGTCTTTAATATTTACGGGCGGCAAGGTTGCTTTGATCAAAATCGATGGAAAACCTTACTATGTTCATGCCGGAACAAACATAAAAGATATTTTTATAATAAAGGTCGGGCTATCCGGCGTAAGCTATTCATATAAGGGAAAAATAGAATATTTAGGCTTCAAATAAAAAAAAGCGGTTAATAATTCAAATGGTCGTGAATTCGAGACTGTTTATGGAAATCAATTCTAAAAGGGATATTATGTTGGAATAATACATAACTTGATTTTCGGGATTTGCAACATTAATATCGTCCTTATTTTCGTAAACCGTATTTTGCATAAATTCATTTAATATTTTATGACCTAAGTACATTATTTTTTTTAGTTTTATATTTGTTCTATTTTTTGCATTTATATCTTTTTCGCCATTCAAGAAAAATATATCAATATTTTCTTTAAAAAAAGAGCTTACGGCAAGAGTAAAATTCGGAATATACGCCTGTTTTTTAAATGTAGGATACCCGTAAAGTTTACCGATATTAAATTTTATTAAGACTATGGCGTTATTTATGCTTTTTAAATTAGCGGTGAATTTTATCAATCGTACAATTTCCGGCAAAAATTTTTTGTAGTCAGTCATCTTTTTTTTATTTTTCGGTGAGGCAGTAACTGCCGTCACAAGTTTGTTGATTTCATTGCATATTCTCATCGTATCATTTTTGATTATGGTTTCGAAGTCGACATTATGCCGCTTGTAATTATTAGATATAAGCTCAGTTAATATCTCCTCAAGGTCCTGCTCAACGATATCTGAAAATTCCGTTGCTTTCGCATCTAATATTTTCGTCATATCATTGTTGTTTATCATCATAAATATACCAAAAATAAAAAATTACTTATATGTTATACATATATTATATTATACGATATAAAATTAGTATGTATTTATTGTACCCTACTTTGACGCATCGCCCAATTTAAATTAATAAAATAGCACGTTTTAATTTTTTTGAGGATTTAAAACGTATTCGACATAGAGATTGCATAGGTGATTCCTGAGTATTTAATTAGGTCGAAATTTTAAGTATTTTTGTGTATAATGTTACATATTCGATTTATTTCCAATGTGTCCGTAGCTCATTTGGATAGAGCGCAGGACTCCGACTCCTGAGGCAGCGGGTTCAAATCCCGCCGGACACACCATTAAAAAGTAGGACACGTATCTTATGCTATGGGCAGTCAATAGACATTGAAGAACTCATAAAAGAGGGGATTTGCGGTAACCGGTTTCATTTATTGAAAAATGAGGATAATAACACCGTTAAATCTCTGAATCGTAATTTAGATTGGCGATAGAAAAGAATAAAGATTTATGGCTTTTTCTTTCCATTTATTTTTAAAAATATAGATATGGATGGTAAAAATTTCTTGCATTTTTATAGCATATTATATAAAATTTTTAAATTCCTTTAGTTTTATTTTATTAAGATATATTATTTGTGCACACTATTAATTAAATGATTTCGGTTCCAATTCTAATCAACTTTGGCACTGACGGGTTCAGAGGCATTATCGGGGACAATTTTACATTTAAAATTGTTAATCGTATAAGCTTGTCGTTAGGCAGGTATTTAAAGGGTGCCTCGCGGGGCACCGTTGCCATAGGATACGACACGAGATTTTTGTCCAAAGAATTTGCGATTACAGCCGCGGAAGCTCTCGCCTCCGCGGGTATACGAACAATATTGAGCGATAATTTTTGTCCTTCGCCGGTTTTATCCTATTTCGTTAAAAATAAGACGTGCAGCGCCGGTATAATGATTACCGCAAGCCATAATCCGTATATGTTTAATGGATTAAAATTTAAAAGTTCTTTCGGCGGTTCTATGCTTGAGCGGGACGTGAAAGAAATAGAGAGAATTGCTAACGGCCCCGATTTTGATGAAGAAACCGCAAAAATAAATTATTATGTCGACTCAGATACGCTTAAAAGTTATGCCGACAACGGTTTCGAATATGCCGATTTTAAAAGCGATTATATAAAACATATAATAGAATTTACCGGCTTCGGAGATGCGATACACGATGCGGATAGTAATACTTTAAGGAGATTGGACGTTACGATAGATCCCATGTTTGGTGCCGGTATAGGATATTTATCCGATATATTAAATAGATTTTCTGTTAAATGCGATTTAATAAACGAAGGTGTTAACCCGTCTTTTCCCGGGTTGAATCCGGAGCCGATAGATAATAATTTATGTAAGTTAAAATCATTTCTTAAAAAAAAGGGTGCCGGAAACAAATTTGCCCTCGGCTTGGCTACCGATGGGGATGCCGATAGGATAGGGGCCGTTGATTTTAACGGACATTTTATCGATTCCCACAAGATTTTTTCTATTATTTTAAATTATCTTATTAAAGAGGGCTATTCGGGAAGCGTGGTCAAGACTGTTTCCGTATCTAAATCCATAGATAATATCTGCAAAAATCACGGTTTGAAACTGTTTGAGGTACCCATAGGATTCAAACATATTGCCGCCGTTATGATAAAAGACGGCAGTGATGTATTTATGGGCGGAGAGGAATCGGGAGGGATAGGGATAACATCCCATTTACCGGAAAGGGACGGCATACTTAATGCGTTAATGCTGCTCAAGATTATGCTTGTCAGTCGAAAAAACATAAACGAACTTTTAAACGATATTTTCGATGAACCGTATCCATATTCATACAAAAGAGAAGACTTGCATTTGCCGAAAAAGGATAAGGAATCCTTGATAAACGATTTAAACAGTGGCGTTTTTAGGGTACCGTTCGAAAAAGAGGTAATTTCTACTAATTTTATGGATGGGTTTAAGTTCGAATATCAAGATGACTCATGGCTTTTGGTGCGTCCGTCGGGAACGGAGCCTGTTTTAAGAGTTTATGCCGAAAGCAGAGATAAAAAGAGAACGGAATTGTTAATAAATATGATAAAGAAAGAAATATATAATTTATAAATAAACAAATATCAATAAAATTTATTTTCGAAATACGAAAAAAAGTGTTATAATACCACAATAATTATTTTAAAGTTAAGCAAATTTTAGAGGGCTATTTGCAATGAGCGAGATTATAGAGATTAAAGGCAGGCAGATTTTAGATTCAAGGGGAAATCCAACTATCAGCGTCAAAGTTTCTTTAGAGAGCGGCATCAGCGGATCGGCAGCCGTACCTTCAGGGGCGTCTACCGGAGAATATGAGGCTTACGAAAAAAGAGACGGCGGTTCCGCTTATGGCGGTAAATCCGTTCATTCCGCCATAGAGGGTATAAATGATATCATATCAAAATCCCTAAACGGAATAGACAGCTATTCGCAGAGGCTCATCGACGATATAATGATGAATCTTGACGGTACGCAAAATAAATCCAACCTTGGATCGAACGCAATTTTAGCCGTATCGTTAGCCGCAGCGGTTGCATCGGCAAATGAACTGGAAATTCCGCTTTATCGCTATTTAGGCGGTGCAAACGCGCATGTTTTGCCGGTTCCGATGATGAATATATTGAACGGCGGACAACATGCAAATAACATGCTTGATTTTCAAGAATTTATGATCGTTCCCGCGGGAGCTAAATCTTTTTATGAAGCCCTTAGAATGGGAGCGGAGGTATACCAGGAATTAAAAAAATTACTTAACGAAAAGGATATGCCGACGGCAGTAGGCGATGAAGGGGGCTTTGCTCCGCATCTTCAGAACAATATGGAGGCAATAATTTTAATAGTTGAGGCCATAGAAAGAGCAAGGTATCAACCGGGAAAAGATATTTTTATCGCCCTTGATCCTGCGGCAAGCGAATTTTATTTCGACGGTAAATATATTCTTAAAGAGGCGGGTAAGGAAACGGTATTAGGGATTGACGAGATGGTTGAAATGTATGCCGGCTATGTGGATAAATTTCCTATCATATCCATAGAAGACGGAATGGCACAGGATGATTTCGCCGGATTTTCGCTTTTGCTTAAAGAACTCGGTGGCAAGATTCAAATCATAGGTGACGACCTTACGGTAACGAACCGGAGTCGCATAATGAAAGCCGTTGATTCCCGCTCAATAAATTCCGTTTTGATAAAATTAAATCAAATAGGTTCGTTATCGCAAACGTTGGATGCGATTGAGTTGACGCAAAGAAATAATATGAGTGCCGTTATATCTCATAGATCGGGAGAAACCGAGGATACCTTCATTGCAGATTTATCCGTCGCTGTGAATTCCGGATTAATCAAAACAGGTGCTCCGGCTCGCTCCGAAAGAGTCGCAAAATATAACAGGCTCTTACAGATAGAAGAAGAATTGGGTTCTAATTCTGCATATAATGGACTTAAAGCCTTTAAGGGTGTTAAAGTCGTTTGAGCTAATACCCTATTTAAAAATATACGAATAAATAACAATAAAAACTAATATTAAGGAGGTTGTTATGGCTTTTACTATTACCGATGAATGTATTGCTTGTGGTGTTTGCGTTCCGGAATGTCCGAATAGCGCAATCGCTGAAGGGGATATATATACTATAGACCCCGTTGTTTGTACGGAATGCTATGGATATTTCGATACCCAGCAGTGTGCTTCCGTTTGTCCCGTAGATTGCTGTATTCCGGATGAAAACCACAAGGAATCGAAAGATGAGCTTAAGGAAAAGGCGTTAAAAGCACATCCTGATAAAAAAGACTGGAAGTTCTAATTAACCCGATTTTATTTATAAATTGCATAGGTTTAAATTTTTCTATATATTTATGGATATTTTAATATTTCCGAAATATGTTTATATAAAAAGAAAATATCGGGAGGTTTGAGCTTAATACTCTAAAATAAGTCGGAACTGTGGTATTTTTTATGATTATCAGATAATTAGCAGGTAGTTTCGGTATTTTGCCTCCCGTTATATTTTAATATATTAATTGTAATTTACAAAAGGCTGAGAGATAATGATTAAGAACGATAACTGGATAGAAAAAATGGCAAAGGGCGGAATGATAAGCCCTTTCGAAAGCTCTCAGGTTAGAGACGGAGTCATATCTTACGGGGTTTCTTCTTACGGCTATGATTTGAGAATATCTAACGAGTTTAAAATATTTACCAATATAAACAATACCGTAGTAGATCCAAAGAAGTTTGATACAAAATCATTCGTCGACTTAGTATCAAACGTATGCATAATCCCTCCTAATTCTTTTGTCCTGGGGATGTCCGTAGAATATTTTAAGATTCCCAGAAACGTCATAACTATTTGCCTGGGAAAATCAACTTACGCAAGGTGTGGAATCGTAGTAAACGTTACGCCGTTTGAGCCGGAATGGGAAGGATTCGTAACCTTAGAGATTTCAAATACTACACCTCTTCCCGCAAAGATTTATGCCAATGAGGGAATTGCGCAGGTTCTTTTTTTTGAAGGGGAAGAACCCAAGACATCCTATAAAGATAAGAAGGGCAAATATCAGGCGCAGGTCGGAATAGTTCTTCCTCGCTTATAAACATAACAAGATTATTCCTCCTATTTTTATCTCTCTTTTTAAAAAAACGATGTGCGAAGAAGCATTAGGTCTATCGTAATTATTAAATAAGCAAGTTTTAACGACTGCATACTGCAATTGATAGATATTTCCGAATATTAGCGATCCCCGCGTAAGTTTAGATAAACTATAGTATTTTGCTATATAGTAAAAAAACTTTAAGCCAAAATTATTAAAATTAAAAATGATAATATGTCAATAAATCGATTAAATTAAAGAAAAATCGATTAAATTAAAGAAAATATTCATTATATTGATTTGTTCTTTGGAATACATCAATATAGCTGTATATATGTAAATATTACGGTATTGTTTTTTTAAAAACATAAGCGTATATTAAATAAAGTTAGCACTCAATAGGTGTAAGTGCTAATTACTAAAATATATAAAATTAAAATAAAACAATAATTAACAAGGAGAAGTAGCTTATGAAGATTAAACCGTTGCAGGACAGAGTCTTAGTGGAAAGGCTCCAAGAAGAAGAAAAGACTAAGGGAGGGATTATTATTCCGGATTCCGCAAAAGAAAAGCCCATGCAGGGGAAGGTAGTTGCCGCCGGAGGTGGCAGGGTTTTAGAAGATGGAAAGAAGATCCCGATGGACGTAAAAGTCGATGATATTGTCTTATTTGCTAAGTATTCAGGTAACGATGTTAAAATAGATGATAAGGAATACCTTATTATGAAGGAAGACGATATCTTGGCTATAGTGGAATAACTAAGAGATATCTATTGAAATTTAACTTAACTATTATTTATTAATAATTTAAATTCGGAGGAATAAAGTAATTATGGCAAAGGAATTAAAATTCTCGTCGGAAGCTAGGGCCGATATTCTCAACGGCGTTAACGTACTTGCAGATGCCGTTAAGGTTACGCTTGGACCAAAGGGCAGAAATGTCATTATAGAAAAATCATTCGGTTCACCTACCATCACAAAAGACGGTGTTACTGTTGCTAAAGAAATAGAATTATCGGATAAATTTCAAAACATGGGCGCTCAAATGGTAAAAGAAGTAGCATCTAAAACTTCCGATACGGCTGGAGACGGAACTACGACAGCTACTGTATTAGCTCAGGCAATATATAGAGAAGGAGTAAGGTATGTTACTGCCGGAGCAAGTCCTATTTATATTAAAAGAGGTATAGACAAAGCCGTAAGCGAAATCGTAAAAGAGCTTAAAAAGATGTCTAAGCCTATAAAAGACCAGAAAGAAATAGCACAGGTCGGAATGATTTCCGCCAATAACGACGAAACGATAGGCTCCATTATTGCCGAGGCAATGGATAAAGTCGGCAAGGAAGGCGTTATTACCGTTGAAGAGGCAAAGAGCATGGAGACAACGCTTGAGGTAGTCGAAGGAATGCAATTCGATAGGGGTTATTTATCTCCGTATTTCGTAACGGATTCCGAAAGAATGGAATGCGTCATGGAAGAACCGTATATCTTGCTTCATGAAAAGAAAATTTCGGCAATGAAGGACTTATTGCCTATTCTTGAGCAAATTGCAAAATCAGGGCGTCCGTTTGTTATAATCGCAGAAGAGATTGAGGGTGAGGCGCTTGCTACGCTCGTAGTGAATAAATTAAGGGGTACGTTAAATTGCTGCGCAGTGAAAGCACCGGGATTTGGCGATAGAAGAAAAGCTATGTTGGAAGATATAGCAACATTGACCGGCGGTCAGGTAATTTCCGAGGATATAGGGGTTAAGTTGGAGTCTATTACGCTTAACGACCTTGGTCGCGCAAAGAGGATTTCGGTGGATAAAGATAATACGATAATCATTGACGGAGCCGGTTCAAAAGTCGATATCGAAAAAAGGGTGAGGCAGATTAGGGCTCAAGTAGAAGAATCTACTTCAGATTACGATAAGGAAAAATTACAGGAAAGACTTGCAAAATTAATAGGCGGCGTGGCAGTTATAAACGTCGGTGCAGCTACGGAAACCGAAATGAAAGAGAAAAAAGCCAGAGTCGAAGATGCTCTTCACGCTACGAGGGCTGCCGTTGAAGAAGGCATCGTACCCGGAGGCGGTATTGCACTGTTGAGGGCTACAAAGATGATAGATCAATTAAAGGGCATGAACGATGATGAAGAGTCCGGTATTAAGATAATCAAAAGGGCAATGCAGGAGCCGTTGAGAATGATTTCCGAAAATGCGGGAATAGAAGGCTCTATCGTTATAGAAAGAATTCTTAATAGCGATGCTGCCGATAGCTCTTTTGGATACAATGCTGCCGAGAACAAGTATGAGGATTTGATTGTCGCCGGTATTATAGACCCGACAAAGGTCGAGAGAACGGCTCTTCAGAATGCTGCAAGTGTTGCCTCGCTTATGCTTACGACTGAGGCAATGATAGTGGATAAACCTGATGAAAAAGATAAAGGCGGAATGATGCCCGGTGGCGGTGGCGGAATGCCCGGCGGAATGGGTGGAATGTACTAATAAATCCGTATGTTCGTAGCGTGTAATTTTTAACGCTTACAATATATTAATAGATAATGCCGGAAGTGCATGTAAGTTTGTGCCTTTCGGCATTTTTTGTTTATTTGACTTTTTTTACGTAATAGTTTAAAATTCAATCACTATGGGGCATTTAGAACATAAAGAAGACGCAAAAGCCAATAAGCCGTTAAATGTATACGTTGTTACTCTGAGCGATACGAGGCGGGAAAACAACGATGAAAGCGGGAAATACATAAGAGAACGGCTTATCTCTTTTTCGCATAACGTTTCCGGGTATAGCATTATAAAAGACGATAAGGATTTATTAGAGGGTCTTGTCGTTAAAATTTGCCTGCCGGATGTAAAATTACCGATAGATGCCGTAATAATAAACGGCGGCACCGGCGTTTCCTTTAAAGATATGACCTATGAAACCCTTAGGGATATATATGATAAAGAGTTATATGGTTTCGGAGAATTATTTAGAAGTTTGAGCTACAAGGAAATAGGGTCTTCGTCTATCATGTCTCGGGCTTCTGCCGGCATATACAACGGTAAGATAATTTTTTCCGTGCCGGGTTCTATGAATGCCGTAAAATTAGCGATGGAAAATATAATACTCGGCGAAATCGGTCATATTTATTATGAAATATCGAAACATCTTACTTAATTATTCTAATTTGTTTCTATAATGAGGCGGGTTTGACATAATATGATAAATGTAAATATTAGGTTTTTTGCAGCCTTTAAAGAATTAATAGGAAAAAATGAATTAAACATGAATGTTTCGGACGGCTCTTCCATAAAGGACGTTATGGCAAGTGTAGAGAAAACTTATCCGGAAGTGAAAGACATTCTTAATATTTCTAAGTTTGCAGTTAACATGGAATATCAAGATATTTGCGTAAAGCTGTCCGACGGAGATGAGATAACCATTATTATGCCGGTTAGCGGCGGTATTTCCAATGCTTCCGAGAATGACTCATATGTGGAAATAACCTATGAAAAAATAGATATGGGTAGGGTTTTCGATTTTGTTTCCGATCCTTCAGCCGGTTCCGTTCTTTTGTTTCATGGGACGGTAAGGGATAACGATGAAGGGATGCCGGTAAAATATTTATTTTACGAGGCTTACGAAGAAATGGCCATTAAGGAAATTCGGAAACTAATCAATAACGCCCGCGCCGATTTTAACATTACAAAAGTTGCCGTTATACACAGGATGGGAAAAATAGAAATAGGAGGGGTATCCATATCTATCGGAATTTCAAGCCCTCATAGGGTAGATTCTTATTTGGCATCCAGGTTTTTGATAGATAATATAAAAGAGACTGTTCCTATATGGAAAAAAGAGGTTTTCGACGATATGAGCAAATGGAAGCGGATATGAGAAGAAACTGAAAGCTATAGCGGAAGCGTCAAACGAGGTTTGTTTATAATGAAAGATTTATTTTTAGGTATAGATATCGGTTCTACAACCGTTAAATATGCCATTTTAGACGAAAATCTGAATGTTGTAAAAAAGAAATACGTTAGGTCGAACGGGGAGTCCGTTAAGACTGCCTATAATGTTTTAAAGGATATTTTTAGTGAATTTCACGAGGATAGATTTGCGGGAATAGGTGCCACCGGTTCCGGTTCCCGAACCATCGGAGAGATTCTGGAAATTCCAAATATAAACGAATTAGTAGCCCAAACGGAATCCGTAAAATATTTTTATCCGGATGTTAGAACGGTCATTGAGATGGGCGGACAAGATTCGAAGTTTCTTATCTTAAAAAAAAGTGAAGAGACGGGGCAGATTTTTCTTGAAGATTTCGGGTTAAATGATCTATGCGCGGCGGGGACGGGTTCTTTTCTTGATCAGCAGGCGGAGAGACTCAATATAAACATAGAAAACGAATTCGGGCAACTTGCTTTAAAATCAAAAAATCCCTCAAAGATAGCGGGGAGATGTACCGTGTTTGCAAAGTCGGATATGGTGCATCTTCAACAGATTTCTACGCCGGTCGAAGATATCGTGGCGGGCTTGTGTTATGCGGTTGCAAGAACGTTTATCGGGACCATTGCAAAAGGAAGGAAATTCGAAAAACCTATTATTTTTCAGGGGGGTGTTGCTTTTAACCGTGGAATGATTAAAGCCTTTGAGAATATTTTAGGTATTGAGAGCGGAGAACTTATAATACCGGAACATCACACCATTATGTCATCAATAGGGATTGCCATAATATCCCGGAGTAAAAAAGATTTTAAATTCAAAGGTCTTGAGCCCCTTAAAGACTTCATTGAGAAGAATAAGCTTACCGGTAGATATCGCGATAAATTAGACAGGAAGAACATTGATCATTGCGACACTTCAGATGTTGACGGCTTAAATGCCCTCAAATCGTATTCCGGCATTACTGTTCCGGTATATATAGGTATAGATACCGGTTCCGTGTCGACTAATATTGTTTTGTTAGATGAAAATAAAAGACTTTTAATTAAAAAATATAAAAAAACCAACGGAAAACCGATAGAGATGGTGAGGGATACTCTTTATGAAATTCATCTGTTGTTAAAAAATTTTGACGTAAATGTTTCGGTTGAAGGGGTTTGCACCACCGGTTCCGGAAGATATTTAATTGCCGATTATATCGGCGCTGATATAGTAAAGAACGAGATAACCGCACAGGCGGCGGCGGCTATTTTTATCGATAAAGATGTAGATACCGTTTTTGAAATAGGCGGGCAAGATTCTAAATATATAAGAATAAAAGACGGAGTAGTGATCGATTTTGAAATGAATAAGGCATGCGCGGCGGGGACGGGTTCTTTTTTGGAAGAGCAGGCACAAAAGCTCAACATAGATATTATTGGTGAATTTTCCGATAAAGCCTTTAACGCCGGCAATTCTTGCGATTTAGGCGACAGATGTACCGTTTTCATGGAATCCGACCTTATTTCTCATCAGCAAAAGGGGGCAAATAAAGACCAGCTTATCGCCGGTCTCGCATATTCCATCGTAGAAAATTATCTTAATAAAGTAGTTATGGGCAAACCGATAGGGGAACATATACTTTTTCAGGGCGGAGTTGCTTCCAATCAAGCCGTCGCAAGTGCTTTCGGAAGTATTTTAAACAAAAAAATAGTCATTCCGGAAAATAATGAAGTAACCGGAGCCATCGGTAGCGCTCTTATCGCTTTTAAAAATAACGGTCCGTCAAAATTTGTCGGCTTTGATTTAAGAAGCAGGGAATATTCTCAGGAATCATTCGAATGCATGAAATGCACCAACCTTTGCGATGTTAACAAGGTAACGGTAGGACGGGAGCCGTCTCATTATTACGGCGCAAGGTGCGATATATTTGAGATAGATAAGAATAAAATAGAGAAAGGAGAAAACTTTTTTAAATTCAGAAAAGAGCTTTTATTGGAGGGGTATTCCGCCGAAAATGAAAATGATTTTTCAAGACCCCGCATCGGTATTACCTTATGCCTCGAGACATACGATCTGTTTCCGTTCTATAATGAATTTTTTACAAGATTGGGTTTTAATGTTGTTTTATCCAACGAAACGAACAGGTCTATTGTTAATTTGTCCAATATGCTTTCAGTAACCGATACATGTTTTCCGGTAAAAGTGATGCTTGGTCACGTAAGAAACCTGATGGATAAAAAAGTAGATGCAATTTTTCTTCCGGCATTAGTTAATAGAGAAAAAAACCATAATTTTCAGGCGAATACTTGCCAATGTCCATATATTCAAGGTATTCCGTATATGATAAAATCGCTTATTGATTTTAGTCAAACAAAAGTCATATCTCCTAAGTTGAGGTTATCCGGCAGCAATTATGACTATGATTTAACCATGAGTAGTATCGTGTCACAGTTCAAAGACCTGCATATGCCTATTTCGAAGGGTAAAGTGATGAATGCATTCAATCGTGCGGTCAAAAAACAAAAAAGATTTTTCGAAACCTTAAAAAATAAGGGCAAAGAGGTTTTAGATAAATATAATAATATTATTGTGTTGGTAGGCAGACCTTATAATACCCAAGATGAAGGGATTAATTTATCTATTTCCAATAAGATAGCATCGCTCGGTTTAACCGTTGTTCCTATGGATTTTCTTGATATTTCCGGTGTTTCTATCTATGAAGAACATGACAACATGTTTTGGCATTCGGGGCATAAGATTCTTTCCGTGGCTAAAATAATAATGGATAATCCGAAGCTTAATACCGTTTATATTACCAATTACGCCTGCGGCCCGGATTCGTTTATTAAAACTTTTTTTGCCGACTACATGAAGCATAAACCTTATCTCGAGATGGAAATCGACGAACATAATGCCGATTCGGGATATGTAACTAGACTTGAAGCTTTTTTCGACAGTGTATATAAATTCGGAATGGAAAATGTTTGACGATGGACACGGTATATCCGTATAGGATTTAGATTATAGTTCAAATGAAATTGCATTTAAAATAAAAAAAATCAGGTTATAACTTGATCCATCAAAAACCAGCCATTATAAGAATAATCTCGGAATTAAAAAAATACCCGACTATTAAAAGATGTGCATAGTAAACTTAAAGAACTATATCCTATGATTTCTTTAAATACGGTTTATGTAGCGGTTGTTATGAAAAACGGCTAACGGTTGACTAACCGGCGGTTAGTCAATTTCTGCGGCATAATCATATCCCTTTAGAATAACTTGTATGATGTTTTTCTTTTCCGCATCGTTTTTTGAAAACGAAACGGCTTCTTTGCATACCGAATCTACGTCAAGTAATCCGCTTTTCGCTGTAAAAGCCCCTATCAGCGCTATATAAGAGCTTACCCTGTTTTTTCCCATAGCCTCTAAATCTATTATCTCCCTTAACGGTATTTTATAAATATTTTTAGTCTTCTCGCCTATTTTTTGCGTAACGGTGTCGTTATCGGCAAGAAAATAATCGCAGACGTTAAAAGTAGAGTAATCGGTAAAAATTAACGTATCCTTATTCATAAACGGGATATAATTTAATATGGATTGGTAATCTAAACTTATGATTGCATTTATATTCTGGAGACAGCTTGCAGATTCTAATTTGCCTACTTTTAAAACGGCATATGTGAGGCTGTAATTGGATATATTTGACGTAGGCTTGATTGTAAGTGATGTATTAAAGTTTTCATTTTTTAACGAGAAATAAATAAACTTGCTCAGGTATTTAATTTCCTTAAAATCCGCGCCGTTTAGTATGAGGTTATAATTTATATTTTCCATATTTTGTTAAAGATTAATTTTATTTTCAAGCGATTTTTTTACTCTGACCCTTTTTCTTCTTTTTGGTTTTATTGCATTATGTGGGCATATATCTATGCATAACCTACAAAAATTACATATCTCGGCATCGATAACTATGTTTTTATCATTGTTTATTTTAATTGCAGGGCATTTGGTCTTCTGATAACACAATTTGCATTCGAATTTATCGCAGATCCGGCTGTTTATATAAAGATATGTCGCATAGTTTAAATTGCGTCCGCTTTTTGCAAAATTTTTACAATCGTTGTCTATGAATATGACCGACGCATTATGTCCGACATTTGAGTCCTTGAGGCTCATCCCCTTCCTTATAACAGCCTTCTTAACGGTTTTTAATAAAGGATGAGACATTAAACTTTCCATATCGTAATCGAAGTCGTAAATAGATTTATATACGACGAATATCATACCGTCTTTTTTACTGAATTTCTCAATCTGTTCGGAAAATTTTAACGAGGAAATAAAGACGTAAAATGTTTTGGTCAAATCTTTTGGGCTTAAATTAAATGTGAAATAAAGGGGATTGTCGATTATAAGTATATTCTGAAACGAAAATTTTAACGCGCTTGAATTTAAGAGGGGAAAACAGTTTTTATCTCCTATTAAAATATAATTTTCGTTAGAATCAATTTTCTTTTCTAAGTTTTGTAAAAAAATAAACATATTACAGCCTATACAAAAAGACGACGGGGTTTTAACTTCGGTTATTTTAAAATCGTCTATGCAGAAGCCGGGTATTATCTGACTGTCGTTCTTTGTTTCAATAAGCTTAAAACTCTTATATTTTAATACCGGTTTGTCATTTTCCAAGAACATGCCCGGCAACCGGTGGCGTAACAAGGTGCAATCATCAAACACATAAATGTTTTTATAAAAGTCCCTGCAGTCGTCTTTTAACAATTTTTTGAAACCGACGGAATCAAAAGGGTTTAAGAGATTAAATAAAATGATGTCCGAATTCCTTGAAAGCTCATCATTTTCGATAATACGATGAAAATATTTTGCATCCGTCAGTACAAGGTTATTAGCGGTCTTTTTTTTGAATAACTTAATATGGCTGCCGGTATTTTTAAAAAATTGAATATTCTGCTTAACATCCGTCGGGGTGCTTCTGTTCCTGCTGTCGCCGAAAAACAAGCGCGGTTTTGTCGCCGTTCGTTCGGAGTATCCTTTTTTTTCATCGTGGATATATTCATTCATAACCGAGTCGTTTAAGTAGATAAGAACCGGTAATTTCAATTTTTCTGAAAGTTCAAAATAGTAGTGCATATATTGTAAAAAATCTGAGATTTTGCAGTAATTATAAATAGGAAAAATGCTTTCCAACGCGTAAGAAACCCTTTTTACCCCTTTCTTTTTGAAAAGAAATATAACTATGCCGCCGTTGATATTTTTACCGTCGGTAAAATATTTCTCTAAATTAGTGAAATTAAAGAACGACCGGTCGTAAGCAAATCCCATAGCCCTTTTATTGGAGAGACTCAGGGAATATATGGAAGTCCATAGAAAATTCGTATCTGAATAAAACTTTAAAAGATTAGCCTCCGGAATTTCCGACAAAAGAGGGGTAATCTCTCCGTCAAAAAAGATATTGTCTATTCCGTTATTTAAAGCCGTTTTAGATAAAAATTCAATTCCGTTTATAATATTATAATTTCGTTTTTTAATGTTTAGGCTTATATTTTTTTTAAATATCTGCATAACAATCCGTCGATTAAATTTGTTCTAAATTTTTGGTATTTGAAAAATGCCTTATTGTATCATAAAAAGGCAAAAATAACTATGACGAGAAGATGATAATCTAAGTGTATTTAATGAAAAAACGTGTTATAATGTAAAGTTGTGTTGTTCAAAACTATCCATACTATCCATTTGTTATTCGTTTTCTTAATTTTAAAAAATAGGGGGGTACTATCTTGCATCTGATAATTTATTACTTGATCGCATTTTTATGGGCAATATTTACGGGTTTCATGTTTTCATCTACGGGGGCGGCCGGAGGAATACTTGCAAGTTTTGGTTTTATCACTATTCTGGGCGTTCAAGATGCCAATTCTATTAAAGTTATGAGCGAGATACTCGTGTTAATTTCTCCGATCGTTATCCTACATTTTTATTTAAAGCAAAAAAGATTTAAAAAATTAAAAAAGATACTGTTTTTAGTCGGCTCTACGCTTGGACTCGGCGGACTTTTAGGTGCTTCGTTAGGTTCATGGATTTCAAAGTCATACCTTTCCGATCTTAAATCCTTCAAATATTTTTTCGGATACATAGCCTTTATGGTGGTCATACTAATGGTTTATAAAATGATTAAACAAAAACATAATAATAAAAACGGCAAAAGCAAAAAACTTAACGTCGATGAATTTAGCTCGCTGAAAGATGGAGAGATGAGTAAATTCTCGTTTAAAACAATTAATGTTAAAATTGACGGTGAGGTCTACCCTATACATCCGATTTTTATTTTTATTGCCGGGTTTTTGATAGCGATTCTGGCAGCGATGTTCGGAGTAGGCGGGGGATTTTTGTTCGTTCCGTTTTTAACCGACATAGTAGGGTTTCAGGTCTTTTTTGCAGCGGCAATAAGCATATTGTCGGTTTTAATTATTGCTGCCGTAAGCGTTTCCGTGTATCTTTCGATGGGTGTTCATGTGATAGTGCCGCTTTTAGCGGTAAGTTTAGTCGGTATTTTAACCGGTTCCGCGATAGGACCCAAGCTGTCAAGGCACGTCCCTAATGATTGGTTAAGATATGCCGTTATAGCACTGCTGCTCTTTATAGGCATCGCATATGTTTTTTGATAAACCGCCGGCATTATACTTATATTCTCGTATCGGATAATCTTATTCCAAGTTCTTTAATTTGCTTATCTTTGACGGCGGAAGGCGCATCAGAAAGAGGACAGTATGCCTTTTGCGTTTTTGGAAAAGCTATGACGTCCCTTATGGAATTTTCGTTTCTTAGGAGCATTAATATTCTGTCAATTCCGAATGCTATGCCTCCGTGCGGCGGTGCCCCGAAGCTTAAGGCATCTAATAAAAAACCGAATTTAAGCCTTGCTTCTTCGCGGGAAATTGCAAGTATATCAAAAATTTTACCTTGCAATTTCGGGTTATGAATCCTTATACTCCCTCCGCCTATTTCTTCTCCGTTAAGCACGAGATCGTAACTGTCCGATTTTGCCGATAGCGGATTTAATTCAAGTATTTCCAAGTCTTTTTCTGCCGGTGCAGTGAAAGGGTGGTGGACGGATACGGTCTTTTTTTCTTCCTCGGAATATTCAAATAAAGGAAAATCTACGACCCATAAAAGCTCAAATCTGTTTTTAGGAATGAGTTTGTATTTTTTTGCCAAGTAAAGTCTTAATCTTCCAAGAACCATATTGGCGGTCTTTTTTTCGTCTGCCTGATAAAATATTATATCGCCGTTTTTTGCTCCGGTTTTTTCAATAACGGATATTTTCTCATTCTCACTTATAAATTTCGAAATTCCGCCTTCCAAAGCGCCATTATCGGCAACCTTGGTCCATGCAAGTCCCTTTGCGCCAAAGTCCTTAGCTATGGATAGAAGTTCGTCTATATCTTTTCTTGAAAGGATATTGGAGCCGCCTTGAAAGCATATCGCTTTTATTGCACCACCGTTAGAAATGGCATTTTTAAATAAATTCATAGAAGAATTACAGAAAATGTTCGATAGGGATGCAATTAAAAGTCCGAATCTCGTATCGGGCTTATCGCTTCCGTAAATATTCATGGCATCGTCGTAATCCATAATCTTAAAAGGCAAATCCAATTCTATTCCAAGAAGAGATTTAAAGATGGTTTTGAAAAGTTCTTCGGTAAGGGACATAATATCTTTCATCTCCACGAAGGACATTTCTATGTCTAATTGCGTGAATTCGGGCTGTCTGTCGGCTCTCAAATCTTCGTCGCGGAAACACCTGACTATTTGATAATATTTTTCGAATCCGCCGACCATGAGGATTTGTTTAAACAATTGAGGAGACTGCGGAAGAGCGAAAAAATGTCCGCGGTTTAGTCTAGACGGAACCAAAAAATCCCTAGAACCCTCCGGAGTGCTTTTTGTAAGAAAAGGGGTTTCTATGTCTAAGAATCCCTCATCGTCTAAAAATCTTCTTACGGCATGATTAAATTTTGACCTGAATATCAAATTATCTTTTAATCTCTTGCTCCTCAAATCCAAATATCTGTATTTAAGCCTTGTGAACTCGTTGACGTCTGCTTCTTCGTCTATCTGGAAGGGCAGGGTCTCACTCGCGTTAATAATTTGAATTCTCATTGCCGAGATCTCTATTGTTCCTGTTTTTAATTCGGCGTTCTCCGTTCCTTCCGGTCTTTTCCCAACCGTCCCGGTAATCGAAACCACATATTCGTTTTTTATCTTTTTTGCGGTTTTAAATGACTCTTTATCCAAATTTTCATCAAATACTACCTGCATTATGCCGGAACAGTCTCTTAAATCAATAAATATAAGTCCGCCATGGTCTCTATAACGCATAACCCAACCCTTGAGCGTAAACTCTTTGCCTATATCGGAATCCTTAACGTTTTCGCATAATGTTCTCAAGGGGCTTTTTAATTTATGAGCGGCTGTTTTCAAATCTTCTCCGATTAGTTTTAAAATGAACTAAAAAAGTTTAATTATTAAGTCTATAATTTTAGCATACCGCGTGTCAATAAGAATTTATCTATTTCCTTTTCTGTTGAAGGATTTTTATATAGAAAATCCATGTGATTTTCTGAATTAATCTCGTGAATTTCCGAATTCACTATCTTTCGGTGCAATCTTGCGACGCAGTCATATTTTACTATTTTATCCTCCCTTGAGCATATAAGGTCGAAAAAAATCTTGCCGGCATTAATATGATTTATGTCGATATCGTAATGTTCGCTAAAATATTGAACATATCTAAAATCGTTTATCGTAATTCGCGGATCGGTTCTTTTTATGTCGGTTAAGGCGCTATTTAAAACATTTTTGCTCTTTGTTGCAAGGGCATCTTTTAAAAAAATATTGATAGTCTTATTAAACGATTTCTCTAAGCTTTTTATGAAATCGTCTCTTACACGGGTTTCATGGCATCCGGCTATGAGCATGACTTTTTCTACCGCATGCGGAAATAACGAGGCGTATTTAATGCAGATTTGAGCGCCCATAGAGTGCCCTATTAAAATGAAAGTGTTGTATTCTCCGAATAGTTTTTTTAAAAAAACATTTATAATTTTAGCATAATAATTTATCCCGCCGCTGATAGGTATAGCTAAGCGTGTCGCATTATCGGCCTCGCATGCAATAAGATAAGATCTAAAGTGACAGGGAAGGTCAAAAACCAATATGTTGAAAAGCTTACCGTATTTTTTTCTTATATGGTTAAAAATAGAAAGCATGGAGAGGTGATTTCCGCCGACTCCGTGGATTAGAACGACGAAGCCGGGCTTGTTCGTCGCGGAAGTTTTGTGTAATACGTAAAAAATTCGTATGTCGTTTAATTCAATATACGGCATAGCATATAAAGTTAACGATATTAAAATTTAGATGTAATGAACGGGCCATCGGTTTGAAAAATTATCGAAATGTGATATATTAAAAGAAATAAAGCAGCAATATTCCGATATCTTTCATATCATCATTATTATTTTATTGTAGCATAAAATAATGACATTATTAAAAAAAATAATTTATTATTTTTATAGGGAAGGGCTTAAGAAAGATGTTTTGCGTAATAAAATTCCGGAACATATAGGAATAATATTAGATGGAAACAGAAGATATGCTAAGAAATGCGGTCTCGAAAATATTTATAAGGGGCATAAAAAAGGAGCCGATAAATTAGACGAGGTTCTGTCTTGGTGTTTAGAGTTAAACGTCAAGATTGTTACGGTGTGGGCTTTTTCAACCGATAATTTCAAACGAAGCACAATGGAAGTGAATAATTTACTTAAAATTATTAAATGTCGGCTTGAGTGCTATATAAATTCCAGATTTATCAATGACAATGAAATAAAAGTTTCCGTTATAGGGAAAAAGAATCTTCTTCCTAAAGATTTAACGGCCGTGATAGATAAACTTGAGGAGAAAACCCGAAACTATTCCAATCTTAAGGTTTACATTGCCGTAGGATACGGCGGTAGGCAGGAGATATGCGATGCCATCGTAAATTTTATTTCGGACAATAACCCGACCGGGGATAATTCCCTTTGTTTGTCGGATTCTGTCGGAGATTGTGATTCTTTGTCCAATATTATTACAGTGGAAAATATATCTAAATATCTTTACGTAAAAGATTCCCCCGATCCGGACTTGATTATTAGAACAAGCGGTGAGGTTAGGCTTTCCGGGTTTCTTTTATGGCAAAGCGCATACAGCGAGTTTTATTTCTGCGATGCTTACTGGCCGGAGTTCAGGGAGATAGATTTTTTGAGGGCGATTAGGAGTTATCAATTGCGTCACTTAAGGGCGGGAAAATAGTTTAGAATTATGAATATTAGGGGTGCATGTGGCTTTTGACAAGACGCAAAAAAAGACGATTGCGGCGATGGGTTCCGTCGTTGGCTTGAGGATGCTTGCCGTGTTTCTCGTATTGCCCGTTTTTGTTTTATTTGCAAAAGAATTTACGGCAAATCTAATACTGATAGGGTTGGCATTCGGTATTTACGGTTTATCCAGAGCAATTTTTCAAATACCTTTCGGATATTTTTCAGATAAAATAGGAAGGAAAAACGTGCTGTTTTTCGGAATGCTCTTGTTTGGTGTTTTGACTTTTATAATAGGGTTTACCTCTAATATTTACGAATTGATTTCTTTAAGGTTCTTGCAGGGGGTTGCCGCCGAAAGCTCCGTTGCTTTCGCCTTAGTTTCCGATACCGTTTCAGAGAACGACAGGGCGAAGGCCCTTGCATATCTGGGTATGCCGATAGGGCTGAGTTTTGTCGTGGGGATAGTTTTAGGTCCGCTCCTATCGTTTTATTTCGGTTATCCCTTTTTATTTTATCTATCCGGTGTTTTAGGCATAATATCTGCTTTTTCCATATTAATATGGGTGGAAGAACCTAAAAGCAGAAAAATGTTAAAGGAAATAGAGATTTCCTTTAAAGACGTCATAAAAATTTTTAAAAATAAAACATTGGCAAACCTTTCCATGCAGGGTTTTCTGCTATCGTTTTTTATGACTATTTTCTTTTTTGCTATGCCGCTGATAGTTAAAAATGAACTTGGAACCGGTTATTATTATAAGGTTCTCATTCCTATGGTGATTTTTTCGCTTTTTGCTATGATGAAGGCCTCTAAAAAAGCGGATATGGGGCACGAGGTTCGCCTTTTAAAGCTCAGTTATATACTAATGGCTATTTCGAGTATCTTTCTGTTTTTGAATTTTCACAACTATGAGCTGCCCATAATAATTATAGGTGGCATTCTTTTTTTTACCGGCTTTTCTATTACGGAGCCCATAATGCCTTCTTTAGTCTCAAAGTCGTCGGATAAATCTTTCATCGGAACGTCAATGGGGCTTTATAACACGCTGCAATTTTCGGGAAGTTTTTTCGGCGGGAGCATAGCCGGAGTTTTGTTTGAGGAATCCCGAGGCTCAATACCCGTCATACTCGTTATAGCTTCTTTGATATGCTATATATTAATAATGAATATAAAAAATAATTTTAAGAGATAGAGTGCTAATATTCATGAAGCAGTCAAGCATCTAACTCTTCCCCGACTAACTCTTCCTCCATTATCATTTTCATTTCTTCTCTTGTCACGGAGGAATTAATTGCGATAAAGTAAGATATGACGGCGATAAAAACAATGATGATTAAATCATAGGGTGATTCAATCAAATTTTTTCCGCCGAAATTTTTACTGCCTAAAAACGATATCGTTAAAACGGCAATCATGTAAAACAAAAACCATAATCCCGGTATGAGCGTTTCCTTTAATTTATTTTTAATTTTATTAAAATTAGTAAAAAGAAAGAGTATAATCCCTACCGATATGCCTACCTCTAGCTTCCATAGGACATCAAAGCCGGACCAGTAAATTATCAGCGTTCCGACTATAAATGCCAGTAATGAAACGGTACCGGCAAACGGCAGGCGAAAAGGCCTCTTTCTGTGCGGGTCTAATCTGCGAAAAGCCATGAGTCCCACGGGACCTAATATATAAGTAAAAACCATTCCGGATGTGATTATCCCCACCAAAGAGCGCCAGCTCGGGAACGGAAGGAGATATAAAGCGGAAAGTAAAAACGTAAAAATAAGAGAAATATATGCCGTCCCATACTTATTAAGGTTTGAATGAAAACTTTTCGGCAAAAATTTCATTTTAGACATGGCGTACGTTATTCTTGATGTTGTCCCCATATATACGAGTCCCGTTGCGAACGGAGATATTACGGCTCCGAATATTACGATTAAAGCGAATAGCGGGAACCCGTAAAGATTAAATAAATTCACGAAAGGGGATGAAAAATTTAACATATTCCATGAATTGTTTTGTACATGAGGCACCGATATTATAAAGCCGAATGCAAGAACCGTATATGCCGCCATCCCTATAACAACCGATAATATAGTAGCAATCGGAACATCCCTCCCGGGGTTTTTGGCTTCCCCCGAAAGGTCAATAGCCTGCCTGAAACCTAAATAGGAAAATATGATCCCCCCCAGCGATATGCTTTTCATAATACCTCCATAGCCGTAAGGAATTAAATTGTAACTCGTAATATTTTTTACGTTTCCGTCTTTAACGGAAATATAGATTAGCGCGGTTGCGACGATTATTAGTACGGCAATTTTAAAATATGTAAGAAGGGTATTGGTTTTTGCAAAAATTTTAGCACCGAACAGATTAAGCAAAAAGAAAAAAATAAGGATAGAAAAAGCAAAAATCAGCCCCAGAGGCGTAAGCGTTTTGCCCGAAAAAAGGTCATGCATGTAAAAATTTAGATACTGCACGGTCGCTTCGGTCTCAATGGTACTGACCGCGGCACCCGCTATAATAAGTATCCAGCTTGCTATAAATCCCAAAAATGCTCCATGGGTATATTTTGGGTATCTTGCAAGACCCCCCGTGGCGGGAATCATGGCGCCGAGTTCGCTGTAAACTAATGCTATGAGCATTATGGCAAACCCGCTTATAAACCATGAAAAGATAGAAGCCGGCCCTGCATATTTTGCGCTTACGTATATTCCTAAAAGCCACCCCGAGCCGATGATCGCACTTGTAGAGGCAAATGTTAATTGTAGTAGATTGAGGGATTTTTTCATTATCGGCCTATTTGATTTAAAAGACTGTATGTGTTTTAATAAAAGTATTATTATATTGGTCACAGCCAAATAAAACAACATAAAAATCATAAAATAATGAAGAATATTTGTATAAAAAGGGGGGTAGATTAATGATTTACGACCTGATCATAATCGGCGGCGGACCGGCAGGCCTATCGGCGGCAATATATGGTCTAAGGGCTCGGCTTAATCTTGTTTTAATTGAGAAAATGGCGGTAGGGGGACAGATTGCACTTTCCGATAATATCGGAAATTATCCTGGTTTTCCCTCTCTTTCCGGTGTTGAGCTTATGCAAAAATTTGAAGAGCATGCAAAAGGATTAGGGCTTAACGTCGTATATGACGAGGTAAAGGATGTAGTCGATGACGGTCGGTATAAAACCTTAAGGGGTGTTAACGAAAATTATAAGGCAAAGACGGTAATAATAGCAGTAGGGGCATCGCCTAAGAGACTTAACATACCGGGAGAGAGGGAATTCACGGGTAGGGGGGTATCTTACTGCGCAACTTGCGACGGTCCGTTTTTTAATAACGAGGATATTGCCGTTATAGGCGGAGGAGATACTGCAGTCAAAGAGACTAATTATCTTGCGAAAATTGTTAAATCATTGGTTCTGATTCACAGAAGGAAAGAATTAAGGGCCGAAAAGATAATACAAGAAAAAATTCACAACGCAAAAAATATAAGCTTGGAATTAGAGCATGCTGCGGTATCCGTAAACGGCGCAAAAGCCGTAGAATCCTTAACGATAGAAAACGTGAAAACCAAAGAAAAAAAGACGATTGTCGTCAAGGGAGTTTTCATTTTTATAGGAATAAAGCCCCAAACATCTTTTTTAAAGAACATAGTAAAAGATGAAAGCGGTTTTGTGAAGACAGACCCTTATACTTTAATGACATCTATACCCGGTGTATTTTGTGCCGGCGATTCCCGTTCTAAAAAATTACTTCAGGTAGCGACTGCGGTCGGCGAAGGTACGCTTGCCGCGACTTCCGCAATAGATTTTGTTTGCGGCATGTGTTAAATAACGAAAAAGGATAAAGTTAAAAGGGACGTATATAAAGCCGACAGAATAGGCTTTTCAGTTTAATACGAAAGGGTTTTTATATCGTCGTCCATCACCATTTCAATGACGTAAGCCCCGCCCACTACGCCGCTGCATTCTTCTATCAGGTCGTCTTTCGTAAAACCGTTTAATTCAAGCGCGGGCGTGCATATTTTAAAAACAACGCCTGCATCATATGCGTCCTTGATAAAATCATATACCGATTTTGGGCTTCCTTCTTGAATCCTTAAGTTCTCAGCGACTCCCTTTTTCATTAAGAGACCCGCATCCGCCGTCAATACGATTTCTACTTCGTATTCCATAACCGCTGCGGCAGCCGCTTGAAAAAAGGGCGCCCCAAGTGTATGAAGATTGGAGGGCGAAGTATTTTGAAGCATAATAAAAAGTTTATTTGCCATTAGAATGAATCTCCTATCTTAGTTTTTTGAAATGCAATTCTCAGGAATAACTTGTTAATTTAAGATAACATTAAAAGACCTTCGTTGCAATAATAAAATCAACTGAAGGAATATGATATTTTCATGGATTCTTTTGCCTCTTTAAGGGTGTCCGAAGCGATTAACCCGGCTTTTTTGGTTCCGGTAAACAATATATCCCATACCTCATCTTTTTTGTTCAGATAATAAGACCTCCTTTCATTCATTGGTTCGAGGAGTTCCTTAATGATTTTGAAAAGATTTTCTTTGCATTTTACACATCCTATCTTTCCGTTCTTACAGTCATATTCTGTTTCCCTTATGAGATTTTCGTTAGAAAAAGCATTATGGTACGAATAAATAGTGCAAATTTCGGGATTGCCCTTATCCGTAGGATGAATTCTGTTCTCGTCCGTTAGCGCAGACCTGATTTTCGTTTTTATTAAATCGAAATTATCGGAAAGGTTAATCGCGTTTCCATATGATTTACTCATTTTCAGGTTTCCGTCGAGTCCGACTAATTTTGAGAATTTATCTATTAGAGCAAACGGCTTTATCAAGTTACAGTTGTATAGTTCATTGAATTTTCTGACTATTTTTCTTGCAAGCTCAATATGCGGAAGCTGGTCTATGCCGACCGGAATTAAATCGGCTTTAAAAATTGCGATATCGGCGGTTTGGCTTACGGGGTAACCCAGAAAACCGTAAGTCAATTCCTTATACCCCCTCTCTTTTGCCTCAGTTTTAATCGTCGGATTATGCCTTAAAGGATTGACTGAGACCAGCATTGAAAAAAACGCGGTAAGTTCGGCAATTTCGGGTATCATAGATTGTATGATTATAGTAGATAAATCCGGATTAATGCCGCATGCAAGGTAATCTAAAGCTACAAGAAAAATATTTTCCTTAAGTCTTTCGGGATGTTCGAAATTTGTCGTAAGTGCCTGAATATCGGCTATTAAAATAAAAGTTTCATATTTATCTTGCAGCCTTACTCTGTTTTTTAACGAACCGACGTAATGTCCGAGATGAAGCGGCCCCGTGGGCCTATCTCCCGTTAAAATTCTTTCGTATTTAAATTTAGATTCATCGGCCACAGCCGCATTTTCTTTTATCGAATTCATTTTGCACCTTTTTTGACATTAATATGCCGGTTTATGTGTAAATTTAAATTATATTATGTTATAATAATAGAAACAAGTTTAAAATCCAACTAAAATCTTACAAATGAGTCTTAAAATGATTAATTATAATAATTACGGCGATATAAAAACGAAACAAAGAATTATCGGTGGCCTTTTAAAAAAAAAGAACGCAATATTATTGGCGCACAATTATCAGCGGGACGAAATTCAGGAAATTGCCGATTTTCAGGGTGATTCTTTAGGGCTTTCCATTGAAGCCAATAAAACCGATGCCGATATTATAGTATTCTGCGGTGTTAGATTTATGGCGGAGAGCGCGGCAATTATGAATCCCGAAAAGACCGTTATTCTTCCCAATGAAGACGCGGGCTGTCCTATGGTCAATATGATAACGGCAAAGGATGTTCTGCGCTTAAAAGACGATTATCCGGATACTCCGGTTGTTGCGTACGTGAATACGTCTGCCGAGTGCAAAGCGGTTTCGGATATATGTTGTACTTCCGCCAATGCGGTAAAGGTCGTTAATTCTTTGCCCGGCAAGAGGGTCATCATGATACCGGACAAAAATTTAGGGAATTACACCCAAAGGTTTACGGATAAGGAGGTAATATGCTGGTCCGGGTATTGCCCTCCTCACAAAAGGACTAACCCCAAAGATATTGAGGTTTTAAAGGAGAAATATCCCGGAGCGGTATTTGTAGCGCATCCGGAGTCGACGCCGGAAACAATAGACGTTGCCGACTATGTTTCTTCGACATCCGGAATGTATAAATTTGTAAGGGAGTCAAATGCGAAGTATTTTATAATCGGAACGGAAAGAGGAATAATGTATAAAATGAAGAAGGAAAATCCAAACAAGGTATTCATTTCTTCTAATAGCGGGCTTGTTTGTCCGAACATGAAGAAAACCCATCTCGACAACATAATAAACTCGCTTGAAAATATGAGAAACATTATAAAAATTCCTGAAGACATTAGGGTTCAAGCAAGAAAATCTATTGAAAATATGCTTGCTCTTTAGTATAATAAAGCGTTTTTATCTAAAAAATTTTAAAGGAAGAAACTATTAAAAACTTAGATTTTCAACGTTTAATATTCAAACTGCAAAGTTTTTGGTCTAATTTCGGTTGCGTAATTTTAGAGCCTTACGATATCGAAATGGGAGCCGCCACGTTTGCGCCCTATACGTTTCTTAAATGTTTGGAAGGCGAAGACTGGCGAACGGCATATGTGCAACCTTCCAGAAGGCCTACCGACGGCAGGTATGGTCATAATCCGAATAGATTGGGGCGTTTTTACCAATTTCAGGTTATTATTCAACCATACGTAAAGAAGATTCAAGAGATTTACATGGACAGTCTCAAAAGCGTCAATATTAATCCCAATGTGCATGATATAAGATTTGTGGAGGATGACTGGGAATCTCCTACGTTAGGGGCATGGGGTTTAGGCTGGGAAGTATGGATTGACGGTATGGAGGTTACTCAAATTACCCATTTTCAGCAGGTTGGGGGCATAGAACTCCTAAAGCCGGCAATAGAGATTACTTACGGATTAGAAAGAATTGCGATGTTCCTTCAAAATAAGGATAACGTGTTTGATTTACAGTGGAATGACTTTGTGAAATACGGCGATATCCACGAAAACGACGAGCTTCAATTCTCCGAATATAACTTTGAATATGCCGAAGGCGCAACATTGCACAAGCTGTTTGACATTTACGAAAATGAGTCCAAAAGGCTACTCACCTTAGAGTTGAAGGAGTTAGTTAAGCCCGCTTACGAATTCTGCCTCAAATGTTCTCATATTTTTAATCTATTGGATGCGAGAGGTCTCATAAGCGTTTCGGAAAGGATGAACTTTATATTAAGGGTTAGATTTCTTGCAGAGGGTTGTGCAAAATTATATACAGGCAAGAAAGAAGCGAATATTGTTGCCGATGCCATAAAATGAATATATAAAATATATTTTATGATTAGCTTAATTTAAATAGGGTTATTTATCGTGAGCGAATATCTATTGGAAATAGGTTCAGGGGAGCTTCCTTACAGCGAAGTAAGGAATATACCTATAGCGTTAAAGGGCTTACTACGGGATTTTTTCGAAAATGACGCCGTGCTGTCGGAAAAGCCGGATATTTCCGTATTTTCGACCCCGAGGCGTGTTGTCGCTTTAGTTAAAGGCTTGCCTATAAAGACTTTAAGCAGCGAATCGGAAATAATAGGCCCCCCTTTGAGCATCTCCTATCGCGGGGATACTCCTGCTCCGCCGCTTATTCATTTCATGAAAAAGAACGGAATTTCAAATCGTAAAAATATATATATTCTAAATCAAAAAAGGGGAGCATATATAGCCTATAAAAAGACGACTAAAGGTATTCCCATAATAGATCTGTTGCGTAAAAACATTCCGGGTATCATTAAAAACATTCCCTTTAAAAAAACCATGTTCTGGTTAAATAAAGATATAAGATACCCAAGGCCGATTTTATGGATATCATCCGTTTTTGACGGTAGAACTTTATCATTTAATTTCGGAGACGTCAAGTCTGCGGGTTTAACCTATATTAAAAAAGTGAATTCTTATAAGTTGCGTCCGGTAAGGATATGCAGTTCGCAGGATTATTTTGATGTTATTGAGTCGAATGGGGTTATTTTAAAGAATGACGAAAGAAAAAGGTATATAAAAAGAGAACTCATGACGGCATCAAAAAAAATAAATGCGGACATGCCGGAATACGACGAAGATTTTATAGATGAAATAGTCGGTTTAACCGAGACGCCTTATGCGGTAATAGGTGAATTCGACAAAAAATTTCTATCAATTCCTAAAGAATTATTATCGATTGTTATGCGCAAGCATCAGAGATTTTTTCCCTTAAAATTAAACGACGTCTTGTTGCCGTTCTTTATCGGCATTGCCGATATAAAACCTGATTCTTCGGTAAAAGAAACCATAGATCGTAATGTCAGAGCCGGTTATTCCAAGGTTTTGGCGGCAAGGCTTGCCGATGCCGATTTTTTCTTTAAAGACGATATTAAAAAGCCGTTATCACACTTTGTTTCCGCTACAAAAGATATCTTATTCTACAAGGGATTAGGTTCATATTCAGATAAAACGGAACGTATAAGAGGGTTGGGTATTTTTATAGCGGGCAGATGTAATTTTGCGGCGGATATTTTGTCTGATTTTAAACGGGCATCCAATTTGTTAAAATTTGACCTTGCAACCCGCGTAGTATATGAATTTCCCGAAATGCAGGGTATAATAGGTAAAATATATGCGAAGATGTCGCAGGAAAACGAGCGGGTCTCTCTCTCTATCGAGGAGCATTATTATCCTGTTTCCAAGGCTAAAAAGAGGATTTTGCCGTCGAATGATTTATCGGCTCTTTGCTCCATATCGGATAAATTGGATACGATTTTTTCGTTCGTGATGCTAAAAAGGCTTCCGACGGGAGAATCGGACCCTTTTTATTTAAGAAGGGCAATGATAGGCACAATAGAAATTATTTTAGATAAAAAATATAGGATAGACTTGACTGATATATTCGGATTTTATTTTAATAGTTTTTTTAATGAGCAAAGGCTTGATAAGGACAAATTGAAAGAAAGGTTTATAAACTTTGCGAATGCCAGATTTAAAAACTTCCTTATTTCCATGGGATATAAATCCGATGAGATCTTATCGGTTCTGTCATCCGTGGCATCTCAAGATTTTTATACCTCTTTTATAAAAATAGATTTTCTCTCTAAACATAAGCTGCGCGAAGAAATTTTTGAGCTGTCCCGCGTGTATAAACGAATCAATAATATTACCCATAAGCATGCTGTAGCAGGCGGCTTTGACGCGGATAAACTTGTTACGTCGGAGGAAATAGATCTTATACGCGCTTTTGAATCGGTTAAGGAGAAAACCGAATATCTGACAGAGAAAGGCGATTTTTATGGCGTAATGAATGAAATGTATAAATTGAAAGGGCCTGTAGACGGTTTCTTTGATAAGATTTTAGTTCTAACCGAGAATGAAGATATTAGAAATTCGAGAATAGGCTTATTAAACAGCATTTTAGATTTTCTTAGGGATTTTTGCAATTTTTCTGATTTATCTTATTAATATATCCTTATTTATTCGTTTTATATTTGAATATCATAATTTTTAGTTGGAGGTTGTTATGGTTAGATATGTTTATTTTTTCGGAGACAAGCATGCGGATGGCGACGGTTCTATGAAAAATCTTCTCGGCGGCAAGGGGACCGGTCTTGCGGAAATGACCAATCTCGGCATAAGGGTCCCCGCGGGATTTACTATTACTACCGATGTTTGTACGCATTATTATGAACACGATAAAAAATATCCCGAACAATTAAAGGGAGAGGTGAAAAGTAATCTAAAGAAGATGGAAGAAGCCATGGGGGCAAGATTTGGAGATGAACGTAACCCCCTGCTGGTTTCGGTAAGAAGCGGAGCCAGGGTTTCCATGCCCGGAATGATGGATACCGTTCTTAACTTAGGATTGAACGACAATACGGTTAAAGGGCTTATAAATAAATCCGGTGATGAAAGATTCGCCTATGATACGTATAGGCGATTTATTCAGATGTTTTCGAACGTGGTGCTTGGAATAGATTCAAGCGTTATGGAATCTATTTTGGAGAAAAAGAAGGAAGAAAGATCGGTAAGAAACGATAATGAGTTGACCTATGGCGATTTCAAGAGCCTTGTTGATGAATTTAAGGATGTAGTTAGAAAAAAAAGGGGGATCGAGTTTCCGAGTGACCCGGAGGAACAGCTATGGATGGGTATATCTGCCGTATTTGAATCATGGGACGTGCCGAGAGCCATAGTTTACAGAAGGCTTAACAAAATTCCGGAAAACTGGGGGACGGCGGTTAACGTAGTATCGATGGTTTACGGAAATATGGGTGATACTTCTGCAACCGGGGTCGCTTTTACGAGAGACCCTTCAACCGGAGACAACGGTTTTTACGGAGAATATCTTATAAATGCTCAGGGTGAAGACGTAGTGGCCGGCATAAGAACCCCGCAGCCCGTGAATGAAATTTCCAGAAAAAATCCGGATGACATTTCACTTGAGCGTGTCATGCCTAACGTGTATAAGGACCTTTTAGAATATGCGGATACATTAGAAAAATATTATAAGGATATGCTCGATTTAGAGTTTACGATACAGGAGGGTATTCTCTATATGCTGCAGGTTCGTACCGGAAAAAGAACGGCTAAGGCCGCCGTAAAAATCGCGGTAGATATGGAAAAAGAGGGAATGATAGATAAAGAAACAGCCGTTTTGAGAATAGACCCTTATTCTATCGTGCAGCTCATGTATCCTGCCGTAGACATTAAGGCCGATAAGGATGTCGTGGCAAAGGGGCTTCCTGCGTCTCCGGGGGCGGCGAGCGGAGAAGTGGTTTTTTCCGCAGAAGAAGCGGAAGAAGAGACAAAGAAGGGCAAAAAGGTAATATTAGTAAGGATTGAAACATCGCCGGAAGATATTCACGGAATGAGCGTGGCGGAGGGGATCCTCACAGCAAGAGGCGGAATGACCTCTCATGCTGCCGTAGTTGCCAGGGGTATGGGTAAGTGTGCGATAACCGGCTGTTCTTTCCTTGGAATAAACGAAAAAAACGGCGAGATAACGGTTGGAGACAGGATAATAAAAAGGGGCGATATATTGACCCTAAACGGTTCCAACGGCGAGGTTTACTCCGGTTACGTGAGCATGGTGACTCCGGAGATTAATGAAGATTTTAAGTCCATAATGAAATTTGCGAATGAGTTTAGAAAATTAAAGGTTAGAGCTAACGCCGATACCCCGGAAGACGCGAAAGTTGCTCGAAATTATGGGGCGGAAGGCATCGGGCTTTGTAGGACCGAACATATGTTTTTTAAGGGGGATAGAATAAAAGCGGTAAGAGAGATGATACTCTCGGAGACGTTAGAAGAACGCCGTAAGGCCCTTGCTAAACTTTTGCCCATGCAAAAATCCGATTTTCTCAAACTATACGATGAAATGAAGGGTTATTCCGTCAATATACGTTTACTTGACCCACCCCTTCACGAATTTCTGCCTAAAACCGAAAAAGAAATAAGAGAGCTTTCGGATATCATGGACGTATCTTACGAAAGATTGAAAACCAAGGCGATATCGCTTCACGAAGTCAACCCGATGCTCGGACATAGAGGATGCAGACTCGGCGTAAGTTATCCTGAGATTTACGAGATGCAGGTTCGGGCAATTATGGAAGCGGCATGTGAATTTCACAATAGCGGCAAAAAAATAACATTGGAAATTATGATTCCCGTAGTAAGTATTTACGAAGAGATAAGGCTATTAAAGGAATTGGTTAATAAAAAGACTAAAGAGGTAATGAAGGAATATGGAGTGAAGTTTGAGTATCTCGTCGGAACTATGATTGAACTGCCGAGGGCATGCATGATCGCAGACGAGATAGCAAAGGAAGCGGAATTTTTCTCGTTCGGAACAAATGATTTGACGCAGACAGCTTTTGGATTTTCAAGAGATGATATCGGCTCATTTTTGCCGGATTATCTGAATAAAAATATATTGAAAACCGACCCGTTTATAGAATTAGACAGAAGCGGAGTCGGAGAACTAATGAAAATAGCCGTGAATAAAGGTACGAGTGTGAGGCGGGATATTAAACTTGGGATATGCGGAGAGCATGGCGGAGATCCCTCTTCTATAGAATTTTGCCATAGTTTAAATCTTAACTATGTAAGTTGTTCTCCCTATATGGTTCCTATTGCGATTATTTCTGCCGCTCAGGCATCGCTTAAAGATTTAAGTAAAAGAACCGGCGGGAAACTTTGAATTTTAACCGATGCAGTTGATTATAGCTAAGAATACGATATTAGAGCTAAAAAGGTCTAAAGCCGGCGATACGGTGGCTTTTGCGCTTGACATCCTGTCATCGATAGAAACCTTTAATGGTATAACCGTTTTTCTGTGCGACAGTTATGTTTCCGCTAATGATTTATATAAAAATATAACATTTTTAAAAAGCATTTTTTATAATTATGATTCTGCAAAAAAAGTCTTTTTCTGCGAGGAGATAATTCCGGTAAGCTTATTGTATGCTTTAAGGCATGAAAAAAACGCTATAGTGATATTGACTCCAAGTTCTTTCTTTTCTAAAGTTCCCGATCCCGACAGTATTTTAAAGTCCTCCTTAAATATTAAGAAGGGTTCCGGTTTTTCCAGGGACAAACTCATAGAGACATTTGTGTCTTACGGTTATAAACGGATTAACGAGGTTGAGAGTGAGAACGAATTTGCCGTCAGGGGTGAAATAATAGATATTTTTAACGGAGAAAACCGATATCCCGTTAGGATGGATTTCTTCGATGAAACCGTTGAGGATATGAGGTATTTTGATTTAAATACACAGAGAAGTTTAAAAAATATCGATAATTTTACGGTATTTCCTGTCAATCCCAATTATTACGAGAAGAGGTTAAATATTTTAGATATTGCGGAGAATCCGACATTATACGTAGAAGAGCCGGAGACGGAACTTTTGCAATGCTTAGATAACAATGCGGATAACAAAAATATTTTTAAGGAATCCCTAAATAAAGTCGGTAAAGTTTATTATTACGACATTAAAAAATCGACAATATTTTACGGCGACGAGAATTCAGAAAATTTCCATAAAAAGATATTTCACAATATAGAACGCGGCAGTGTTGATTTTACAAAAAAACTTAGGCTTGAGAATGGCAGTTTAAATTTAAGTTTAATTAAAAAAATATTTTCTAATCTTATCAAAAAACAATATACGGTAATTCTGCCGTCTAAAAATAATATTCATAGTGAAAGGCTCAAAAAAATATTCGAATCTATCGGTTTATATGAAAATGAGAGCAAAGCAATCGGGGGATTTCGTATAATCGTTGGTGATATTTCTTCCGGAATAATATCAAAAAAACACAAACTTTTTATAATTAAAGATGAAGAGCTTTTCAGAGAGCATACCGATTTAACGGCAGAATCGGCTTATACGGGCTTTAAGCCGGATTTTTTAGAAGAGATAAAGAGGCTTAATACCGGAGATTTTGTGGTTCATGATGAGTTTGGCATTGCAAAGTTCGGTGAAATTAAAAAAATAACGGTTAAAGGTGTTTCATCGGATTATTTTACTCTAATGTTTGACGGCGGAGACAAGGTTTTTGTTCCTGCCGATAAAATATACCTGCTTCATAAATATATTGCTTCCGAAAGTGACAATCCGCCTCAATTAAGCAGATTGAGCAGTAAATCGTGGGAGAAAGCCAGGACAAAGGCTAAAAAGAAGATAGAAGAGATAGCCGAAGATTTGAAGATTTTGTATGCCAAAAGAATAACAAATAGAGGGTTTGCATTTTCTGAAGAGGATGAAATTTATAGGGAATTCGAAGAAGACTTCGAATTTGAAGAAACTGAAGACCAGGCGAATGCAATAAGAGATGTACTCTCCGATATGTGCAGCAATAAACCTATGGACAGGCTGATTTGCGGAGACGTAGGATACGGAAAAACGGAGGTTGCGATAAGGGCCGCATTCAAGGCGGCGATGGACGGTAAGCAGGTTGCGCTTATTGCGCCTACTACGCTTTTAGTGGAGCAGCACTACGGCAATTTCAAAAAGAGATTTGAAAAATATCCTCTCAAGATAGCCTGTGTTTCTCGTTTCACGAGGAGAGATGAGGAGGAAAAAATTCATAAGCAGGTTAAAAACGGGGAAATTGATATAATTATAGGTACACACAAGCTATTATCGAAAAAAATAATATATAGGGACATAGGTCTTTTAATTATAGACGAAGAGCAAAAATTCGGCGCCCTGCAGAAGGAAAAAATAAAAAAGATGAGGCACTCCATAGACGTATTAGCCATGAGTGCAACCCCCATTCCCAGGACGTTATATCTTTCTATGTCGGGGTTAAGGGGTTTAAGTATAATAAATACGCCGCCTGCGGGGAGAAAAAATATTATAACCGATATAACGGAATATCAAGAGCAGGTCGTTAAGGATGCCGTTTTTAGGGAATTAAATAGAGGGGGGCAGGTTTATTTCATAGACAATCGGATATCACACATAGACGGAGTTTATGGTCGGCTTAAAGAAACAATGCCTGATGTAAAAATAGGAATAGTTCACGGAAGGCTTGATCCCGGTCAAATTATGGATATTATGCATACCTTTTATAATAAGGGATACGACGTGCTTCTTTCTACGAATATTATAGAATCGGGGTTAGATAACCCTAATGTGAATACTATAATTATAAATAAAGCGGAACAATTCGGGTTAAGCCAGTTATATCAGTTAAGGGGAAGGGTCGGCAGGTCGCATATACAGGCTTACTGCCTGCTTGTCGTAGGGGCAAGCATGGACAGCCTTAGCATTGTTCAGAGAAAACGGCTGAATGCAGTTAGAGATTATGGTAAACTCGGTTCCGGTTTTAAACTTGCTATGGCCGATTTGGAAATACGAGGAGCCGGAAATATCTTAGGAGATGCCCAATCCGGGCATATTGATGCTGTAGGGCTTGAAATGTGTATGCAAATGCTTCAGGAAGAGATAGAAAAGGTTAAGGGCATCGTTCTTCCCGTTCAAATAGTACCGGAGGTAAGGGTAAATCTATCGGCATATATACCGGATTCTTACATAAAGGACGATAAAACAAAATTATATGTATACAGGAAGCTTTCGAATTGTAATTTGCCGGAAGACGTAAACGCGATAAGGTCGGAACTGATAGATAGATTTGGCGGGATAGGGGATTCCGTAGAGAATCTCTTGAGGATAGCCGAATTAAAAAGTTATATGAGGAATTCTAAAATAAAACTTCTCGAAATAACGGAAAGGGATTTTGTATTGGAATTTCACGAGTCTGCGGATACTATTTTTGATTCGTTGGTCAAATTTGTAAACGGCAAGGAAGCATCTTCCGAATATCTTATAAACTTTGCAGGGGAATTTAAAATGCGACTCAGATTAAAGAAAATTACGCAAAAAGAGGATAAACTCGATAGGGCTAAAATTATCTTGCAACGATTATATCGCTATGTTAATATTTAAACATATTAAATATTTTTATATTTGCGAATTTTAATTTTAAAATATTGATACTAATGAGGAAAAAATGAAAAAAATTAAGAGTTCTATTTTATTTATAGCGTTATTTTCCGTTGCTGTATCGGCAGGTCTTTACGGATGTGCCAAGAAACAGTCCGTTTCTCCCAAAGTTATTGCCTCGGTTAACGGAAATCCTATCACTTTGCCTATGCTTAAAAATGAGATGTCAAAGTTTCCTTCCGCTTTAAGGGTATACTTAGAAACGCCTTCCGGCGAGAAAAGATTGCTCAAAAGCCTTGTCGACAGACAAGTTTTAGTTAATGAGGCATTTAAAAAAGGTATTAACGAATCGAAGGCATATAGGGCTAAAGTATTGGATTTCAAAAAGGGACTTTTGGTTCAGATGCTTTTGCACGAAGAGATTAAAAATAAAGTTGCCAATGTTACGGTCGGTGATGCAAAGGCTTATTACAAAAAGCATTATTTGAATTTTAACGTACCTTCTAAAATCAATGCCAGTTATATACAAACAAAGTCGCTAAAGCAGGCAGAACTCGCGTATAAGATGCTTAAAAACGGCAAGCCTTTCAGTGCCGTTGTGCGGAAATATTCTATTGCTCCTAATGCCAAAAAAGGCGGAGTTTTAGGGTGGATAAAATTTCAGGAAACTACCCCTGCTTTTAACAATGCAGCTTTCAGTATACCGAAGGTAGGCGACATCTCAAGAATAACAAAGGTCGGCAATAGTTTTGATATAATCAAGCTTAACGGCATTGTAGCCGGAAAATCCAAACCGTTTTCCGCTATTAAAAATGAAATTATCATTACGATGAAGCAGAAGTCGGCATCTAAAATTTTAAGGAATTTTGTAAAAAAATTAAGAGCAAAGTCTAAAATCAAATATTTCTATAACAATCTGCCGTTAGCCGGTTCTAATCTTAATAATAAGAAAAAAGCAGCCCCGGCAGTAGGCAAAAAACAGGGTTAAAACGAGAATTCGTTTATCTACTTATGATAAGTTTAATGAAAAAGATTAAGATTTTTATGTTTTGCGTGATTTTAGCGTTTTCAGCCGTTTTTACTCTTTCTCTATTTTTTACCGGCGTAAAAAACGCAAATGCCGTGATAGTCGACCAAATAATCGTCGTGGTCAATAAAACACCGATAACTTTGTACGATTTTGCAAAATTCGATGCGGTAGCCTTTAAAAATTACGAAAATATGCAAAGCGATGCATCACGCGGTATTTTTACGCAATCCGACGTTGCTATTATGTCTAGGACTAAGGATATAATTAATATTTTGGTCGGCAAGGTTTTAATAAAGCAGGAGGAGAAAAAGGCGGGTATTCATATCGCTTCCGAACAGTTAAATACTTATGTAAAAAGTGTAGCCGCTTCAAATAACTTTACCGAAAAACAGTTTTTTATTTTTTTGAAAAAAAAGGGTATAGATAAGGATGCTTATATTAATCAAGTCAGAGATCATTTTCTCGAATTAGAGCTTTTAAGAAAGATTTACGGTAATAAAATCGTCATAAGCAACAAACAGATGTTGGATTATTATCAAAAAAACATTGAAGAATTCAGGGGTGAGCCGATGGTTAATCTGAAGCTCATATTTTTGTCCGTTCCTCCGAATGCAGGTAAAAAACTGAGGGCAAGCATATATGGGAAAATTTCTAAAATCAGGTCGATGGTTGTTGTCGGCAATAAAAGTTTTTCCGAATTAGCGAAGAAATATTCCGAGGATCCTTCGGAGAAAAGCGGTGGCAGCATAGGATATGTTTATAAAGACAAGTTATCACCTGATTTTTCCAAGGTGGCTTTTAAACTGCATGTAGGAGAGGTTAGCAGCGTTATCAAAACGCCATTCGGTTACGCAATACTTAAGTCCGTGGGAGAAAAAAGCGGTTCGTTTAAAACATTTAAACAGGTGAAGGCTAAAATATTTTCTATTCTTGAAAAACATAAAACCGGTGAATACCTTGCAAAACTTTTAAAAAAAGTAAGAAAAAATTCTTATGTGAAGATGTTGATTGCCGCCTAATTTTAACGTAAATGTATCTAAGTGCAACCGGCAATAGCCGTAAAACATAAAGTTGTTAAAAAAAAGTAATTTCATCGGCATTACAATGGGTGATCCCGGCGGTATCGGGCCGGAGATATCGATTAAGTCGTCTGAATATTTTATGAAATTCGGCAGTCGTATTATGCCGATTATTTTCGGCTCCCTTGAACATGTGAGCTATATTTCAAAAAATATAGTCAAAACAAGTGCTCCAATAAATTTAATCAAGCCGGAATCGTCGTTCGAGTGTTTTTACAGAAACGGCTGCTTAAATGTCGTAGATTTATCCTCAATATCTTATAAATCCGTTAAGTTAGGCAGGGTTAATCCGGAATATGCGAGAGATGTCGAGCGTTTTATAACCGCTGCGGTAGATTTTTCCTTAAAAGGTAAAATTGCCGGTTTTGCAACCGCTCCGATAAACAAAGCCATGATGATTCGAGGGGGGGCGAGATTCGGGGGGCATACCGAGCTTTTGGGGTATTTAACCTCTTCGGAATATTTCGCTATGCTTTTTTATTCAAGAAAGATAATAACCGTCCTTGCGACTATTCACATTCCGCTTAAGGCGGTTTCGGCTGAGATTACCATAGAGTCTTTAAGGAAAACTATAGGCATATCCGTTAATTCCATGAAAATGGATTTCGGCAAGAATAATCCGAGTATTGCCGTATTGGGTCTAAATCCGCATGCCGGAGAGAATGGAGATATAGGAATCGAAGAAAGCGATATTATAGAATATGTTATTAAGGAATTCCGCAAAGAAGGGGTAAATATCTCCGGTCCCTTCCCTGCCGATAGTTTTTTTGCTAAAAAATATAAAATGTTTGATTTAATAGTCTCAATGTATCACGACCAGGCACTAATACCCTTCAAGCTGCTTTCGTTTGATAAAGGGGTAAACGTTACCGTAGGGCTAAAGATTATAAGAACGTCTCCCGTTCATGGCACGGCCTACGATATTGCCGGTAAAAGTTCGGCAAACTGCAATAGTATGATAGAATCGATAAAGTTAGCAGACGATATATCGAGGAATAGACATAAATGGATAGAAAAATTGTAATAAAAGGGGCAAGGCAGCATAATTTAAAAAATATAAACTTAGAAATTCCGAAAAACAAGTTTGTCGTCATAACGGGTCTTTCGGGCTCGGGCAAATCGTCTTTGGCATTTGATACCATATTCGCCGAGGGGCAGAGAAGATACTTGGAATCTTTATCTTCTTATGCAAAACAGTTTATGGAACAGATGGACAAACCCGACGTTGATTCGGTGGAAGGGCTATCCCCGGCCATTTCTATAGAACAAAAATCCGTCAGTAAAAATCCTCGTTCAACCGTAGGGACTATTACCGAAATATATGATTACCTCAGGGTTCTTTTTGCCCGTACCGGGATTCCGCATTGCTATAAGTGCGGCAAAAAGATAGAGCTCAAAACTATTGACCAGATGGTAGGATCCGTTTATTCACACAAAGCCGGCGAAAAATTAATTGTATTATCTCCAGTGGTGATAGATAGGAGGGGAGAATTTAAGGCAAAGTTCGAAGATTACCTTAAACACGGATTCTATAGGATTTACGTAGACGGAAAGGAATATAATTTAGACGAATCCATATCCATAAATAAGAAAAAGAAACATAATATCGATCTGGTCATAGACAGGATTATTATAAAAGAAGAAAATAAAAGGAGGTTGGCAGATTCGATTGAACTTGCTTTGAAGTTGTCTCAGGGTATTTTAAAGTTAAAATACGAAGATAAAGAAGAAATATTGACGGAAAACTCGATTTGCTTGGAATGTGGCGTAAGCTACGGCAAGGCGGAGCCGGCGGCTTTTTCGTTCAACGGTCCTCAGGGTGCATGCCCGCAGTGCGGAGGACTCGGTTATAAGGAATATTTCGATGAGGACCTCATAATTCCCGATAAAAGCCTTTCTCTAAGGGAAGATGCCGTAGGTATTTTTAAGCATTCAACCCCGGTATATAAGAATCAAATAATAAGCGCCCTATCCGAACATTACGGATTTAACCCCAATACACCTTATGGGAGCTTGAATGACGACGTCAAATATGCCGTTATGCATGGTTCCGGCGATGAAAAAATAAAGTTTTACGATGCTATGAGAGACAATAAGTCTTTCCATTTGAGATATTGGGAAGGGATTATTCCTATGCTTGAAAGAAATATAAAGGGAGGAAATTATTTACTAGACTCTAAAAAATATAAGATTGAAAAGACCTGTCCCGATTGTATGGGTTTTAGACTAAGAAAAGAATCTTTAAGCTATAAAATAGGGGGGTTATCCATTGCGGATATAACAAATTTGAGCATTAAGGATGTATTGGACTTTTTTACCGATTTGGATTTAACAGATTATGAAACAGGTGTTGCAACTAAGATTTTAACCGAGATTAAAAATAGGCTGCAATTTTTGGTTAACGTCGGACTCGGCTACTTAGCACTTTCGAGACAGGCCCAGACGCTTTCCGGGGGTGAGTCTCAAAGAATAAGGCTTGCTTCGCAAATAGGTTCCGGCCTCACCGGGGTTTTATACGTTATGGACGAACCGAGCATCGGTCTGCACATGCGGGATAACGAACGGCTTCTCAAAACTATTGTGAATCTAAGGGATAAAGGTAACAGCCTCATAGTAGTGGAGCATGATGAATATACCATGCTTAAATCCGATTATATCGTTGATATGGGGCCGGGAGCCGGTAAGAACGGGGGGTATGTGGTGGCCCAAGGAACCCCTGCCGAAATTATGCGTAACAGCGATTCATTGACAGGTAATTATCTTACCGGTAAGTTAAAAATAGATATACCAAAACGCAGAAGATATAGCCTTTCCGGTTTTTTGGAAATAAAAGGTGCAAGGATGAATAACCTTAAGAACATAGACGTAAGAATTCCGTTAAACAATTTTGTTTGCGTAAGCGGGGTCTCCGGTTCCGGAAAAAGCACACTTGTGATAGACAGTATTTTTAAGGCTATGTTTGCTTATAAAAACAGTTATATAAACGATTTTAGCAAATTCAAGATAGGCGATATAAAAAATGCAAATTATTTCGATAGGGTGATAAATATAGACCAATCCCCTATCGGCAGGACTCCGAGATCTAATCCGGCGACATATACCGGTATTTTTACGTTAATAAGGGAGATCTTTGCCGCAACTAAAGAAGGGAGGATAAGGGGTTATGACCCGGGAAGGTTCAGTTTTAACGTAAAAGGGGGTAGATGCGAAGCATGCAGCGGGGATGGAGTGAAAAGGATAGAGATGCTTTTTATGCCGGATGTGTTTGTCGTATGCGATGTCTGCAAGGGAAAGAGGTATAACGCACCGACCTTGGAAATTGCCTATAAAAATAAAAATATTCATGATGTTCTCAATATGACGGTTAAGGAGGCACTCGAATTTTTTGAAGGCATACCGTCGCTTTTTCATAGATTGAAATTTTTAACAGACGTAGGATTAGATTATATAAGTTTAGGACAGCTTGCAACTACGTTATCGGGCGGAGAAGCCCAAAGAATTAAACTTTCCAAGGAGTTGTCTAAACCGGGGTGTTTTAAAACCCTATACATACTTGACGAGCCTACAACCGGGCTTCATTTCGACGATATAAAAAAACTTTTAAATATATTAAATTTGTTGGTGGAAGCAGGCAATACCGTGATAGTCATAGAACACAACATAGACGTTATTAAATCTGCCGATTATATAATCGATATGGGGCCCGAAGGCGGAGACGAAGGGGGCTATATAATAGCACAGGGAACGCCTGAAGAAGTTGCTTCGAGTGAAAGCTCTTTTACCGGTAAATATTTAGCGAACGTTGTCAAGCCGATTCGGAAGACATAATAGGGTTAAAATAAAAAAAGAATTGACTTTTTAGGGCTATAGTGATAAAAAAGATTATTTAGCACGCAATACAATCAAATACCGCGACAGTAAAATTTTTGAATAAATTATCTAAATTTAATTAATTAATATTTATATAATATAAATTAAGGGGGGGTTGAAATGGCAAAAAGTTCGGAAGAATCGCCTTCAAGGCGAACTTTTATGTTGATCGTTATCGGTTTGATTTCGACTGTGATAGGCGTTGCGTTGACAGTTCCTATTCTTGGAGATGTTTTAAATCCGCTGTTTAAAAAAAGAGATATTGTCTGGACTAAACTGGGTAAAGTCAGTGATCTTGAAAAATTAAAACCGTTGGCACCTAAGTTCACTCCGGTTTATTTCAGAGTCAAGGAGGGGTGGTCGGTTAATACTCTTCCGAGGCAGGTTGTATTAGTCAAGGATGTTAGCGGTAATTTTAACTTCTTTTCGAATCAGTGTACTCATTTAGGGTGCCCTCTACACTGGGATTCGTCAAGGCAAGAATTTTTGTGTCCGTGTCACGGCGGTATGTTCAATGTTCTTGGAAAAGTTACCGGTGGTCCTCCACCGAGACCGTTATACAGATGGGTGCATAAAATAGAAAACGGCACGGTATTTGTTCAAAACAAGTATGTGTATAATCCAAACGAGAGGGGGATCTGATGTTTAAAAAAATTCAAAATTGGTTTGACGAAAGGATAGGGCTTACCAAACTCATAAATGAGTTTAACGGTGAAAGGATACCGAGTAAAGGCAGCTGGATTTATACGTTTGGAAGCCTCCTTGCATTTCTTTTTATCGTTCAGGTTGTAACCGGAATATTTTTACTGTTTTATTACGTCCCGTATTTTCCGTTAGCAAGAAATTCTACGTATTTCATAAAGCATCACGTTCTCTTAGGTAATGTACTTCTTGGAATTCATCTATGGGGCGCTTTTACGATGATATTTTTTCTCTTGGTCCATATGGCGAGGGTTTATTTTTCCGGAGCCTACAAAAAACCGAGAGAGCTTCAATGGGTTGCGGGTATGGTTTTATTTAGTATCGTTATCATACTCGGTTTAACCGGTTATATGTTAATAGGAAATGAGAACTCATGGTGGACTATTAACGTTCTTACAAACGTTGCCGCTCACGTTCCTCTCGTTGGCGGATTTTTAAGGATTATCGTAAGAGGAGGAACCGAGACGGCTACCTTGACGATGCAACGTATGGCTTTTGCCGATTGTCGCCATTATGTTTATTCCTATACATATATTTTTGGTAAGGAAAACGGGAGAGCAGGGTATTGCCTTAGAATATAAAAATAGCAAATTGCCGGACAACGACATAAACAAATGGAGCCATCCCGATAAAACGATTCCTTTTTTTCCGGATCAATTTTATAGGGACATGATAGTGGCTATAGGCGTATTTGCGGTGATATATTTTCTCGCGGTTTATTATGGAGCGGCAATAGGTCCTATGTATAGGCCATTGGCTCTTCATTTCGCTCCGGAATCGGATTGGTATTTCCTTGCCAACGAGGAATTGTTAAAATATTTCCCCGGTCATGGGTTAATTATATTCCCGACCTTTATTATTCCTACGATAGGATTTCTTATATTGTTTGCGATACCTTTTATTGATAATAAAGGGAGCGAAAGAAGCCCGTTGAAAAGACCGGCAGCTACGATACTGGGGATTTTGTTTCTCCTTCTGTTAGTTTATTTAACGTTAATAGGCGGCCAACCGAAAGCGCCTGCCGCTGTATAAAGTCAAAAGAGGAGTAAATACAATGAATTTAGGTGTTATTGATATAGTTAATTTATTCATAAACAGGCTGGCGCTGGGTTTCATGGCGATTGCCTTTATATCTCAGTATATAGGGATATTTAAAAGAGAGGATAGGTATTTTAGGCTAGCTAAATCGCTCATACTGATTTCTTTAATAATAGGTACTGTTCAAACGATAGTATATTTCTATTTCTTAAGTATTTTGAAAAGCGGGATTCCTAATTTCTGGATTTTCATCAATAAGATTCAGCCGGGAGTTATAGGCTATTCTATGGATGCATTGTTGATATTTCTGATACTTGGAGCAATATACTATTACGGATTTAAAGGCAAGGATTCCGAGCATCAGGGCTGGAATTTGTTTATAGGTATATTAGCTTTTCTTGCCGGCTTTACTTCGGACATATTCTATAGTATTTCTCAGAGCTATACGATTGGGCCGGATCCGAGTAATCCGATTAGAACCCCTATGGTTTTGCTTCTAATCATCGAAAAAAACATAGAGATTTTTGCTCTCGCGGGCGCATTGCTTGCTTTATGGGCGGGAGTAAGATATATTTTCTCTTCCGATCAGGTTAATAAGAAATATTATGACTGGCTCGGGTCTTTTTCCGGAATAATAACCCTTATGTTTTTAGTAACTTATCCGGTAGTTTATTTCGGGTGGCTTAAACATTTCAGGGCTACGTCAAGTGTTGGATTTAATAGAATAATGCTTGTCGGACAATATCAGTGGATTATATATGTGTTTACGGAGACGTTGGGTGGAGCTCTTGTATTATATTACCTTTATATGCTTTGGAAATTGATAAACGGCAGGGATAAAAAAAGGCCGACTGTTTCCATAGGGCTTATAATTTTTCTGACGATAGTCGGGTTCGTTTCGTTAATATTCGGAATACTTCCTCCGTCGGTAGGTGAATTGGGTAATATGCAGCCGGTTAAATATTTAGCTCTTACCGGTCTTTTTTTAACGAGCTTTTTGGTTCTCGGTTATTACCTTAAAGACCTTACGCCAAATTTTAAGTTCGGCTCCGTTTCTAAGTTCTCTCAAATATTCTTGATAGTGGCCGGATTGCTTGTTGCGATCAACGTTCCCGTTATGGGCTATATGAAAATTGCCGCAAGGGGAACTAATAGAATTATTTATCAGACGATGAATTTGAACGGAACTAAATATGTTCCACCCGTTATTTATCCGTGGCCCGTTAAAAAAGGGTATGCTCTTTTGCAAGATAAGTGCGTTATTTGCCATTCATTAAATAGGGTCGAAAAGTATAAGGGTGTTACATACGGGGATTGGAATAGGCTCGTTCTTCATCAAATGAAGGATGTTAATGGTGGTCCGATAACTACCGCCGAGGGTAAAGAGATAGCTAATTACTTAAAATCATTGAATATTATAACCTACAACCGACATCTTGCGAAAGAACATAAAAAATGGACGCCGCCAGCTTCGCTTCCATGGGGAAAGTCGGTAAAAAAATAGGTTAAATGGATATATGTTTTTTGTAAAAGGAAATTGCGTTTATTATCGAGTGCTTGCTTGTTTATTTAAGCAAGCACTCGTTTCGTTTCAACTATAGAAGAGAAATAAAATGGATAAAGAGTTTATAAAACAGATAACGAGGATGAGTTCTTTAGGGTTGAATCTTATTATATCTATTTTATTTGGAATTTTTATAGGGCTTGAACTTGATAAATATTTTGGTTTTAAATATCTTCTCTTAATAATATTTGTGATCCTTGGTTTTTTAGCCGGAATTTATGAAATATATAGGGCAATCAAAAAAGAGCTTAACACAAAGCTTTAAGGAGAAGCCTTTAAAATTTAGGTTAGTTTTTTCGGAATTGATAATAGGCTTAATATCCATTTTAATAATTGCGGGCATTATTAAATTTTCTTTCGAAGTAAGCAATGTTTTCGCGAGTATTTTACTGGGCTTTATATCTGCCTATTTTATGTTGGTAGATACGGCTTTCTATCTATTTAAGCATTTTAAAAAATTAAGTGTCCTTAAAATAAATTTTATCGTTATAAGAGACTTGCTCATTGTTTTATTATTTTTTATAATATGCAACAGGATGTTTGATATAAATTTTGTTATTGCGGCAATCGGGATTACGGTAGTGCCGTTTTCTTTAGTTATTTATTCATTAATTTCCCCTTCGTTAAATACATAGGCTATATAAATATATAAGCGGAAAATTAGAGGATATGTTAAAAGCCCCTACACTCATAAATATCCACGGAATACCGGAATATTGGACGATGACTATAATAGTCATGGGTTTAATATTACTTGTTGCCTTTATTGTAGGCAGAAATTTGAAGGTCGTACCGGGCGGTATGCAGAGTTTTTTTGAATTAATATTTATAATGACCGAATATTTTCTGAAAGAGATCATAGGGGAAGAAGGGGCAGTTTATCTGCCGTTGATCGCCTCTTTTGCGGTTTTTGTTCTTTTTTCAAATCTTATAGGCAGTATCCCCGGTTTTACTTCGCCTACCGCTACAATAGATACTACCGTTACGTTGGCTCTAATAGTGTTTTTGCTTTCGCATATCGTAGGAATTAAAAAACATGGGGTTAGATATATCAAGAAATTTTTAGGTCCCTTGATAATAATCGCACCTATAATGATAATTATAGAAATCATGTCTGCATTGTCGCGCCCTTTCTCCCATGCGTTAAGATTATTTGCGAATATTTTTGCAGAAGAATTTATGGTTACGGTTTTACTATTTTTACTTCCATGGGCAATCCCGGCGGTAATGATGTATATGCAGGTCTTTACCGATTTAATGCAGGCATTCGTCTTTTATTTATTGTCAATTATTTATATTGCCCTATCTTTAGAAGAAGAACATTAATCTTTATAATATTATAAAATAAACAAAATTAGAGTCGGGGGTATTAAATGTTTAAATATTTCATTTCTTTTTTCTCATTTTTAGCGGTATCTGCTTTTAGCGTTAACACCTTTGCTTATAAAGTGTTAAGTAATGCCGCACCTGCTGATCACCATGCAGTTTACTCCGCTTTATTTGCGAAGAGCCTATTTTTCGGGCTGTCTGCATTAGGCGGGGGGCTTGCGATAGGGCTGGGCGTTATCGGTGCCGGTGTCGGAATGGGACATGCCGTTAGGGGTGCACTTGAGTCAATGGGTAGAAATCCGGGCATGGAAAAAAAATTAATCGTCTGGATGATCACGGGTATGGCGATCATGGAGTCTTTAGCTCTTTACGCTCTTTTGATAACATTTATTCTCTTTTACGCAAATCCGTTTAAGGGAATATTTCTTAAATAGTCTGTCGCAAGATAAGGATTATTTTTGTGATTAAAAAGGATATCGTATTCAGATATCATCGGCGTTTTAGCGGATATATAATTCAAATATAGTTGCGCAAGAATTTCGTCAAAAGGTAAAAACTGCTTGGAAAGACTTAATTGATTACTGTTTTAGGTGGTGCCGAGAGGCGGAATCGAACCGTCGACACGAGGATTTTCAGTCCTCTGCTCTACCGACTGAGCTATCTCGGCATAATTAAAACCACTTTTAAAACAACTGCATTCTATCATAAATGAAATTATAATTCAAATATCTTTTGCTAATATGAATTTCTCTGTATTTACATATGCCAAATAGCTATATGTAAGTAAAGGGATCACGAAAAAAGTTCTTGATTTAAATAACCGTTTGTAATAACATAAGTCAAAGTAAGGTTATTGTCCCGGTTTTTAAAATTTGAAAAAATAATTTGGCGGGTTTTTTTTGCCTAAAAACAATAAAGGTTAATAATATATTGAAAAATATTACGTATTTTCCAGGTTGTGCAGGTTCTAAAAATAAAAGCTTAGGGGATGTATTTGAAAAATTAGGTTTAGAGGTTGAATTAATTGCTAATTGGAATTGTTGCGGTGCGCCTCAGTCTCATAATAGGCCGAGTTTTTTCGATAAGGTAGTCATGCCGCTTAGAAACTTGGGTATTGCTCAGCAAAACGGCAGTGACTTTATATATTCCGGGTGTCAAGTTTGCGTCAAACAGATAAACGAAGCAGTTAAGACGATAAATCTGAATTCTATGCTTAGAAGTCAAGCAAAATACAGCCTCGAACCCTTTAACGCCAGTTTAAAAAATATCGAAAGTGATTCCGCCGGAGCTATTCACCTTATGGATATCATTACCGATCCCGATGTAACGGCAAATCTTTTAAATAATACCGTGAGGAACTTAAGCGGTCATTCGATATTGCTTTATACGGGTTGTTACCACGATAACCGTAAAACGGATGCCTTTAAAGAAATCCTAGAATCATTCGGTGCCAACGTCAATATATACAGGGAATGCTGCGGGGGAGAAAAATTGCAAAACACTACGCCGGTACATTCTAAAAGAGTTGAGAACGTTAGCGGGATTGATGCGTTTTTTAAAAAAATTAATCGTAAAGCCGATGAAATCAATTCCGATTACATAATAGCGATATGTTCTATGTGTGAAAAGAATATTGAAGACGGTGTGGAGTTATCCGATCTCGATGTTTTTGCCCCTGTAATCGGATTAACGGAATATATAGGTTTTTTGTTCGGTTTGCATAATTTCGGCGATTTAATAAGCTTAGTAGTTAATAATGATGTAAATGACGAGAAACGGAAGCTTTGCGTATAAATCTATAATGAAATGGAGGTAAACATGAATCTAGAGGAGTTAAAAAATGAGAAATTTTTGCGGGTAAGAGACAATAGGCTGATAAAAATAAAGCCTGATCATCGTCCGCAAGAATCATCGAAGGATTACGATACCGTTCGTTATTCTACTTGTACTAATATGTGTGAGAGCGGTTGCGGTCTTAAAATATTCTTAAAAGACGGCAAGATTGTAGATGTGATGGGTGATGCGGAACATCCCCAAAGCAGAGGTGGTCTTTGCTCTAAGGGTGTCGGGCAAATTCAATGGTGGTATGACCCGCTTAGAGTTCATCATCCAGTGATTAGAAAATCGTTAACCGATGATTTCAAGAGGGTCTCGTGGGATGATGCACTTGATTTTGCTGCTGAAAAATTAATTAAATTATCTAAAGAATATGGACCGGAAGCCCTTACGGTTTTTAGAACCGGAAGGTCGTCATTCGGAAATAAAGAGGGAGGGGCGAGATTTGCAAAAATATTCGGCACTCCTAATGTTTACGGTCAAGGGCCTATCTGCTGTGAAAGCCCCGGTGTGGCGATGAACTATGTTTTCGGCGCAAAAGGCTTAGGCAGGCTTATGAACCCGTCTCAAGATTGGAAAAATTCAAAATGTATTCTTGTCGTAGGCACAAACATGGCAGCGCAGGAAACGATTACTATGACTCATATTTTGGATGCCAGAGATAACGGAGCATTTTTAATAGGAGTTGATCCGCGCTTTAATGCAACACTGTCAAAATGCGATATCGGAATGAGAATTCGTTCCGGTTCCGATGCTATTTTATTTCTCGCAATGGGTAACATTATTATTAAAGAGAAGCTTTACGATAAGGAATTTGTTGACAAATGGGTTTCCGGATTTGGAGAATACGCTAAAGAATGTGCTAACTGGTCTCCTGAAAGAGCCGAAAAACTTACCTATGTCCCTAAAGGAATGATTATTGAAGCGGCAAAAAGGTTCGGTGCGGCAAGACCTGCATCTGTCATGGGTAATTTGGGTACTGCTCAGATTTATAACTCCAACAACGTAAATAGAGCTATTGCGGCCCTTCTTGCTTTGACCGGTTCCATAGGTGTTAAAGGCGGTGGTTGGAATTGGCTTCATAATTGTCGTCCCCCGTTAAATTACGGTAGCGATTTAAAGGTTTTGTCCGGCTCTAAAAGACCGCAGATAACGGATAAATTAATATCTTGGGGAGACAGTTCGGTTCCCGCCATAATCAATGCAATGATATATGAGAAACCGTATCCGGTTAAGGGTATTATTTGGAACGGAGATCATTTGCCGCAGTTTCCGAATTCTTGGAAAATGGAAGAGGCGATGAAGAAGAATGTAATAAATATCCATCTTTCTATATATCCTAATCATACCTATATGTTTAGTCACGTTGCATTTCCGATAGCTATTTCTGCAGAAACCGACAGTATTTGTCATCACGGCAACAATAGGCTTATTCAGTGGCATAATAAGGTCATACCATATCAGCATGAACATAGAGCGGATATTGACGTGTTTGACGGTTTAGCAAAAAGGCTTAAAGGGCAGATAGGGCATTTTGACGAGGTAGAGTTTAATCCCTGGGGATATTATAAAGATGGTCCCGATAAGGGAAGGGTCGACGAAATCAAAATGACCGACTTTTTTAATACTCAAGAGCCGGTTACGAGAGGCATCACTTATGATCTATTAAACCCCGAAAAAAATCCGAAAGGTGGAATTATGTGGCCGGTTTTTTCAAAAGAAGAGGCTGTATTCCAAGATGATGAAGCAGTATTGAGGGGCAAATGGATAATGTATAAAGAGGGCGAAAATTATCCCGAAACGGATAAAAGGTTCCCTACTCCGTCCGGAAAAATAGAGATCACATCGGATGCATTAGAAAAGATAGGCTGGTATAAGGTTCCTACGCAGGTTGAAGGTTCGGAGTCGCCGCTTGGAAATTTTGAAAGAGCGGAGAAGTATCCGTTAGTCTTAAATACTACTCGTATCGCCCAATCATTTCATGAAGGCGGACATTGGTGGCCGTGGAACGATGAGCTTGAGCCGGATAGGAATATCGAAATAAATCCGGAGACTGCAGCGATTATGGGAGTAGAAGACGGAGACATGGTTATCGTAGAAAATGATAGGGGATGGGTAGAGGGTCCGGCATGGGTTACGGAAATGGTTCCTGAAGACGGTATATGGTCAAACTTCGGCTTTGATAGGTACCAACCGTTTCATCCGTATGAGTCTATCAACACCGTTATAGATGATATAATAAAAGACCCTGTTTATGGACAGATACAGTTTAAGGCGGTTCTTTGCAGTGTTTACAGAAAGGGCGATCCTGACCCAAAAGCTACGACAAAGAAGGTGCTGGAATTTCTTAAGAAGAAATTTCCTGAGGTTTGGGATCCTGCAAAACAGGATAAAGATATCATTGTCGGAAAATGGAAAGACCATTGGAAAGAATATCATGAACTCAGCATAGGATGGAAAAAGCTCGTGAACTTTAAAGAACCGGTGGAATGCACACCCGATTCTTGTGACATTCGCGAATATTAATTGTTGATTTAATTAAAATAAATTTTGTTAGGATTGCGGCGTAAAGCCGTCGTAATTCTAACAAATTTAAACAGTTACAAAAATATAAAAATAGGAGTGTAAATATGTCGTATGAATATGGATTTGATAGATTTCATCTTGGGGAGGAAAGGGCTTCCAGAGTTACTCTAAAATCATCCACTCCAAAATATTCGATGAAAGTAAACATGGATAGATGCATAGGCTGTATGTCGTGCGAGGTTTCATGCAAGAAGGAGCATAATCTTCCGGTCGGACCTCGTAGAATGAGAGTAATACAGGTAGGTCCTTATTTTGTAAAAAAAGGGCAGTTAAGGACGGTTTATCTTCCCATGAATTGTTTTCATTGCGATGATGCCGCGTGCGTAAAGGCTTGTCCTACCGGTTCTATGCAAAAGCGGTCCGACGGTGTAGTTTTTAACGATCCCAATACGTGTATCGGCTGTAAATCTTGCATACAGGCTTGTCCTTTCGGTTCTCCGCAGTTTAACGATGCAACCGGAAAGGTAACTAAATGTGATTATTGCAGGCACAGGATAGATAAAGGGCTTTTACCGGCTTGTGTTACTTTATGCCCTACCGATGCCTTGTGGTTTGGAAATATAAACAGAATATCGACGGTTGATAGAGAGAAAACGGCGAGAAAATTGACTGAGCATCTTTTCGGATTCGTTACTCCTCCTTCCGGCATGGGTACTTCTTCTGTTAATGATACCGATAATCCGGTTAAAGTAGGTTAAACCGGATATTTATATATTATAATTTAAACCCTCAAGGGATTAAATTAATTTTAGTAAAATATGAGAATTTAATAAAGATGGAGGTTGATTTTATGGCAGACATAGGGGTAATAGGAACTATTTATAATGCTCCAATCAGAGTCGAATATATAAACGGAGATTTTGATAAAGCTGAAGCAATTTTAAAAAAAGTCGATATTCATATTTTAGGAAGAAACGTAGCGAGTGTAACGCCTTATCATGCTACTATATTTGTCGGCTTAAAGGATGAAGAAAAATCATTAGTTTTAATTAAAAAAGCAGGCATTAAAACATACCCGATAGAGCCTTATTTTTAATATCTAAAATATCTATAGATGAAAGTAAGCCGCCGATTTCTACCGGCGGCTTCTATATTTTAATATTTATGGTTATACATAATTATGAACGATAAAACGGCAAAAAAATTATTTGAGATCGCAGAAAAAAATATTAAAAAGGTAAGCGGAGTTGAAAATATACCCGTCGAAGACGGTTTAGGCAGGGTTATATCTAAAGATATTGTTCCGAATAATAATGTTCCTCCCTTCACAAGGTCTGCAGTTGACGGTTTTGCCTTAATGTATTCCGATTTTTCCGACAAGAAACTGAAAATATTTAAGGTCAAAGATCAAATTACCGCCGGCTATTCTAAGGAATTGATGCCGTTAAATTCAGGGGAGGCAGCATTTGTTACGACCGGAGCCCCTGTTCCTCCCAATGCCGACAGTGTCGTGTTGATAGAAGACGCAAAAGAATATTCTAACGGATTTATGACATATGAAAAAGAAGTAGAAAAAGGTTCCTACATATCGCCTGTAGGCGATGATATCGCGGCCGGGGAGATATTATTTAAAAAAGGTCATAGAATAAGATTTTGTGATATCGCGGCGTTATCGGGTATAGGCTTAGGCCGTGTGCCTGTTTATAAAAAACCGGTAGTTGGAATATTGTCCGGAGGAAATGAGTTGGTTTCACCGGGGGAAAGCCTCGGCAGAAATGAAATTTACAATATAAATACGACGGCGCTTAAATCTCTCGTTAAAGATGCAGGAGGTATTCCGGAGGTTATAGGCGTAGTAGAGGATAAATTAGAAAAATTGGTCGAGATTTTTAAAACTGCCGATAACTCTCAAAAATACGACTTAATAATTTCAACCGGTGGGACCGGTGCCAGTTTTTTGGTCTTAGAAAATAAAGAGATTACTAATTTTTATGATTTAGTCCCCTCTGCCGTAGAGAAAACCGGTAAATTGTTGTTTCACGGAGTTAGATTAGTGCCTGGAAAACCGACTTCTTTTGGGGTTTTAGACAAAGGGACTCCCATATTTGCCCTTGCCGGATGGCCGTATTCCGTTCTAATAACATTTGATCTTTTTGTAAGGCCGTATATTCAGAAATCGATGAACACCGAAAACGCATATAAGAGATATCCGACCGTCAAGGCGACTCTTAAAAAAGACATTTTTAAAGAAGAAGGCGTTAGAAAATATTTTCAAGTAAAGTTGACTAAAGAGAAAAATGGTAACTTGCTTGCTTCCGTGATGCCGGCTCCCAAGCCTCCTTCCGCAGCAAGGTCTTTAAGTCCCATGATAAATGCGGACGGCAGTTTCGTTGCAAAAGAGTCTTCTACGTTTATTAAGGCCGGTAGCACTATAGATGTCGTGTTAAGCGATTATGAGATTGACGATTAAAAATATGAAACAATATTTATTTAAAGCATTTGACGATATAGGGGATGAATATAGGCGAAATAGATTTGAATTTAAAGTTCCGTCTTTAAGGGTATCTCTGACGGGTGATTGCAACGAAAATTGTTTTTATTGTCACAACGAAGGAATTTCTAAGGGGTCGTCGTCGATTATTACTACCGGAGATATCATAAACACAATATATGCATTGAGGGGATACGGTCTTAAAAAGATAAAATTTACCGGCGGAGAGCCGCTTTTATTTGCAGATTTAAAAAATCTTTTATATAAAATTAAACATATTTCGGACATAAGCATATTTATTACTACAAACGGGACGCTGATAAAAAAAAGAATAAAGGATTTGAGCCCTAACATAATAAAAAAAATATCGGTAAGTCTTGACACACTTGATGCTGGAGTTTATAAATTTATAACCGGAAAGAATATGCTCGAGGAGGTTTTAGCGGGTATTAATACATTAAAAAAAGGCGGTTATAGCGTAGAAATAGATAATCTTTTACTAAAGGGTTTAAATACTAATAAAAAATGCTTGAAAAGGATAATAGACTATTGTACGGGAAATGGATTTGATTTGCAATTTATTGAGTTGTCGGATAAAATATCCGCCCCTTATTATCTAAAATATCATGCCGATCCCATAAGAATATTACAAAAAGCCGGTTTAAATTTTGATCCGGAAAGGTCTAATGATAGACAATTTTTCAAGGTAAACGGAGTTAAGGTGACCGTTTGCAGAAGTATAAAGGATTTGGACAAATCTTCAAACGGAAGATGCGGCGGCTTGAGGCTGCTCCCGGACGGTTTCTTAAAAGATTTTTTTTATGAATAACAATGAAAACAATAAATTACGGGAAAGGTTAATACTATGATCGTGGAGTTAATAGGGAAAGAAGCGGGTTTAACATTTGAATGCATACATGTAGTCCCCGGTAGGGGAGATTGTTCTAGAATGCATCCACATTTTCATTACGTAAACGTACTGGTTGACGGCGAGTTTGACGACAAAAGAAGAATAGTTCATCTATATAATTTAAAGGCGATAATAAAAAGAATATGTTATACGTTCGAGGATAAAATATTAGTCGCCGATTATCCCGAAATAATTCAACGAATTGCCGTTGAAGACTCACACTACCGGATAGAGATAAATAATAAGTCTTATTTTATTCCCGAAGCCGATGTTTTTAAAATAAAAATTCCTTCCCTTAATATAGAAGACTTGACGGTTTATTTTGCGGACGAACTTGCAAAAGATTTAAAAAATAGTGAAATGTCGAACACTTTAAATTATTTTGAAGTCGTTTTGAGCGAAGGCCACGGACAGAGAGGTAAAATTAGGATTGATTTGAAATAAAACATAGATATGATAAGTAGTATTATACTTGCCGGTGGCGAGTCGAAAAGATTCGGTGAAGATAAGGCTTTTTTTAAGTTTGACGGTGCATCGTTTTTAGAAAGAGTTTTACGTGTCGCTGCGGAAGTGAGCGACGATATAGCCGTCTGTGTAAGGGAAGAAAGTAAAGTAAAAGATTATGATAGGGAAATAAAGAGGATTACGGGGAACGGCTTAAGCAGAAACGATAAAGATTTGGTTGTTAGAATAATTCCGGATGATAAAAATTGTGGCATTAAGGGTCCTATGAGGGGTATTTATAGCTCTGTAGGGTGTTTAAGCGGAGAATCAATTTTAGTCATGGAGTGCGATGCTCCTTTTTTCAATGCGGATGCGGCAAAAGAACTGATAAAAACAATAAAATCGGAAAATGTTAAGGCTGTTGTCCCATTACAGCCGGATTCTACAGTGGAGCCTCTCCTTGCATGCTATAAAAGAAAAGACACACTTTGCCTGCTTGATATGTTGAATAATTATGCTTTGAACCTCGGGGATGATTTTTTGTTCAACGATTCCGTTAACATTTTAAGGTTTTTGTCATCTGTTTATTATTACAATATTTTAGATATGGTTAAATCTAATAAAAAATTAAAACCTGATATATTTATAAACATGAACAGCAAAAAAGAATTGGAAACATACATGTCCAATAAAAGAATACCGTGCAGGGGCATTGCAAAAAGCGTTAAAATTAAAAAGACTAATAGATTTTTCGATTTGACAAGCCCTAAGGGCACACCTTACGGAATATTAGCAAAAGCACTATATTACTGGTGGGTCTATGCCAAAACTAAAAATGATATATACGCCATAAAGTCATTTGAGTATTTTAAAAAAGACGGCTCAATGTATTTTAATAACGGATTAGATTTTATGGGTGGTAAAATCTTAAAATTATTGCCTGGTCGGTTCAATATCTTAATGCAAACAAAAAAAGAGGTTTTTTTATGAATAAAAATAAGCTTACAAATTTGAATGAAGATCTAAAGAAAAACCGGACGGAAATAATGCTGTATCCTTCTAAATGCGATGGTTGCGAGGGTGAAGGATTTATGGCGTGTGTTAAGGCGTGCGAAACGCACATGAATAAAAAATACGGCTCTAAATATACGGGAGCGCGTATTAATATAAAGAAAAAAGCGGGTAAATTTTTTCCGATAATATGTCATAACTGCGAAGAGCTTGCATGCCCGGTGCAAGATATAAAGACTTGGAATCCGGCTGGACTATAACCAACTATAAGAAATGTGTCGGATGCTGGATGTGTATAACGTCTTGTCCGTTTGGAGCAATTGAAAGAGTGAGCGACGGTCATTTTGCATCTAAGTGCGACGGGTGCGTGGGAGAAGACGTGCCAAAGTGTGTAGAGGCATGTAAGAAAGGGGCTTTAAAAAAGATGGGTATCAAAAATTATTCATATGAAAGAAGGCTTATGGTAGCAAAAAAAATTTACGGACCGTATATAAAATCCAATACAAAAGAATAAAAAAGGGGATTAGATTATGAGATATGTTATTATTGGGAATTCATATGCAGGTTTGTCCTGCGCCGAGGCTATAAGAAGATTTGATAAAACCGGAGAAGTTATTATTATGTCCGATGAAAAACATAGAGCATATGCGAGGCCTCTCATATCATATTATTTAGAGGGCAAGGCAACTGATGAGACCATTTGTTATAAGGATGAAGATTATTACGAAAAGAATAATTTTACGCTGATGATTGGAAAAAAAGCGGTTTCCATTAATACCGTTGCCAAAAAAGTAATCGTTGAGGGCAGTGACGATTTAGATTACGATAAACTTTTCATAGGTCCGGGCGGAACTCCTTTTATACCGCCGATTGACGGGTTTAACCCCGACTCCCCTATGATGGGAACATTTACGAAATTCGACGATGCTAAAAAGATGGAAAAAGCGGCTAAAGATGTTAAGCGCAAAGAAGCTATAGTGATAGGCGGCGGATTGATAGGCTTAAAGGCGTCGGAGGGGTTAAGAGCGCTGGGTCTTCACGTTACGATAGTAGAGTTGCTGCCACGCGTTTTGGGTCTGGCATTAGACGAGGTGTCCGGAAATATCACGGCGAAAAGATTAAATAAAAACGGTATAGATACGGCAACCGGCGAAACCGTTACGAAAATTAATTTAGACGAATCGGGTAACCCGACGAGCGTAGTATTGAAAAGCGGTAAAGAATTGTCGGCAGATATTGTAGTAGTCGGCGTAGGTGTAAGACCTAATATCGGATTTCTTGAGGGTAGCGGAATAAAAATAGATAGGGGTATTATCGTAGATAAGACAATGATGACAAGCGTCAAGGACGTTTATGCGGGCGGAGACGCTACCGTTATTTACGATGTAATAAATAAACGCCCGAATATTATCGCTATTGTTCCGCTTGCATGCGAGGAAGGCAGAGTGGCAGGCACGAATATGGCGGGCGTTTATAGGGAATATCCCGGCGGAATGGGATTGAATTCAGTCGAGATATACGGGTTGCCTATAGTAACTATAGGGTTAACTAACCCGGCCAACGAATCGCAGAAGGTATATATCTTTCAGGATGATAATATTTACAGAAAATTTGTTTACGACGGGGAAGTTCTCGTAGGGGCTATTTTGCTTGGGGATATTGCCGGAAGCGGAATATTGTCCGCAATTATTAGACAGGGCTTGAAATGTCTTGAATATAAAGATGAATTTTTGAACGGAAATATATACTCGTTTGTTATAGATAGTGAGTTTGAGATATACAATATCAACAAAGGGTATGCCGTAAAGAGTTATCCTGAGGATTTACCGGAGTTTTCAAGGACAAATTGGAGATAAAATCGTATGGATTTTAATAGTTATTACGGCGGAAACGAAGCTGAATTGAAAATAATTATTGAACAATTGTTGCTTGAGGCAAGGAATGTCGACGAGGAAAATTTCGGCAAATGGTACGAAAAGAAGAGAAGAGTTTTCAATATAGGCGTTAAAAAAGCCCCTACTAAAGAAGAATTTATAAAATATCTTAATTGCGCGCTAAGTTTGCATTTAAGCGGTAATAAGCCGTATTTTAGTTAGCGTTTAAGCGTTAAGGAAATAAAGGCGGTTTAATATGTCGAAAGATATTAAAGACGTAAACGGTATCGTAGAAAAAACGCCTAAGGTAGTTTCATTTGTCGCTAAATCGGGTACCGGAAAAACCACTCTTATAGAAAAAATAATAAAAATATTATCGGAAAAGGGTTATAGAGTCTCGTCTATTAAGCATACTGATCATGACTTCAATGCGGATATACCGGGGAAGGATTCATGGAGGCATAAAAACGCAGGGGCATATTCGACTATGATTCTTTCCGGTAGTAAAATGGCTTTTTTCAGCGATATTGATTCCTCGCTTAAAATTATTAATATGATTCCGAAATATTTTAGGGGTTCCGATATAGTTATAATTGAAGGATTCAAGGATATTGATATAAAAAAAATAGAATTGTTCAGGAAAGAATTAAATCCGGATTTAAAACTGCGATTCGGTAACGACTCTAATCTGCTGCTTATCTGCAGTGATGAGTTTATAGACGATATAAAAACCCCCCAGATTAATATAAACAATGCTCAAGAAATAGCCGATTACATAGAATGCAATATTATTTCTCAGGTAGATTCTTAAATTTTAACCCTGCATATATCCCCAATCCTATCCGGCATCATCTCTCTTTCGTCAATCATCTATCGTACGTATCTGCTTGAATTAAAAGATGAAATCATTTTTTAAAAAAATATTGCAAAAAAAATAAGATTGTGCATATATTAAAAAAGCGAGTATATCGTATTCAGTAATAGATATTATTTGCTAAAATTTATTGATTAAATTCACTTTTTAAGAGGGAGGGATTTAATATATGTCGACTAGCCAAGTTACTTCTAAGGGATTGAGCAGCGAAGAAGCAGGAAAACTCATGGAACAGTATGGTCCCAATGAGATTATCGAAAAACGTGTCAGTCCTTTTTTGCTTTTTTTAAAGAATTTTTGGGGATTTGTTGCGTGGATGCTTGAGATTACGCTTATAGTGGAACTATTTTTCGGGAAGTTTCTCAATGCTGAAATAATTGCGTTTTTACTTATTTTTAATGCGGTATTAGGTTTTATTCATGAACAAAAAGCCCAGAGTACCGTAGAACTTTTAAAAAAGAAATTGCAGGTTAAGGCTAGAGCTTTAAGGGATGGCAATTGGGTTATGATGCCGGCGCGGGAGCTGGTTCCGGGAGATTATGTCCGCTTGCGCATGGGGGATTTTGCGCCTGCCGATATGGAAATCGTCGAAGGCAACATTGACGTAGATCAGTCCGCCTTAACCGGAGAATCGCTGCCTGTCGAAAGGGTGCCGAAGGATACGGTATATTCCGGTTCCGTTATCAAAAGAGGAGAGGCAAGCGGCACTATTACGGCAACCGGATCCAAAAGTTATTTCGGGAAAATGGCGGAGCTTATAAAATTAGCGAAGGTGCCGAGTCAGGCCGAAATGCTTATTATATCCATAGTTAAATATCTCCTTATTATGGATGGAATACTCGTGGTTGCTATCGTGATATTTGCAGCTGTTGTGGGGATACCTATGAGTGAAATGATACCGTTTGCCCTCATACTGATAATCGCCTCAATTCCGGTCGCACTTCCGCCGGTATTTACGCTGTCTAACGCAATAGGTTCAATGGCCTTATCAAAGGAAGGAGCGTTGACTACCCGGCTGAGCGCAATTCAGGATTCTGCCGCAATGGAGATTTTATGCAGCGATAAGACCGGGACATTGACCCTTAACCAACTTACGTTGTCTACAGTCAGGCCTCACGGTGATTTTACTGAAACGGACCTGTTGAAAACGGCCTCCATTGCCTCGGAAGAGGCGACTATGGACGCCATAGATGAGGTTATCCTCAACAGGACAAAAGAAATGAACGTAATCATTCCGAATAAGACTAGGTTTATTCCCTTCGATCCGGCTACCAAGCGTTCCGAAGCCAGATACGAAGAAGACGGGAAGCATTATGTGGCGATAAAGGGTTCCCCGTTGATTATAAAAGAATTTGATTCAAGCATCGACTGGGAAAAAGAGTCTGAAGAATTTGCAAAAAAGGGAGAGAGGACGATTGCGGTTCTCGGCGGTGAAGAGGGTTCTGCCATAAAATTCTATGGATTATTGGGTTTGTCGGATCCGCCCCGTCTCGACTCTAAGGATGTCATATCTAAACTTAAAGACTTAAATGTAAACGTTAAAATGTTGACGGGAGACAACCCCGCGACGGCGCTTCATATATCTGAAAAATTAGGTATAAACGGAGTGATTTGCGATTATAACGGTTTGAAAAAGGAAGGGAAGGTGGAGTTAAAGCCGGAGGTCTTAAATTGTGCGGTATATGCAGGGATTTTTCCCGAAGATAAATACAATCTTGTTCGGGCGCTCCAGAAAGAAGGGAAAGAAGTCATAGGGATGACGGGAGACGGCGTGAACGACGCCCCCGCTCTTAAACAGGCCCAGGTCGGCATCGCGGTATCAAATGCTACGGATGTTGCAAAAGCGGCAGCAAGCCTCGTTTTGACAAACCCGGGATTATCGGGAGTGGAAGTCGCAGTAGAAACGGGAAGAAGGGTTTATCAGAGGCTGTTTTCGTATATATCAAACAAAATAGTAAAAACAATACAGATAGGATTTTTTTTGGCACTGGGAATTTTAGTGTTCAAAAAGTTTGACGCTACGCCGCTTATAATTCTTTTGCTTATTTTCACTAATGATTTCGTAACTATGTCTCTATCTACGGATAATGTCAGGTACTCACGGAAGCCCAATAAGTGGAATATAAAGGAACTAATGGGAATTTCGCTTGCATTCGGCATCGGCTGGCTTATTTATATCTTGGGGGTATATCTTTGGGCGTGGAAAATTCTAGATTTGCCGTCTAGTTCCGGTACTCTATATTCTTTAGTTTTTTTGGGGTTAGTTTATTCGGGTCACGCAAACATATTTATGGTTAGGGAAAGATCGCATTTTTGGCATTCCATGCCGTCTCTTACCCTCTTGATAACTGAAGCGGGTGGTCTGACTTTGGCGACGTTGATGGTTGTATTCGGATGGTTAGTCGCGCCGGTGCCCTTAATTTTAGTTGCCTATATGATAATTATATCTTTCATCTCTATGGTTATCCTTGATTTTGTAAAGGTACCTATTTTAAAAAAGTTTGCTCAATAAGGATTTAAGAAAAAGGATAATCGCAAAAAGAGGGCCGGGTTTCTAATCCGACCCTCTTTTATTTTTCGTGGATTTAAAATTACAGGCTTGTTATAATATAGAATGAAAATGGTTAAAGTTGGTTTAGGCGAGGTTATTCTTGCACCCATGGCGGGGATAACGGGATTTCCTTTCAGAAAAACGGCGCTCAAATACGGAGCGGATTTTTGTTTCACCGAGATGATCAGTGCATTGGGTTTCTTGCATAATGACAAGCGTACGCTTGAGTTAACCGAAGCCGGAAACGACAAAGAAAGGACAGGGATTCAGCTTTTCGGAAGCACTCCCGATATTTTGGCTCGGGCTGCTGAAAAAGCGGTAGATAAAGGGTTCAAGATCGTAGATATCAATATGGGGTGTCCTGTTAAAAAGGTTGTAAAGACCGGTGCCGGCAGCGCAATATTAAAAGATATAAACGTATTTTATCTTATAGTTGAAGCCGTTAGGCGGGCCATAAAGGATTCTATCTTTACTATTAAAATAAGGAGCGGATTTGACGAAAGCTCGGTCAATTTTGTAGAAATCGCTAAAATTGCCGAATCTTCCGGGGTTAATGCCATATTTTTCCATCCGAGAGCAAGATCCTTAATGTTTAGTGGGGTTGCAGACCACTCTCTGACTAAGGTGCTCAAAAATACGGTAAATATTCCGGTGTATGCCAGCGGGGATGTTTTTTCCGTAGCAGATGCCGTGAGAATAAAGCAATATACCGGTGTTGACGGCATTATATTCGCGAGAGGCGCAATCGGCAAGCCGTGGATATTTACGGAATATATAAATACCGTAAAATTAGGCGGCATAACGCAGCCGATAAACAATAAACAAAAAATAGATATAATGATTGAATTAACCGAAGCGGTAAGTTCGTTTTACGGTAAAGAAAGGGGGTGCGGCATTATGAAGCCGCATCTGTATAGTTTTTTAAAAGGATTTAAGGGGTCTAAGGCATTGAGGGTCATGGTTAACAATGCAAGGAATGAAGGAGAAATAATAAATATACTAAAAATATCGATCGAAGAAGAACTGTCGGGCGACTAAATCGGTTTATTATATTCATATGAATATGTTAAGTTTATTGGGAAAATTATTGTATGCGGGCAGCGATGTTTCTATAGCTGTAAATAGTGATTTTTGCGTAAGGCTTGAGACTCCTATGTCCGGTTGTTATGAATGTATAAACAGATGCCCGGAATTATCAATAGAAATAACCGATAGCGATATTAAAATATTAGAAAATTGTACGAATTGCGGCGCGTGTCTATATATGTGCCCTAATTCCGTTTTTTATTCCAAGGGTAAAAAAATAACCAATTACGAGTACGCAATTTTAGAATCGAAAAATATCTATTTTTTCTGTTCTAAAATAGACTCTAAAATAACTGCAAGCAATAAAAACGTTAAATTTATTGATAAAATTAATAAAATAGGATGTCTTCACGAGATCGATGACATAGATATAATCAGTTTTATCAAAAATGAAAAAAAGTTATTTTTTATAGAAGGAAATTGTAAATCATGCAAGTTTAAATATTTTTACGGAAAAAAGGTCAAAAGACTTAATGAAATCAAAAAATTTTTAAATTGTGAAGAAAATATAGTGGAGGTAAATATCGAGGACTTTGATGTCTGTAAGATAATTGCGGAGGAAAATTTACTGATTTGCTCGAATGATATTAATGTCGATGCAGAAAAAGACTATAAAAAAAAGGATGAAGGGCATATATTAGGCAGGAGAGAGTTTTTTAAACATTCGTTTAGCGGCATAAAAGAGAAAGCCGGAGAAATGATGAATAATATTACCGTGGAAGACCTGCCGTTTGCCGGAATTTACTCTGATTATATAGGCCTGGAAGACGGTAATGGCAGGAATTCCAATAAATTACTCGTAGAAAGACAAAAAAAGCAATATATTTTTTTAAAAGAAAATGAAGACTTATTGTCCTTGATCAATATCAGGCTGCCTAAATTGAACAATAACTGCGTGTTTTGTTCTAATTGCTGGGAGCTATGCCCCACAGGCGCCTTGTCGTTTAAGGAAAACGTGATATCACTTGAGCCGTTTTTATGTACCGGATGCAATCTGTGTAGAGATATATGCAGTTTTGGCGCCGTTAGAATGTACAAGGCTAAAAGCATTAAGGATGTTTCTAAGCGAAAGGTTTTACTCCTGCAAGATAAAACCTCGTAAATAGAAATTGTAAAAAACTCTTGACAAAAAAATAGATTTATTAAATAATATAAGACTACGCTTGAGTTATAAATAAAAAATAAAAGAAACCACGGGAGATAGATAGATGGTAGAAAACAAATGGATTATCATAGACGCAAACGATGTCAGCTTAGGCAGGCTTGCAAGTTTTGCCGCAATCAGGCTTATGGGAAAATACAAGCCTGATTGGACGCCTTATGCCGATAACGGAGATTTTGTCGTTATTGTAAACAGTTTGAAAGCTAAACTGACCGGCAGAAAGAAAACCGATAAAGAATATCATTTTCACAGCGGTTACCCTGGAGGACTCAAGACGTATAGCTATAGAGATATGATTAAAAAAGACCCGACCTACCCCATTTTTCAGGCGATAAAGGGAATGCTTCCAAAAAACAAGCTTTCTAATGCCGTATTGAAAAAGGTTAAAATATATCCGGACGAAAATCATCCACATATTGCTCAACAGCCGGTTAAGGTAGAAATTAAAAAGTAAATTAAATTAAAAATAAATAGCAGGTAATTTAGTTATGGCAAAAAAAAACATTATACACTCCGTAGGAAAAAGAAAAACCGGTATAGCAAGGATGTATTTCAAGGAAGGAACCGGTAAAATAACGGTCAACGGAAGAGATTTTGATGAGTATTTTCCCCTTGAAAGCCTGAGGGTAGCTGCCGTAAAGCCGTTAGCATTATATCCCATAGAGGATAAATTTGATGTATACGTCAACGTCATCGGAGGTGGCCCCAGTGGTCAAGCCGGTGCTATTAAGCTTGCATTTGCCAGGGCGATTCTTTTAATTAACCCCGATCTTAAAGAAACTCTTGCAAAGGCATCTATGCTTACGAGAGACCCGAGAGTGAAGGAAAGAAAGAAATACGGTCAAAAAGCGGCTAGAGCAAGATTTCAGTTTTCTAAAAGATAATTTTATTATTATCTCTATGATAAAAGTTTCCGTCGTAGGCGCATCCGGTTATAGCGGTATGTATTTAATGTATGCCTTATCTTTAAGGCATGATGTTTCTATATCCTTTATAACGTCGCAGAGTTTTTTCGGTAAGAAACTTTCGGAAATATTTCCGTTGTTTACAAATTCCGGGCATAAAAAAAATCCTCTGTCCAATGTGCAATTCAGTTCTTTTAATGCTGACGATATAGCTTTGTCTTCCGATATCATATTTTTTTGTCTGCCTCACGGAGAAAGTTCTAAGCTTATTTCCGATATTACAAAAAAAAACAGTAAGACTAAAATAATAGATATCGGGGCCGATTATAGGTTTGATGATTTAAAAACGTATGAAGAGTTTTACGGAAAAAATAACTCGTCTAATGAGCTTAATTCTGAATTTAATTACGGTCTTTGCGATATTTTTTACGATAAAATTAAGAACTCGCGGTTTGTTTCTAACCCCGGTTGCTATCCGACCGGAGCATTATTACCGACATTACCCCTCATTTTTAAAGATGCCGTAGATTTTAATAATCCGGTTATAATTGATTCGTTATCCGGAATTTCCGGCAGGGGTAGGGGGGTAAAATTATCTAATATTTTTTGTGAGGTAGAAAATTCGGTTAATGCTTATAGTGTGTGGACGCATAGGCATCTTCCGGAGATTAAGGAAAAAATAGTCGGAGCTTTTTTAAGCGGCGGTAATTTATCCGATGATTTACAGAGAGACCCCGCTTTGCCGAATATCATATTTACTCCGCACGTTATTCCTGTTGTTAGGGGTATATTGACCACGATATATTTGAAAATAAAAGGCGATATATCGGAAAACGATATATTTAACATATATGACGACTTTTATAGCGGCGGTCCGTTTGTTTCGATATTAAAAAACATTGAGGATTGCAGTATAAAAAACGTGATCTATTCTAATAATTGCCATATAGCATTCGAGATAGGTAAAAACGAAAACGAAAGAATGATAAAGATCGTAAGTGCCATAGATAACTTGGGCAAAGGGGCTTCATTGCAGGCTATGCAAAATATGAACCTCATGTTTGATCTTGAACCTGATTTCGGGATACCGGAATATTCTCCGTTTCCGTAATTACGTAATAAGGGGAACCGTTTTATATATCCCTTAATCTCTCTTTTCTCTCCTGTACAATCCACTTTTTCCGCCCTCTTTTTTAATAAGATAAACTTCAGATATTTCAATGGATTTATCTACAGCCTTTAACATATCGTAAATGGTCAATGCGGCGATGGACGACGCAACTAAACTCTCCATTTCAACCCCGGTTTTGCCGGATATTTTGACTATTGATTCTATGTCTATCGTGTTTTCTTTTTCATTCGGCTCGAATATAATATTACAGTCTTCAATGTTTAACGGATGGCATAAGGGGATTAAGCCGGAAGTCCTCTTTGCCGCCATGATGCCTGCAATTTTAGCCGTACCGAATACATCCCCCTTTTTACCGCCCGTACTTACGGCAAGACCGAATGCTATACTCGACATTGATACCTTTGCGTGAGCGGTTGCAATTCTGACCGTTTCCATTTTTTTTGAAACATCTACCATTTTCGGCATGCCTTTTTCGTCGATGTGGGTTAATTCCCCTCCTTCTTTTTTCATAAATATTCTTCCTCCTTTAATTTAAAAATTTAATAAGTAAAACCGGTATAGTACCAATTTCTTATGTCGTATCCTATGCCTGCCGGAGCCGGCTTTATACCGTTAATGTCGGCCCTTACTACCGGCATTGCATATGGTATATATAGAAAGGTATACGGCGCTTCTCTTGCAATAAGCCTCTGAATTTTAAAGTAGTATTTCCTCTGTTTTTTTAGATTAAACGTCGAGCGGGCTTTTCTGAATAAACTGTCTATTTCTGCATCTTTAAAAGACGTGAAGTTCAAGCCGTTCGGGACAATATCGGAACTCATAAATATAGAAGCGTTATCATACGGGTCGGGAGTTATGGTAAACCCGAGAAGAACCGCCTGAAACCTCTTCTTCATAATAAATTCCGATATCAAAGATGTCCATTCCATAACCCTTATATCTACCTTAATACCTATTTTTCTAAAATTCTGCTGCATGATTTCGGCCGCAGATAGTCTTTCAAGATTTCCCTGAGGGGTCAATATGGTGAACCTAAACGGAGCCCCGTTTTTTTTTAGAATCCCGTCTTTTAAATGCCACCCCTTTTCATTTAATAGTATTAATGCCTTGCGGGGATTATAGGGATATTTTTTTATATTTTTATTGTAAAAGTATGTTCCCGGCATAAAAGATCCGTAGGACGGCATCCCAAGTCCGAGAAGCGCTCCCTTTATTATTTCCTTTTTATTTACGGCATAGCTTAAGGCTTGTCTAACTTTAATGCTCTTAAAGAGAGGATCTAAAAGATTGTAACCCAAGAATGTGAAGCTTAAAGACGGGTGTATGTATTTCACATACCGGGAAAGAAATTTTTTACTGTCCGATTCATATTTAAACTGTATAGGATTTAGCCCCATATAGTCTATGCCGTTTGATTTAAGCATTAAGAACATGGCGGAAGAATCGGGAACTATTCTATATATCAATCGTTTTATATGGGGTGTGCCCATAAAATAATGCGGGTTTGCTTCCAATATAATTTCGTATCCGTGTATCCATTTATAAAACTTGTATGGTCCCGTGCCGACGGGGCGGCTCCGGAGCTTAGTTGTCATGAGGTTTTTTCCCTTGAGTAATTTTTCCGGCAAAATGCTTAATCCCCATGAAGATAAAGCCGGTGCATAAGGTTTTTTATAAACCACCCTGAATATATATTTTCCGATAATCTTCGCTTTGTAAACCCTAAGGTATTCTGCGGCATATGGAGTAGGGGTTTTAGGATTTATCATTAAGCGGTATGTAAACAGAACGTCTTTTGCGGTGAATTTTTGTCCGTTTTGCCAGTAGACGTTACGGCGAAGGTAAAACGTTATTATTTTTCCGCCATCGCTGATTTTCCATGATTTCGCTAAGTCTGAAACTATCTTGAGATTTCTGTTATAGCGAATAAGTCCGTCATAAATCTGAGATGTTATTTCCGCAGTAGGGGCATCTGCCGCCATATTGCCGATAAGATTGGTAGCATCCGCCGGAAGCCCGATAATTAACGTATTTTTTAATGTTTTTAATACGTTAATACCGGTTTTGCCTTGCTCTTTGTATACGCGGCATCCGCTTAAAACTGTCGCCGAAGCGATAATGGATAAGCATAAGGCGGAAAATGTCGATAAAACACGTATAAGTTTTGCTTTATTTTTTAATATCATACCATATTTATTATCTCAAATTATCAGGCATTTTTTCAAGAAAAAACAAGGGTATAAAAAATTTATTGCAAATAGGTACGGTTTAATCTATAATGTAGAAAAAATATTTTTTTTGAATCATTATAAATTAAAGTAAAGATTATAGAAAATAGGGGCGATGAATGTTAAGGCATGACGTAGTTATTGTAGGAGCGGGGCTTGCAGGATTGAGAACCTGCGTTGAACTTAGGAAAAAGGGGATAGATGCAATAATAGTCAGCAAGGTATATCCGACAAGGTCTCATTCCGGAGCGGCGCAGGGCGGGGTTAACGCTGCATTCGATGAAAACGATTCGTGGGAATCACATTTTTTTGACACGGTCAAGGGCAGCGACTATCTGGGAGACCAGGATGCCATTGAGATTTTAACGAGTGAGGCGTCCGCAAATATATTGGAACTTCAAAAAATGGGCGTTGTCTTTAATAGAAACGCCGCCGGAGGCATTGCACAGAGGCCGTTTGGCGGACAAAGTTTTCCGCGTTCCTGTTACTATGCAGATGCAGTCGGGCATATGATGCTCCACGGGCTTTTCGATAATGTCCTTAAATATAATACTAAAATTTTATATGAATATTTCGTTACAAGTTTAGTCGTCGATGATGGAAAAGTGAGCGGTATAGTTGCTTACGATATAAAGAACGGAAGGTTTGAAGGTATTTCCGCAAAGGCGGTATTGTTCGCTACCGGCGGTTATGGGCAAGTTTATTCGTCTAATACGAATGCGCTTATAAATACCGGAGACGGCATGGCTGTTTCAATTAAGGCGGGCATTCCGCTTATGGATATGGAATTCGTTCAGTTCCATCCGACTACCCTTAAAAGCACGGGGATATTGGTAACCGAAGGTGCAAGGGGCGAAGGTGCATATCTCTTGAATTCGCTTGGTGTTCGGTTTATGTCTAAGTACGCTCCGAAAACCATGGAGCTTGCGCCGAGGGATTTAGTGGCCAGGGCCGAACAGACCGAGATAAACGAAGGGAGAGGTGTTGACGGGGCTATATTGTTGGATGTTCGTCATCTCGGCAAGGAAAGGATTATGGAAAAACTTCCGCAAATAATGCAGCTTTCTATAGACTTCGAAGGAGTCAATCCCATTTACGAGCCGATTCCTATAAGGCCGGGTGCTCATTATTCAATGGGTGGCATAAAAACCGATAATAACTGCAGGACGATAATCAGAGGGTTTTATTCGGCAGGAGAATCTGCATGTGTCAGCGTTCACGGGGCCAACAGGCTTGGAGGCAATTCTTTACTTGATACCGTTGTATTCGGAAGAAGAGCGGGTATAGATATTGCCGAATATATAAAAGGGGCCGTTTACGGCAAGTTTGACGAGTCGATATTAAAGAGAGACGAGGAAATTTTTGAAAACCTTAAAGAATCTTCCGGAAAAGAAAGACACGGTTTGTTAAAAGCAGAGCTTCAGGAAGAAATGAGAGCCGATGTCGGGGTTTTTAGAGAAGAAATAGCCATGAAAAAAGCTATTGAGAAAATAGAAGGCCTTAAAGAACGTGCCAAAAATATCGGTATAGACGATAAATCTAAAACGTTTAATACCGATATAGTAGAAGCTTTTGAGTTTAACAATATCTTGCTGATGGCGGAAGTTATAGCGAGGGGAGCCGTTTCAAGAAAAGAATCCAGAGGGGCACATTACAGGACCGATTTTCCGGAAAGAGACGATACTAATTGGCTCAAACACACATTAGCAACCTTGGATGATAAGGGAAATATAAAATTTGATTTTTCAAATGTTTCTATTTCAAAATTTGAACCTAAGCCGAGAACATATTGATGCCGACTTCAATTCGGGCGGGTATAATTTACGATTTAAATATATAAAAATTCACTTAATTAATGCTATGTGAAGGGGAAATATAATGGAATTTAAGGTTAAAGTATACAGATTTAATCCGGAATTTGACGACAAGCCTTATTATAAAGACTATGTATTGGAAGATTTTCCCGGCATGACCGTCTTGAATGCACTGATTAGTATAAAATCGGAGATTGATGGGACGCTGAGTTTTAGGAGGTCGTGTAGGAGCGCTATATGCGGTTCGTGCGCAATGAAAATAAACGGCATATCTAAGCTCGCGTGCAAAACGCAGGTTGGTCCCGAAATAGAAAAATTCGGAATTATAAAAATAGACCCCCTTTCCAATATGCCGATAATTAGAGACCTTGTAGTAGAACAGGAAGGCTTTTTCGACAAGATCAAGGAAATTCAGCCGTATCTTATGGGCAAGAGTAATGTTGGAGAACATGCCGACGATTTCCATGCCCTAAAAGAAGGGGAGAAGATAACCCAGCCTGTTTTTTTTAAGTCTGAATTTAGAAATCTAACCGGAAATAACGATACACCTAATTGTATTTTGTGCGAATGTTGCTATTCCGAGTGCGGAGGTGTAACGGGAAATAAAGATTATTTGGGCCCCGCCGCCTTAGCTAAACTTTACAGATATAGTGAAGACCCGAGAGATAACGATAAAAATGGAACTCGTCTCGTAAACGGTTCCAAACCGAACCGCATGTGGGATTGTGTCCACTGTCAGGCGTGCGAAGAATTTTGTCCTAAGGGGATTTCACCCGTGAAATCAATAGTAAAGCTGCATGAAAAGGCAATAAAAAATTCTATAAATTTTTCAAATGGCGCAAAGCATATTATTTCAATAGCTAAATCTATTGGAGAAACAGGGGGGCTTGATGAAATCAAGGTTGCATTAGATACCGGCGGTATTACGGGGCTTATAAGCGATTTACCGATGGCTTTCGGTGCCGGACTTAAAGGGAAGATTCCGCCCATCAGGCTTAAATTAATAAAAGATATGGAAGATATAAGACTTGCGTATAAGATATTAGACCTGGAGGAAAAATGATTACCTATGCTTATTATCCCGGCTGCGTAGCTCAGGAAAGCGGGAAGGAACTTGATAACACGACCAAATTTATTGCAAAAAAATTAGACATTAATCTAATTCCGATGCCGGAGGCTTCATGCTGCGGCGGAGGCGTTATAGACGGATTCGACGAAAATTTAAAACTCTTTATTAACGGCAGAACTCTTGCGTTGGCGGAAAAGAAAGGATTGGATATAATGACCGTTTGCAATACTTGTACTCTTACCCTCAGCGAGGTTAACGAGGAGTTGATAAATAATGCGGAATCTTTAGAAAAAACGAATGCGTATCTTGCACAAATAGGCCTCAAATATTCAGGAAAGGTTAAGGTGAAGCATTTATTGTATGCGATAAGAGACGATGTGGGTTTTGATAATCTTAAGCAAAAAGCGGTGAGGAGCTTAAGAGGGGTTCGCATTGCCCCGTTTTACGGTTGCCATATATTAAGACCGTCGAGCATAGTAAAGTTTGATGACGTGGAAAATCCGAGGGGACTGGAAGAACTGATAAAGGTACTGGAAGGAGAGCCTGTGTCTTATGTTCGCCGAACAAAATGTTGCGGTTTTCAGACGATACTGGTAAACGAAGCCGCCTCTACTTCATTAGCGGGAAACGCTATTTTCGAAGCGCAGGAGAAAGAGGCAGACGTTATGGTCACTCCGTGTCCGCTTTGCCATTTAAGTTTAGATACATATCAGACTGTTGCGGCGAAAAACATAAACAAAAAATTGTCTTTACCGATAATACATCTCCCTCAGTTAATAGGGGTTGCGTTAGGAGGGGATTATGCGGAAATGGGTTTTTCTAGGCACAATATATCGCTCAGAAGTGTTATGGCAAAAATAAGACAAAATGAGATTTGATAGCTGTTTATATTTAATTAAATTAATAAATTATTTTAATGAGGAAGGTAAAGATGTCGGATAATATAAATTTAGTTCTTAAAGCGCTTAAGGGTATTTCTATTCTTGCTCAGGAAAAGTTAGACGATTATGTCGATATATCTGATAAAGAAAGTAGAGAAGCGGCTGATCAGATTATAGAAACAGTGCAATATGAATCCGGTGTTGTCTTTAAAGCCGTAAAAGAAAAATTAGCCGATATTTTATTGGACGAGATGCATTTTGCTTCAACATACGATATAGAGGAACTTACAAAGAAAATTCAAAAATTAGAGTCTAAATTAGACGAGCTTTCAGAGAAGGTTAAGTAGTGTATTTTTTATATTCGATAATCACTTCTACATTTGATTTTATTTTAAATTTTTCTTTGATACTATTTCTCAAAAACTTTATATCCGCCATGCCGAATGTTTTTCCCTTGTTTCCGGTAAATAGAAGGAAGGTCGGAATATCTTCACCCTCCTTCTGAACTCCATAATTTATATGTTTGTATATTCTGGAGTTTTTGCTATCTGTTTTTGCCTCCTCTATAAATCCATTAAAATCTTTTGTCCTTATTTTCATTTTTTTCGTATCATTTATTTCTATTGATAAATCCAATAGTTTATATAAATTTTTATTTATCTTAGATGAAATGAATATAAAGGGTATTCCGGAAAACTCTTTCAGTTCGAACAGAATGTCTTTTCTTAACTCTGCAACCCCGTCGCTTTTATCTTTTAAATCCCATTTAGTAAAAGCTATCATGAGTGTCTTCTTTTCCAATACGACTCTTTTTAAAAGCGAAAGGTCATCGCGGGTTATATCCCCGTTAACATCTATAAAGACTATTGTCACGTCGGCTCTTTTTATTTGACTCATACTCTGTCCTTGAAAAGCCGCCGGATTTACGTCTAATTTAGATTTTTTTCTGATCCCGGCAGTGTCTATCAGGGTTATTGAATATCCTTTATATTTAATACAGGTATCTATGGAGTCTCTCGTCGTGTTAGGTTTCTCGTCCACAAAAAGTAAATCCTCCATTAATACGGAGTTTATGTATGTCGACTTTCCGCTATTGGGTCTTCCTATAATTGCAATTTTAAAGGCGTCTCTTTCATAATTTTTTATGGGTTTAACGGGTTTTTTTAGGTTCATTTCCTTGGCTACCCCTTCAAGCACCTCATCTATGCCGATTCCCCTTTCTGCGCTTATGGTGATATTTTCTTTTATGCCTAAATTTGAAAATTCGGCAAGAGCATTTCCTACATCCTTTAATGAATCTACTTTATTAACGATAAGGATAATATTTGCTTCATTTTTAATTAAGTTAAGATAAATCTCTTTGTCTTCAGGCACAAAGCCGCTCTTGTAATCTACTACAAATAAAACTACCCCTGCCTTTTTAGAGTATTCCAAGACTTTTTCCTTAATTTTTCTTTCGATCTCGGTTGCTGGAGAAATATTAAATCCACCGCTATCGGAGATAAGAAAATCGGCTTCGCCGTAAGAGACATCCTTTATATTAAGGTCTAGCGTGGTTCCTGCAATTTTTGAAGATAAGGCGGAAGTTTTGCCGAGTATTTTGTTAAATATCGTGGACTTGCCGACATTAGGTCGCCCTATTAATATTACGAAAAAATCATTCTTTTTTATCATTTAATCTTCCTCGAAATTTTTTTGAGTGCTTTTTTTGCAGCATTTTGCTCTGCGTTTTTTTTAGAAGGGCCGTCCCCGTATCCGAAAATTTCGTTATCTATTTTAACACATACCGTAAAAATAGAATGATGGTCGGGTCCCTTTTTTTCGATTACATGATACTTAGGGGTATTACCTGTTTTTTTTTGAATTGCCTCCTGCAGGGTAGTTTTAAAATCCACATTTACAATAATCTCTTTATTAATATCCGGATTAAATCTTGAGATATGAGATAACAGTATTTCTTTCGCCTTTTTATATGACGAATCTATAAATATGGCCCCTATTATGGCCTCATAAACGTTGCTTATAATCCTCTTATTCACTTTATTCATCGTATCGTCGTCCCGTTCTTTTAAAATAAATTCCGAAATTTTAAGTCCTTCCGCCATCTTGTATAAATTTTCCAGCCTTACGAGTATGGCCCTGTATTTTGAAAGCTCTCCCTCAGGTAAGTCGGGGAAATTATAATATAAATATTCTCCTATCGCCGCACCTATCACCGCATCGCCTAAAAATTCCAATCTTTCATAATTTTTAAGCCGATCTGACGATTTATGCGTAAATGCGAAATTTATCAAATCTTTGTCGTTGAACGAATAACCTATTCTATTTTCTATCGTAACATAATCCATCTTAACTATAACCTTTTATATGCAATCTTCGATTTGCCTCCAATCCATATGCCTCGTTTCTATTATTTTTCGAAAAGAGATATCTTTAATTTCTTCGGCTTTACGGATTGATGATTTCAAAACTTTTATTTACGCTATAATTCCGCCGCCTATCACCTTGATCCCTTTATATAATACGGCGGATTGTCCCGGCGTTATAAATTTAACCCTGTTTTTAAATAAGACTCTAATTGTATTGTCTTCAGAAACAGACGCCTCACAGCTATAATTCAAGGAAGAGTATCTTATCTTTGCTGTCAGGTTCATTTTTGACAATCTACTCCTATCTTCGGGGTCTATAAAATTAAAATTATTAATATATAAATTATCTGCAAAACAGCTTTCTAAATCTCCGACTATTATTTCATTGTTCTCGGCAGAAATTTTTACGACGTAAAGGGGGGTGCCGGACGATATGCCGAGCCCTTTTCTCTGTCCAACGGTATAATTAAATATGCCTTTATGCTCACCTATAACTTTACCGTTTAAATTTCTAATCAGACCCTTGCTTCGTGAATCATCGCAAGGATAATTCTTTTGTTTGCCAATAAAACCGGCATAATCATTATCCGGAATAAAACATATTTCCATACTGTCCCTTTTACTCCCTATCTTGCCCAGTCCGTTTTCTGCCGCAATTTTTCTCGTATGTCTTTTGTCCATATTGCCTACCGGAAACATGAGGTTTTTAAGGCTTTCTTGCGTCATGTCGTATAGCGCATAAGACTGGTCTTTCACCGAGTCTCTTGATTTTAAGAGAAAATATTTGTTAAAAATGTTTTTTGTTATACGGGCATAATGCCCGGTTGCCAGAAACTTTGCATCCAATTCCTTTATCCTTTTAAGCAGCGCGTCGAATTTTATAAGACAATTACATAAAATACAAGGATTAGGGGTTTTTCCGACGAGGTATTCGGAGACGAACCGGTCAATCACGCCGGTTTTAAACTCATTTTCAAGGTTTATAACGAAATGAGGTATGCCTAATTTGGCGCAAACCCTTTTGGCGTCCAATATATCATCCGTACTGCAGCATGTTTTGAGGTCGTTAGAACAGGGCTCTTCCTGAAATAAATGCATAGAGACGCCGATTACCGGATATCCTCTTTTTTTAAGAAGAACTGCGCTTACCGAACTATCGACGCCGCCGGACATGGCAACGGCAACGGTTTTTTGTGTTTTTAGAAGCATTTATATTTTTATAAGGGGTTGGCTCTTAATTTTAATACACCTTTTTTAATAGCACTTACGGCATATTCTATGTCGTTCCGGGTTGTAAATCTTCCTATGCTGAATCTTATGGCCGATTCTATCCTTTTAATATCGTAACCGTGAGCCCTTAGGACGTGGGACGGCGAAATTGCTCCCGCATTACAGGCAGAACCGGCGGAGGCGCTGACTCCGTAAAGGTCAAGGTTAAACAGTAGTGTCTCCGATTTGACGCCGTCGAAAGATACGTTTATGGTATTTTTTAATCTGTTTACCGGATGCCCGTTGAGCTTAATGCCTTCTATGCTGTAAAAAAGTTTATCTAAGAATAGGCTTCCGAGAGTATTTATTTTTTTTATTTCTTCATTCATGTCGGTTTTAAAGACGTCTAATCCCTTAGCTATCGAAACAATGCCCGCCGTGTTCTCAGTCCCTGCCCTCAAACCTCGCTCTTGATGCCCGCCGTGTATTATAGAATTTATTTTTACTCCTTTTTTTACGTACAAGACCCCGCATCCCTTTAATGCATAAAATTTGTGTCCGGAAAAACTGCACAAATCCAGCGGTATGTCCTTAATACTGAAACTATTTTTTCCTATAACCTGTACTATATCACTATGAAACAATACCTCTTCCCTTATATTTTTTACCTCTTCTAATATTTGTTTTATCGGAAATATCGTTCCGGTTTCATTATTTGCTCCCATTATAGAGACAAGAATAGTATTTTCTTTTATAGAAGACAGGAGGTCGTCCATAAGTAATTCTCCAAATTCGTTGACGCCTATATAAGTAGTTTCAACCCCTTGTCGTTCTAAAAATTTAAATGTATTAAGGACGGCAGAGTGCTCAACTTGGGATGTTATAATATGGGGCATTTTTTTTTCTCCGTTTTCCATGTATGCAAAAACGGAACCGGACACGGCGAGATTAATGGATTCCGAACCGGATGCAGTAAAAATCACCTCTCCGGAATTGTCGGCATCAAGAAACGACTTAACGAACTCTCTGGAGTCTTCTATCAGGATCCTTGCCGCTCTTCCTTCTTCATAAACGGAAGAGGGGTTCCCCGGATAGTTTTTTAAAGTGTTTATCACCTCTTCTAAGACCGAAGGGTCTAAGGGAGTAGTAGCATTATAATCTAAATAAATTCTAGGCATATAGTTAAGTTAACGTTAATGTTTTTAATCCAATAGACAGTCAGCAATTCTTTGTTTCCGTGCTGTTTTCTGCGGATTTTTCGGATAATTTATGCATCGTTTTTTGTTTATATCTATATTCGCTTATTACGTCTTCTATCGTGATGGAGTTTAAAAATTCTATTATTTTGCCTGATATGGAATTCCACATATCAAAGGCAAGGCATATGGATTTTCTGCCGCACTCCTTTTTGTTTTCGGTTTTGCTTGTACAGCTCATGATATCGATAGGCTCTACCGAAGATATTATATCGCCTATTAAAATATCGGACGGTTTCTTATTAAGCAGATATCCGCCGTTAGGCCCCCTCAGGCTCCTGACTATTCCGGCTTTTTTCAAAATAAAGAATATCTGTTCGAGATAATGTATAGAGATAGATTCTCTTGTCGATATATCCTTTAAGCTCACAGGCAGCATGTTGTCGCTTGAATAATACGACAAATCTATTATAGCCCTCACCGCATATTGCCCTTTAGATGAAAGTTTCATTTGTTCCCTTTGTATTAATTTAATTATTGTGACTTTCTATATCTTTAATTCTTACTTCAAGTTCCGATATCTTTGTTTTTAAAAGCAATATTTCGTAAAAAGCGGGGTCAAACAGTCTATCATGCTCAAGATCGACATTATCATGGACCTCCGATTCATCTCTTTTTGTAGATTTTGCAGGTATTCCTACAACCGTAGAATGAGGCGAAACCGCATTCACGACGACAGAATTTGCCCCTATCTTAGAGTCACTTCCAATAGTTAGGGGTCCCAATATTTTTGCGCCGGTTCCTATTATAACCCTATCCCCTATTGTGGGGTGCCTTTTTTCTTTTTTCCAGCTTGTCCCTCCAAGGGTTACGCCGTGATAAATTGTAACATCGTCTCCTATTTCAGATGTTTCTCCTATAACTACGCCCATTCCGTGGTCTATAAAAAACCTCTTGCCTATCTTTGCTCCGGGGTGAATCTCTATGCCCGTTATAAACCTCGAAAATTGAGATATGAGCCTCGCTAAAAGCCTTAGTTTATGCTCCCATAGAAAATGCGAGATTTTATGAGAATATACCGCCTGAAGGCCGGGGTAGCATAGCAATACCTCTAAAGCATTCCTTGCCGCAGGGTCTCTTTCGTAAACGACATTTATATTTTCCCTTAAAGTCTTTAGCATCCTATAGTCCTCTGTATATATTATATTAATTAATATAACAGAAATGCAAATAATTTAAAAGTGCGTAAGCATTGTTTGCATTTATACTACATTATAGTATAATAATTCAATAACCGTAGGAACGACAAAAACAATAAAATATAAGGCGGTCACAATGGAAAAAGAGCCGGTAGAAGTAAAAATCGTTACCAAATGCCCTCCGCATGGTAGATGTAAAATGTATTCTTCCGTAGTGTGGCTTATTATTTCTACTTTTAGAAACGTCAAAATTTCTATTATACCGTCTGATTTCAGAGGCAAAGACGACCCCGACGGACCTTGCGTTATAGTAAACGGAGAAGATATAGAACCGTCCAATACCATATATGTTTCCGGAGAAGATTTCATTAATAAGCTCAATGCGGCGGGTGCCATACCCTATGACGGAGTGAGTCCCGATGCCTCCGTATTTGACGATATAATTGAAAAATGCTTAGAATAACGTAAAGGTCAAGCCCTTCATATCTCTTTTTAAAAAGTTATTCGTATCTCAATGCCTCGGCAGGATTCATTCTAGAGGCTTTGTAAGCAGGGTAAAAGCCGAAAAATATTCCTACCGCCAAAGAAAATACCAAAGAAATTACAACCGGTTCCGTCGTGACGATGGTCTTGAGCGGCGATAATAGAGATATCATATCGGAAAGGCCTATTCCGCAGCCTACGCCAAGCAATCCGCCGAAAAGACTCAATACCGAAGATTCTATCAGGAACTGCTTCAAGATATCTTTTTTCTTCGCCCCCACGGTCATTCTTATCCCTATTTCTTTTGTCCTTTCCGTAACTGAAACCAGCATTATATTCATTATTCCTATCCCTCCGACGAGCAGAGATATGGCGGCTATGCTTCCGAGAAGAATAGTAAACGTATCTGCGCTTGAATTTGCGGTTTTTGCAATTTCAGAAAGATTTCTTATAAAGAAATCGTTAGGCTTATGTAACGGAATATGATGTCTCTGTCTTAAGAGCGCGGTAATTTCCGATTGTGCCCTTATGGTATCTTTGTCAGATATTGCGGATACGGCTATAGCACGCACCCATGTTGTTCCTGCAATCTTTTCTAACATCGTGGTAATAGGTATCACCACGATGTCGTCCCGATCCCTGCCGAATGCGTTAAAGCCCTTGGCGGATAAAACGCCGATTACCGTAAAAGGAATGTTGTGTATGAGTACTACATGTCCCACGGGATTCATAAGTCCGAAAAGTTTAGTTGCTACGGTATCGCCGATGACGGCGACGTTTGAGACTGACGTTACTTGCCGCCGATCGAAGAATACCCCTTTTGCGACCGACCAGCTTCTTATTGTCGTAAATGTCGAGTTTGCGCCGTCAATTAACGTTGCCCAATTATTGCCTCGCCATATAACTTGCTGGGTTGCGTTAAGCATTCCCGAATCGGTTCTTACGGCAGGGAGCTTTCTAATTGCATACGCATCGTTTAGGGTTAACGTCGGTAGCATTCCGAATCCGCGGTGAATACCGCCCAAAGAAGATGAACCGGGGAGTACGAAAAGCAAGTTCGAGCCCATAGAATTTATTGAGTTCTGTATTGCCTTGGAGGCTCCCTGTCCTATGCTTATGGTTGCGATGACCGAGCCTACGCCTATAACTATTCCGAGTATTGTCAAAAGAGACCTTATCTTATTTCTTAAGAGAGTTTTATAGGCGTATTCCAAGTCTAAAAAAAATGCAAATTTTACCTTTTTTTGCTTCATAGTCTTTTCTTCGCTCCGGTTATAACATTGCCATTGCCGATACCCATCTCTAAGATATAATCGCCCCGTCTCTCATAGTAACAAGCCTTCTTCCGTAGTCGGCTATATTTTTATCGTGTGTTACTAAAATTATGGTAGAGCCCCTTTCGGCATTTATTTTCAAAAAAAGATTCATCACGTCTGATCCCCTGACGGAGTCAAGGTTGCCTGTAGGTTCGTCCGCTATAATCATCGGCGCGTCATTTACTATTGCCCTTGCGATAGCCACTACTTGCTGCTCCCCTCCGGATATCTGGTTCGGAAATTTGTTTCCTTTTTCGTAAAGATTTACAAGTTTTAAGGTTTCCGATGCCATATATTCGGCTTCTTTGGAATGAAATCCCGAATAATAAAGCGGCAGCATTACGTTTTCGATAAGAGTAAGTCTTTGAACCAAATTAAATCCCTGAAAAACGAATCCTATTTTTTTGTTTCTGATTTCTGCAAGTTCATCGGATGTTAAATCGGATACGTCCCTATCCTCTAAAAAATAACTTCCGGAGGTAGGTTTATCGAGGCAGCCCAATATATTCATAAGAGTAGATTTGCCGGAACCCGATGCCCCCATTATTGAAATAAATTCTCCGTTATTTATGTTAAGACATATCCCCTTTAGCGCTTCGTAGGGAATATCTCCGATCTTATAGGTCATACCTATATCTTCAAGCCTTATAAGCGATGTATTTCCCATTTAAAAGAAGAACCTCCTTCTATGCCTTCCCCCCGTTAGATAGTCTGATTCTACACCTGTTATCACTTTGGTTCCGGCTTTAATGTCCTTAGATAGAATTCCGGTATAATCGTCGTTATTTATGCCGAGCCTGACAATAACCGGTTTCGGTTTTTCATTTTTCAATATCCATACGACGCCTTCTCCAATTTTGAGTCTTTTGGATAAGTCGTCCAAAACATGTTTGTTTTCGTCGGGTGGAATGAACCGTAAGGCGGAATTAGGCACACCGAGTACTCCTTTCTCTTCCGAAACGTAAATTTTTGAAATTGCCGTCATTCCCGGAAGGGCTAATCTTCTTTTATTTTTAAAATATATCGTGACGTTGTAGCTTACCACTCCCGAAACGGTTGTGGGATTTATTCTAATATTATGCACATAGCCTTGAAATGTTTTATCCGGATAGGCATATAAAGTAAAGGATGCTTCGTCGCCTTTCTTTATTTCTCCTATATCCGCCTCGTTGGTCGTAGTATCTATCTCCATTTCGGTAAGATTTTTTCCTATCGTAAAAAGATTCGGGGTTCGAAAATTTGAAGCTACGGTTTGACCGACAACCACGTTAACGTTTATTATAATACCGTTTACGGGGGAATATATTTTGGTGTATGAAAGATTTATATTATCTATTTTAAGTTGAATATCGGCGGCTTTAACGGCACCCTCCAAGTACTTAAGCTGAGCTGCGTTCTGGAGATAAATACTGTAAGAATTTTGCTCTGTTGCATGAGATATAAGGTTTTCTTTCCATAATTCTTTATCTCTCATATATGTCAGTTTGCCGTAATCCGCAATGGCTTTTTGCTTTGAAACGCTTGCCCTAGCCGATGATAGATTGGCCTTATCCCGATCAATCCTTAGAATAAAAGGCGTCGGGTTTATTTCGGCAAGAAGTTGTCCTTTTTTTACTACCGAGTTGTACCAGACAAAAAGCCTTGAAAACGTTCCGGAAACCTGCGCGCCGACGTTTATCGTGTTAATCGGATTTGCCGTACCGTCTGCCGTAACGTATTTCCGTATCGTTATGGGTTTCATGGTATAAAATTCGTAAGTCTGTTTTTTTGCCCCGGATTTGATTATAAAATGATAAGAAATAAATATAACGACTAAAATAGCTAAGGCTATTAAAATTATCTTTTTATTATTTTTCATTTTCATCCCTTATCTTTTATATTTTTTTGTTTAACGTAGTGTTTTAACATTAATCCCAAATCTGAATAGAGTTTTGCCTTCATGTAATAGTAAGTGTATTCGGAATTTATATAATTTGTTTCCGCCGATATATACGCAGCATTTGCGGTTATTAACCGAACCATAGGGGTTATGCCGATTTCATAACCCTTTAGTGCAAGCTTGTATGCGAGTTTAGATGCTTTTTCGGACGACCTTAAAGCCTTTATCTTCAAATATTGGCTTAAAATAGCGTAATAATCACTGGAAATATTATAAATGAGATTATCTCGGGATAGTCGTTCATTCCATATGTTGCCGTTTAACATAGCCTTAGACCTGTCAATTTTATTCTTAGTCAGGAACCCGTTAAAAATAGGTATAGAAACGGACAGTCCTACCGAATAGTTCCTGTTTAGCGGGAACGAAGAGTTCTCTCCCGTATATGATAAATCGACGTTAACGGTCGGAAAATAACCGCTGACAGCTTGTCTTACCGAAGCCTTGGATGCTTTTAGGGTGTAAACAGCCTCTTTTAGACGCGGATTAAACTTAAGTGCAGTTTTTATGAGATCGGCAAGTTTACTTTGAAGAGATTTAAAATCAAGCGTATTTACGAAATGGTATTTTTTAGACGCGGGAAGCCCTATGGAATTCAGAAGCGCGAGTCGCGCAATCTTTACGTTGAATATTGAGTTTATGTATGTCGCCTTCGCCTTTTCCATAGTAGCCTTCGCCGTTTTTACATCTAAAAGGTCTCCGGTTCCTATCTTATAAAATGCAGTAGCGGCTTTATACTGAATTTTATCGTTTTTCAGATTTTCCTTATCGGTTCTCATTAAATTTTTATTTTCGAAATATGTCACAAAATTAAGTATTACATTGTAAAGGTTGCTGTTTACCGCGTAATTATATCCGGACTTTGCCGCCTTCATTTGATATTTAGCATTGATATAGCCGTAATATCGCGAACCGAAAGAATAAAGCATATAGGTTGCGCTGATACTTCCGGAATAGCTCCTTACGGAGTAATTTAATCCCGATCGGTAAGATATTTGTCTATTGGAGGTTATGCCGTTGTTGCCAACGTCCATAAAGGAATTTTTTGAAAAATCGGCAGCCCCGGAAATTTGAGGATAATATAGGTAAAGAGATTGATTTTTAGCATATACAGATGCCTTATAAGAGTATTTAGACGTCATTATTCCGGGATATCTTTTGAGAGTAAGCAATAGGGCCTCTCTTAAATCTATCTTTTTTGCCGGATTTTCAAGGGTTGATATGCCGGCTTTTAGGCCGACGATACCCTTGTTAGAGCTAATCGAAGCGGCAAAAGAGGTTTTATCCTGACTCGGCGATATGATTAATAAAAAGGCAAAAATGAATAGAATAAAAAATAAACTTGTCGGTAATATATCTATGGGCTTAGAGTTTGGCATGTTTATTAATTTTTGCTGGTTTTAGATTAGGTTTTATATTATCATTGTAATGACCTTAAGGTCATTTGTCAACAACCATAAAATATAAATTTAAAAGGTCGATTAAATCAAATGTCTTTTAGTTTTAATCTTATAAGTTTGGGATGCCCGAAAAATCAGGTTGATTCCGAAGAAATGTTTACAGGGCTTAAAAACGTAGGTATAAAGTTTGTCAATAGTTCAGACGCTTGCGACGTTTGCGTTATCAACACCTGCGGGTTTATAGAAGCGGCGAGAGAAGAATCCATAGGCGTTATCATGGAGATAATACAAAAAAAGCAAAATGGGAGCCCTAAATACATTGTGGTTACGGGATGCATGGTAAATAACAATTTGGCCGTTCTTAAAGATGAATTACCGGAAGTAGATCTGTTTTTATCTACGTTCGATGAACATAAAATAGTTAAAGAAATTACTGCTCTTTCCGGCAAAAAAAATATAAAGAAAAATTCCGGCGATTTAAAAAAATTCGAAAGGGAACACTTTAATTTAGAAAAAACTGCATATATTAAAATTTCAGAGGGTTGCAATAGAACCTGTTCTTTTTGTACTATTCCGTCTATCAGAGGGCGCTTTAAATCCAGACCGATGGATGAAATTAAGAAAGAAGCCGAATATCTGGCACAATCGGGGGTTAAAGAGCTCATAATAGTGTCTCAGGATTCTTCTTGCTACGGTATGGATTTAAATATAAAAAACGGATTATACAAACTTCTAAGAGAGCTTGTAAGGGTTAAAGATATAAGTTGGATAAGGATACTTTATCTTTATCCTAAGAGCAGCTTATTCACCAATGAACTGATAAGCATTATAAGAGATGAAGAAAAAATCTTAAAGTATATTGATATGCCGATCCAACATATAAGCGGAAACGTTCTGAATCTTATGAAAAGAGGGGATACCGGAAGAGATATTAATATGTTAATACAAAAATTAAAGGACGGCATAGAGAATATTACTCTTAGAACATCCCTTATCGTCGGCTTTCCGGGAGAAACCGACAGTGATTTTGAGAAGCTCCTGAAATTTATAAAAGACGTTAAATTCGACAACATGGGGGTATTTAAATATTCCGATGAAGAGAGTACGCTATCCTTTGAATATCCGGCTGAGCTTAAGATTAATAGCAGAATCAAGAACGAAAGGTATAGATTGTTGATGGAGACACAAAAGGGTCTTTTGCCGGAAATATCGTCAAAACACGTCGGCAAGACCTATATGTCTATAATTGACGAGGTCGGCGATAAAACAATAAAGGCGAGGACATATTTTCAGTCTCCCGATGTCGACGGGTGCACATATCTATATACAGGAAATTCAAAGGACGGCCCCGAAATAAAATTAAAAAAAGGTTTTTTGCCGGTTAAGATAACGAAAATAAAGGATTATGATTTATTGGGTACCTACGAAGCCTTAAAAAGTCTTGACTAAAGATTGAAAATAAACTAAAATGACAAAAGTTACCTTTTCAACAAACCAAAATATTAATGCCAAGGTATAACCAAATAAAAATTATCGGTACAAGAGAATGAAAATAGTCATAAATGAACAAAATAGACGAAATTTCGTATCGCAAGTAGAGTCAATGCTTCATGATAAATTATCCAAGTGTTATCAGTGCGGAAAATGTTCCGCCGGATGTCCGGTAAACTTTGAGATGGATTATACTCCGAATCAAATTATAAAAATGACGGAACTCGGCATGGAACATACCGTGCTTAATTCCAAAACCATCTGGCTCTGTGTTTCGTGTAACACATGCTCCACACGCTGCCCAAAGGGCTTTGAGGTTGCTGAAATTATGGACGTATTGCGGGAAATAGCCGAGAAGAGGGGCATTAATTCAAAAGTAGAAAAAGAGATTCGGATGTTTCACGAAGTCTTCCTGAATAACGTAAAATCAAACGGAAGAATATTTGAATTAGAACTTGTAGGCAAATATAAATTAAAAACGAGGCATCTGTTTAGAGACGTATTTCTTGCTCCGAAAATGATTGAAAAGGGCAAGCTTAAAATGCATGGGGAAAAGATATCCGATTTAAACCGAATAGCCAAGATTTTTAAGGACTTTGAGTAAAACATTAAAATTACCGGGAGAAATTATATAAATGAAATTAGCATATTATCCTGGATGTTCGCTTAAGGGAACATCATTTGAATATGAAGTGTCGTTATTAAAAATTCTTGAAGTATTAAATATAGAAATTAAAGAAATTCCGGATTGGAATTGTTGCGGAGCTTCGGCGGCACATAGCATAAATCACAATCTTTCCGTAGCTCTTCCGGCCAGAAATCTTGCTATAGCGGAAAACGGAGGATACGAGTCTATTTTAGCCCCGTGTGCCGCATGCTCTAACAGGCTTAAAACGGCTAGTTATGAACTTAAAACGGATGATATTCTGAAAGACAAGGTTGTAAACTCCTTAGGGATGCCTTATGCTGCAGGTATTGATATAAATAATATGCTTGAATTTTTAAGCGGTGTAGTAGGTGAAGACAAAATAAAATCTATGGTAAAGAAACCGTTAAACGGTCTCAAAGTGGCTTCCTATTATGGTTGTTTATTGGTCAGGCCCCCAAAGATTATGCAGTTTGATGACCCCGAGAATCCGGTATTAATGGATGATTTGGTTGCATTGACCGGTGCCGATCCGGTTGATTATTCTTATAAGACCGAATGTTGCGGTGCCATTAATTCTCTTTCTAATCCGGATGTCGTAACAACTCTGACCGGCAATATTTTATACGATATTAAAAAACACGGAGCAGATCTTATAGTCGTTGCATGTCCGCTTTGTCATTCAAATTTAGATGTAAGGCAGAGGGAGATAGAGAGAAAATATGGTGAGAAAATCGGGTTGCCGATCCTTTTTGTAACTGAACTTTTAGGACTCTCATTTGGAATAGATCCCAAAGATCTTGCAATAGACGGCCATATGGTTGCGGCAGACAAGGTTTTAAAGAAGATTAAAGAATTATAGAGATAACTTGCCGTCAGTATTTATGCGGCTAATAATCTGCATTTTAACAAGGTAGTTATACAAACAGCATTTTTAGGTTTACATAAAAATAGTATGATAAAGTAGAGTTAGTTAAGTAAAAATTGAGTTATCCGAGCGAGGTAAAGTGTTATGTCGAGAATAGGCGTATTTGTTTGCTGGTGCGGTTCTAATATTGCCGGAACCGTAGATGTGGAAAAGGTCAGGGATGAGGCGTCAAAAATCCCCGGCGTCGTTAGTGCCGTAGATTATAAATATATGTGTTCGGATCCCGGACAGAACAGTTTAAGGAACGTTATTAAAGAAAAAAATCTTACAGGTGTGGTCCTTGCTGCTTGTTCTCCCCATATGCATGAAAATACATTCAGAAAAGCTGCCATCAAGGAGGGTCTAAACCCTTATTTCGTTGAAATCGCAAACATAAGAGAACAGGTTTCTTGGGTTCACGACGATAAAGAGAGGGCTACCTCAAAAGCGGTAGATCTAATGACAATGATGGTGGAAAAGGTTAAGAGAGATAGATCTATTGACGACGTCAAGGTTCCCTTGCATAAAAAAACTCTCGTTATAGGAGGCGGAATATCCGGAATACAAGCTGCATTAGATATTGCTAACGGCGGGGTTGAGGTCTTACTTGTCGAAAAAGAGCCGTCTATCGGCGGGAGAATGATACAGTTGGATGAGACGTTTCCGACGCTTGATTGCTCTAGCTGCATAATGACGCCTAAAATGGTCGAGGTAAATCAGCACCCTAATATAAAACTGTATACTTATTCTGAGGTTACCGACGTATCGGGATATATCGGTAATTTTAAGATTAAAATAAAGAAAAAAGCAAGAAGTGTCGTCGAAAAGGATTGTACGGGATGTGGCAATTGCTGGAATGTATGCCCGATGCATAAGAATGTGAAGAGCGAATTTAACGTAAACCTTTCCGAAAGGACGGCTATATATGTTCCTTTTCCCCAGGCAGTTCCGCTGATTCCTGCATTGGATAGGGCGGTTTGTCTCCATTTTAAAAAAGGTGGAAAATGTGTTAAATGTTATGAAGCATGTGGTCCGAAGTGTATAGATTTCAATTTGCAGGATGAAATAGTAGAAGAAACGGTCGGCGCAATTGTTGCCGCAACCGGTTATGATCTCATAGAAAATTCTTTATACGGCGAATACGGTTACGGCAAATACAAAGATGTTGTATCCGGTTTACAGTTTGAGAGGCTTTTATCTGCTTCCGGTCCCACGGAAGGACTTGTTAAACGGCCTTCCGACGGAGCAACCCCTAAGACAATTGTTTTTATCCAATGTGTAGGTTCTAGAGACCCCGAAAAGGGAGTTCCATATTGCTCTAAGGTCTGCTGTATGTATACGGCAAAACATGCAAAATTATTTGCGCATAAGGTTCATGGTTCGCAAAGCTATGTTTTTTATATAGATATAAGGGCTACGAGTAAGGGATATGAAGAATTTGTAAGGGGAACTATGGAACAGGACGGTGCTATTTACTTAAGGGGTAGGGTTTCTAGAATTTATGAAGACGAAGGCAAGCTTATTATTAAGGGTGCGGATACTCTTTCCGGGAATCAGGTGGAGATTGCGGCGGATATGGTTGTTCTTGCAACGGGCGTAATACCGAAGAAAGGGTCGGATAAAGTGGCTCAGATGCTTGGGATATCTTACGATAAATATGGCTTTTATACGGAATCTCATCCTAAACTCCGTCCGACAGAGTCTTCTACCGCAGGGATTTTTCTTGCCGGTATGGCTCAGGGTCCCCGAGATATTCCTGAATCGGTAGTTTCCGGTTCGGCTGCGGCATCTAAAATACTCGGTTTGTTTTCGAAGGATGAATATGAGGTTGAAGGGACTATTGCCAGCGTTAACGAAGCAACCTGCGTCGCATGTTTTTATTGCAGGAGGGTTTGTGCGTACAATGCTATTAGCGGAAAAGATATCAAGGATAGAAGCGGAAAATTGATAAAGGTCGTTGCCAATGTTAATCCCGGACTTTGCGTGGGGTGCGGTGCATGTGTAAATGCTTGTTTTTCTAAAACTATAGACGTCAAAGGATTTATGGACGATCAAATATATGCCGAGATTAGGTCGCTGTCCGTTTAATTTATAAAATATATAGCAAGCCGTTGTAGTAAGCGGCAAGAAATAAATATGAAAATCAGTGAAAAGGAGTTTGCCGGAAATGGAAGATAAAAAAGAAGAGCTTGCGAAAACGAGCGGTGATAATGACCCTCGAATTATTGCATTTGTCTGTAATTGGTGTACTTATAGCGGTGCAGACCTTGCCGGGACGAGCAGAATGAAGTATGCCGATAATGTGAGAGTGATCAAGCTTCCTTGTTCCGGAAGAATAGATCCTATGTTTATTGTGGAGGCATTCAAGAAAGGTGCCAAGGGCGTATTGATTTCAGGTTGCCACCCCGGAGATTGTCATTATATAAGCGGAAATTATCATTCGAGAAGGAAGTATGCCATCTTTAGAAATTTATTGGGTTTTCTCGGAGTTGATTTGAACAGGGTAGAATTTTCATGGGTTAGCGCTTCAGAGGGTAACAAATGGGTTCATATAATTAATGAATTTACCGATAAAATTAAGTCGCTGAAAAATGGTTCAAACGATATATTTAAAAAATAATACAAATTAAACGTCAGTCTCTGCTCGTTTCTTTTTTATGCGGAAGTTGTAAGGGAAGGGTATGAGTAAGTTTAAAATTAACTTTTAGGATATCATATGGCAAATATAGATGAAAAGTTGCAAAAAATAGCAAGGGACCTCTTGGAAAGCAAGGAGGTTAGCTTGATAATCGGCTATACCGGGGGGTCGCACCCACAAAGAATGCGTCCTGTGTTTATCACAAAGCCGGAGGATGTGGGCAGATTATCGTTTAATCGTCACTCTGTGCAAGATTTGGCGGTGTTTTTAAAGAAACAGGAGGTTAAAAAATTCGGCAGGATAGGTATAGTTGTTAAGGGTTGCGATGAAAAAGCGCTTAATGTTCTAATGCAAGAGTATCAAGTCTCAAGAGAAAACATAAAGATAATCGGCGTCGAATGTAACGGTGTGATAAGGCAGGACCTTGCCGACAAGGGTGAGACCGATCTTTCAGAAAATACCGTTTATGATAAGTGTCTTATGTGCGGTGAGCATACTCCTATATTACATGATTATCTTATCGAATGTGCCGACCCGCAGATCAGTATGTCGGGTGATATTAAGCCTTTTGCGAAAATAGAAGAATTGGATTCCATGAGTTCCGAGGAAAAGGATGTCTTCTGGGAGAAAGAGTTTGATAAGTGCATAAAGTGCTATGCCTGCAGGCAGGCTTGTCCTTTATGTTATTGTTCCAGGTGCATCGTAGAAAAGAATGTACCGCAGTGGATAGACACAAATTTTGGTAAGATCGGCAATGCTCAGTGGAACTTGATTAGAGCCTACCATCTTGCAGGGCGTTGCATAGGGTGTGGCGAATGCGAGCGTGCTTGCCCGGTGAATATTCCCCTTATGCTGATTAATGGAAAAATGGCAAGGAGTATACATGACCTGTTTGGATATAAATCGGGGCTTGATGTTGATGCCAAGCCGGTATTCGGAGTTTTTAGCGAAAGCGATTTTAACGATTTTATAAAATAAAGAAAATAAATAAGGTTAGATGTAGGAGAATCTATTATAATGGAAGAAAAATACTTTGAAATTTCGGCGGAAGATCTTAAAAAATTTGTGGATTCCATGATAAAGGATAATTTTGAGATAATTGCGCCGATGGATAGGGACGGAGATACCTTTTACGGTAAAATCGGCAAGTTTGATGATGCGAATTTAGATATTCTTTTGCCGAAGATGTCTTACAAAGAGTACCTTCTTCCTAAAACAGAGACTCTTTTCGAATATTCCTTTTCCGGTGTAGATATAGACATAAAAGACGGGATAGAGTCGGTTGAGGGAAAAAATCGGAAGAGGGTTATTTTCGGCGGAAGGCCTTGCGATGCTGCTGCCGGACCGATTATGGAAAAGGTTTTTAATTGGGGCTATAAAGATGATTTTTTTAACGAAAGGTTTAAAAATTTGACAATAGTTTCTATTGCATGTGAAAAGCCTGACGATTATTGTTTTTGTGCGGAAATGCAGCTTTCTCCCGAGAGCTCTCACGGTTCCGACCTGCTCCTTAAAAAGACCGGAGATAAATATTCTGCCGTCGTAGTGAACGATAAGGGATTGGAGCTGATAGCGTCTTATTTGAATTTGTTTAAGGAAATAGCCAAGGATGAATTTCCCCCGGATAAAGACTGGAAGAAGATTTTTGAGATAGAAAAGGCTAAGAGTTTTTTAGATAAAAATTTTAAGCATAATTATTTTCAGGATAGATTTTTATCCTGCATAGGGTGCGGAATATGTACATATACATGTCCTACTTGTCATTGTTTTGATATTCAAGATGAAGGAGATATGAAGAAAGGCAAGAGAATTAGAAATTGGGACTCATGCCAGTTTGCCATATTTACTCTTCATACATCGGGACATAATCCCAGAAATACCCAAGGAGACAGATATAGACAGAGGCTTATGCACAAGTTTAAAATTTATAGCGAAAAATTTGATAAGTATCTATGCGTGGGATGCGGAAGGTGTTCGAGAAATTGTCCTCAGGATATCAATATTAAGGAAGTAGTTAAGGATTTGACGGAATTGGCTTCGGCTTAATATCATCGATAAGTATAATTATAAGTAAAGCTTTTTATTTTTTTAACCTGTAGCAGGAGTAAATAGTTAATGAAAAATATTTATTTACCGAAGTTGGCGGAGATAAAAGAAATAATTCAGGAAACTGTAGATACTAAAACGGTGAGGCTTACCATAGATAACGGCAGCATCTTTTTTTTACCGGGTCAGTTTGGAGAATTTTCTTTTATCGGAGAAGGCGAGTCGACTTTCGGATTTTCGTCATCACCACTTAGGAAAGAGTATTTCGAATTTAGTTTTCGGTCTTCCGGAAGGGCGACTACCGGCATAAACGGTCTAAATCCCGGAGATAAGCTGGCCTTTAGGGGTCCTTACGGAAATCATTTCGATACCTCTAAGATGAAGGGGAAAGATCTTGTCTTTATCGGAGGCGGTATCGGTATGGCGCCGGTAAAATCTATTTTGGAATATTGTCTTGACGAACGCGCTGATTACGGCAAGATAACTGTTTTATACGGCGCAAGGTCCGTAGGCGATCTGCTGTATAAAACTATTTTTGAAGATTGGAGAAAATATAAAAATACGGATGTGGTTATTACTGTAGATCCCGGCGGAGAAACCCCGGATTGGACAGAAAAAGTCGGTTTTGTTCCAACTATTTTAGAACAGTTGCCTCTGAAAGGGGAAAATACCATTGCCGTCGTATGCGGGCCTCCTATCATGATAAAATTTGCCTTAAAGTCTTTAGAGGAAAAAATGGGTTTTGATAAAGGCGATATTATTACTACGCTTGAGAATAGAATGAAATGCGGCTTGGGGAAGTGCGGGAGATGTAATGTTGGGAGTGTTTATGTCTGCAAAGACGGCCCTGTTTTTACGGCGAAGGAGATCGAAAGTCTTCCTGACGACTTTTAACGCCAATATACGATATGCAGTTATTAATCATTCATGCTGACGAGTTCGGTTATTCTTTAACCGGAAAAACTCCGGTTGCCGAAGAAATAGATTCTAATCTTAAGGATGAGGTCTGTTTTGAAGAGCCTCTGGTGGTTTTTTGTACCGTGGAAAGGGGTGACGAGAATGATGTTGCTGACATTGTTGAACGGGCTGTTAATGCTATCAAGGAAATTGCGAACAAATTAAAACCTCGGATATTAGTCTTATATCCCTATGCTCATCTTTCCAGTAATTTAGCCGAGCCGTCTTCGGCAATTGTCGTTCTCAATGCTCTAAAAACCGGCATCGAGTTTTTTTATCCGGTATACAGGGCGCCCTTCGGATGGTATAAAAGTTTTAAAATAGCCTGCAAGGGACATCCGCTGAGCGAGTCGTCTATGCATATTGTTGCCGCCCCACTTCTTAAAAAAACAAGAGAAGACGTGGTAAAAGACGTAGAAAGTAGGTTTCTTATTTTGAATTCCGACGGTGGCGAGACGGCAATAGATTTAAAGAACAAAGACATATTAAACGATGATGTGCTTAAGGATTTTCCTTCTTTGAGAAAAGTTATTGCTTATGAGGAATTTAAGGTAAGAGAATGTGAAACTCCTCCATCTGTTTCGGCAATGAGGCGGCTTGAAATAGCCGATTACGAGGAAAATTCCGATTCCGGGCATTTAAGATTTTATCCTAAAGGGACGCTATTATATAAACTATTATCCGGCTGGGCAGAGGATATTGCCCTAAATAGTCTTAAATGTATGGAGATAGAGACCCCATTAATATATGACTGGAATAAGTCGGAGATTAAGGGGCAGGGTGAGTCTTTTCACGAGAGGCACTATTCCGTTTTCGTGCCGGACGAGAAGTCCAAGACCGGCGGATTTGCGGTTTCTAAGGAATTTGTCTTAAGATTTGCCGGAGATTTTGGACTTTTTTCCATGCTTAAGGATGCTAAAATCAGCTATAAGCAATTACCGCTCAGGTTTTATGAGTTTTCTAAAAGTTTCAGATACGAAAAACGTGGTGAGTTATCAGGCTTAAAAAGACTGAGAAGTTTTACTATGCCGGATATTCATAGTTTCTGCCTTGACATAGAAGAGGGTTTTAACGAATATCAGGTGCTTTATAAAAAATACGCCGATTTAGCAGAGGCTGCCGATATAGAATATGCCATCGTATTCCGTATAGTGGAGGAATATTATGATAAATACAAAGATAAAATAGTGGAGCTCTTAAAATACTCTAAAAAGCCCGCGCTTATCGAGATATTATCTAAGATGAAGCACTACTGGGCACTTAAACATGAATTTCAGGGTATAGATTCCGTAAACGGCTCATGTCAGCTTTCTACCGTGCAACTTGACGTGGAAGACGCTAAAAGATACGGAATAAATTTTATAAGCGATACCGGGGAGAAAGCAGGTTGTATAATATGTCATTCATCGATTGGGGCAATAGAAAGGTGGATGTATCTTTTAATTGAAGAAGCACTTAAAAAAGATATCCCGGTTTTTCCGCTATGGTTGAGTCCTACCCAGGTTAGAATTATTCCTGTGTCCGATAAGTTTGTCGATTTTGCGGTGGAACTTAAGGAAAACATTTATAAATCCGGCGTGAGGGTAGACCTTGACGACAGAGATTTTAGTCTGGGCAAAAAGATTATGTTTGCCGAAGAAGAATGGTTGCCGTATATTGTGGTGGTCGGACGTAAAGAGGTTGAATCCGGCATTCTTTCCGTTAGAAATAGGTATAAAGGGAGAAAAAATTTTAATCTTACATCTGAGGAGCTTGTAAAAGAAATTAAAAACGTAACAAAAGATATGCCGTATAGGAATTTGATTTTACCCGATATGCTTTCAAAAAGGCCGGTGTTTTTCGGTTAATCTCAATATTAATGTTTTTACGAAAATAAAATATAAATTAGACTAATAAAATTAATTATGGGGTATTTTAATGGACAACGATAATACGCTCAAGGATATAATAATTGAGGATGTTTCTCCCGTCAGTAAAAAAATTGATTTAAAACTTGACGAAAAAAAAACTAAATATGTTTTTAATAAAAAACTCGTCGATGCTTCCAAAAAATCTAACATTAAGGGTTTTAGACCCGGCAAAGCTCCGTTATCTGTTATTGAAAAACATTACGGTTCAGAGCTTTATGGGGATGCCGTCGTAGAAGTATTAAATGCAGAATTTAAAGAAATAATTTCCGGACGTAACTTACAGGTTGTAGGAGAGCCTAAGCTCGAAAACAAGCAAGACGGTGAATATTCTATTATCTTCGAAGTTATGCCGACGGTTAAGGATTTAAATTTAGATATAAAGGTCAAAAAAATAGATAAAAGAGATATTACGAGTGATGTTATCAATGAAGAGATAAATTTTCTTCTTGAAAGGCTTGCGGAACCGGAGGAACTTAAGGATCCGGAAACCATTAACGAAAACGACAGATATTTCGTCAAAATAGATTATATTACCATTGATGGAGAAACGGGTAAAGAGGTCGATAGCGCAAAGGATTATTCCATAAGCATTAATTCAAGCATTATCGACAAATCCTTTGAAGCCTCTTTTGTAGGAAAGAAAAAGGGAGACGGTTTCGAATTTAACGATAAAGAAAGAAACGTTACAGTCAAGGGGTTCATTAAAGAAATAGATAAAAAGATATTGCCAGAATTAAATACCGAAACAATTAAAAATTTCGGAGATTTTAAAGATGTTGAAGAATTCAAAAAATATGTGGAAAGGAACCTTAATAAATATGAGGAAAAAAGATACACGGATGCCTTAAGGTCCGAGATATCCGAAGAGCTTGTCAATCTCAACCAGATGGAACTTCCCGAGAGTGTCGTTGAAGAAAGCGCCAAAACAAGGTTGGAAGATCTTAAAAGACAGGATAAGTATAAAAATTTAAGCGATAAACAGAGCGAAGACATGATTGACATGTTGAAAATTATGGCCAAAAGGGATATTCTGCTCTATCTTTTGCTTTCCGAAACAGGGAAGACGGAGAATATAGCCTTATCCGAAACGGATTTTGAGGAATTTTATAAAAGGACGGCCTTGGAATCCAATATGAAAGAAGAAGAGGTTAAGGGTTTTTATGCGGCGCAAGAGGCGCAAGAAAATTTAAGACAGGCATTATCGGATGATAAGATATTTGATTTTCTGATACAAAATAAGATATCATATATTGAAGAGTAAATAAAATTAATAAATAGGAGAATATTGGAGATGTCGCTTGTTCCGATTGTCATTGAACAAACTCACAGGGGAGAGAGGGCTTACGATATATACTCCCGTCTTTTAAAAGATAGAATTATATTCGTAGGGGATGCTATAGACGATACCTTTGCGAATCTTATAATAGCGCAGCTTTTATTTTTGGAATCAGAAGACCCGGGAAAAGACATTAATATTTACATAAATTCTCCCGGGGGCATTATAACCTCCGGTCTTGCAATTTATGATACCATGCAATACATAAAGCCTGACGTTTCTACGCTGTGCATGGGTCAGGCGGCAAGCATGGGGGCCGTTCTTTTGGCTGCCGGGGCAAAAGGTAAGAGATTTGCCTTGCCGCATTCTCGGGTTATGATACACCAACCTGCCGGAGGATTTCAGGGGCAGGCAACGGATATAGATATCCAGGCAAGAGAGATTATGAGAATGAAAGAAGAAATAAACCAAATATTAGCGTTTCATACCTCACAACCTATAGATAAGATAGTTGAAGATACCGAGAGGGATTTTTATATGAGCGGGGCTCAGTCTGCCGAGTACGGTATTGTTGATAAAGTGGTAGAAAAAAAAGAAATTAAAGATTTAAAATAATCGTTTTTGAAAAAGATATAGTATATAATATGTAATGTGTGTTAATACTGTTGCAGTAGGCGTAAAAGCAATTGATTAATAAATGAATAGAGGTATTAAATATGGCGAGAAAAAATAATAATAATGACGATAACTCGGGAAGAGAGCTTTATTGTTCTTTTTGCGGAAAATCTCAGGACGAGGTCAAGAAACTTATAGCCGGTCCTTCGGTTTATATCTGTGATGAGTGTATTAGTCTTTGCAACGATATTATATCCGAGGAAAACAAATTTGTCCCGTCAGAGGTTAAAGTAAAGAATTATCTTTATAAACCGGCAGAAATTAAAGCCTTTTTGGATCAGTATGTTATAGGGCAGGAAAGGGCAAAAAAGGTTCTTTCCGTCGCCGTTTATAATCACTATAAAAAAGTAAAGCATAATCTGTCGTTAAAAAATGCTGGATGTTCCGATAATAAACTGTCGAAGGATGTCAATCACGGCGGTGCGGATGATAAGAACGACAGTATTGATGTTGAAATACAAAAGAGCAATATTTTAATAATAGGTCCTACCGGAAGCGGAAAGACCCTGCTGGCCCAGACGCTTGCCCGCATGCTTGACTTGCCTTTTGCTATTGCCGATGCTACTACCCTTACCGAAGCCGGTTATGTAGGTGAGGATGTCGAAAGTATATTGCTTTCTCTTTTACAGAATGCCGATTATGATGTGGAAAAAGCCCAGAAGGGCATTATATACATAGACGAAATAGATAAAATAGCAAGGAAATCGGATAACGTGTCTATAACGAGGGACGTATCCGGAGAAGGTGTTCAACAGGCTCTCTTAAAGATAATAGAGGGGACGGTCGCCAATGTTCCGCCGAAAGGCGGCAGGAAACATCCTCATCAGGAATTTTTGAGAATAGATACGAATAATATTTTATTCATTTGCGGAGGGGCTTTTAACTGGCTCGATAAAATTATCGAAAAGAGGATGCATTCCCAGCCTATAGGATTTACCGCTGCCGTTAAATCCGGCAAACCGCTTAATTCCTATGAAATAATAAAACATGTTGAAACTCGCGATTTATTAAAATATGGACTTATTCCCGAATTTATCGGAAGGCTTCCGGTTGTAGCTACGCTGGAAGAATTAGATGAAGAGGCACTTATTGAGATTTTGACGAAGCCTAAAAATGCCTTAGTCAAACAATATCAGAAATTACTTGAACTGGAAGACGTAAGCTTAAGATTTACCGATTCGGCTATTAAAGAAATTACCAAAAAAGCCATGGAGCATGGTTCAGGGGCGAGAGGTTTGAGGACTATTTTGGAATCGATAATGCTTGACGTTATGTACGAAATACCGACCGATCCGGCCATTAAAGAATGCGTTATAAACGATGACGTTATTATTAACAGCAGTCAGCCTATTCTTCTTTATGAAAAAGATGCCGGTGCAAAATCTATTTAAGTATATAGGAAAAATATTATAAGTTACCTTTTTTTGTTGACATATCTGTTAAAAACATATATATATTATATATACTTAAGTAAAACTCTTGTAAATGCTGAATTTATGCAGAGTTAAACCATTAAAAATCTTAAATAGTAGGGAGGAAGTTGGTATGACGAAAGCAGAATTGGTCGATGCAATTGCAAAATCATCTAAGCTTACAAAGGCTGACAGCGAAAAGGCTCTTACCTCTGCAATCAACGCGGTCATAGGCGCTTTGAAGAAAGGAGACGCTGTAAGGCTCGTCGGTTTCGGAACGTTTGAAGTAATAAAAAGAGCTGCAAGGAAAGGCAGAAATCCGCAAACCGGGAAAGAAATTCAGATTAAAGCCTCTAAATCGCCAAAGTTTAAGCCCGGCAAATCTTTTAAAGAGGAGGTTAACTCCGGGAAATAGTTAATTTCCGCTAAAGTTTCGGCGAAAATGGTTTATTCAACCCCCCTCCTTATATTAGGATGTAGGGGTTTGTATTGCGTGTATCCCCCATTTTTATATTTTTTTATGATAATAAGGTCTATTTAAAATTTATAAAAATGGGGGCAACTTTTTTTGGGCGGATAGCTCAGCTGGTTAGAGCACCGGTTTTACAAGTCGGGGGTCACAGGTTCGAACCCTGTTCCGCCTACCAATAAAAAAGCGGCAAGTAAATCTTTTTTGGGCGGAGAATTATGAATTAGGTCTTTGCATTGATTTTTTATTTTTTATAGGTTATTATATTTAGTCAGCACTATTATTTTTTTAAACGGGGCCGTAGTTCAGATGGTTAGAACGCCGGCCTGTCACGCCGGAGGTCGCGGGTTCGACCCCCGTCGGCCCCGCCAAAAAATACTGCATTATTTATACATCGTATACACTGCTCTCATATATCCAACTATTAAATATTTTTACTTTTTAACTAATTTTGATATAATTATTAAATTCAAGAGATATTTTTTGTTCTTGCGAGAGTGGCGAAATTGGTATACGCACTGGACTTAGAATCCAGCGGGGCAACCCATGGGGGTTCAACTCCCCCCTTTCGCACCATTTAAGGTGATTGTTATTCACATATTCTTATTTTTTTAAAATTTTGGAGGTTTTATGTCCGGTCATAGTAAATGGAGTACTATCAAAAGAAAAAAGGGGGCATTAGACGTAAAAAGGGGTAGGATTTTTACCAATATTATTCGTGAAATTATAACGAGTGCAAGAATGGGGGGTAAAGATTTATCGTCAAATCCGAAATTAAGGCTTGCCGTCGAAGAAGCTAAAACCAACAACATGCCGAAAGAAAATATCGAAAGGGCCATAAAGAAGGGTGTCGGAGAGTTAGAGGGTGAGACTTACGATGAGATGATATATGAAGGATACGGTCCCGCCGGCGTAGCTTTACTCATAGAAACTTTAACGGATAACAAGAATAGAATCGTTTCCGAGCTTAGATATGTATTATCGAGGCACGGAGGGAGCTTAGGGGAGTCCGGATGCGTTATGTGGATGTTTGACAAGAAGGGCGTAATAGGATTCGATGCCGCAGTTAATAAGGAAGATAATATTATGGATATTGCCTTAGAAGCAGGTGCGGAGGATATAAAGGTCGAAGACGGCGAAATATTCGTTTACAGTGACGTCAAAGACTTTGAAGCCGTAAAATCGGCATTTGAATCTAAAGGGATAAAGGAAAAATTTTCGGAGATTTCGTATATACCTCAATCAAACGTAGAACTTAAAGGCAAAGAATCTGAACGGATGATAAAACTTATGGATGCGCTTGAAGAAATAGAGGGTATTCAAAATGTCCATGCGAACTTTGACATACAGGATATGGGGGCTTAATTAATTTTATGTGCCCGGTTCGTTGGTTTAGTGGTAATATGTATAATCTAAAATCATCTTTTTACAAGTTTTATGAGTTATAGGATATTGGGGATCGATCCGGGTTCGCATCTGACGGGGTGGGCGGTACTTGACTTACCGTCTTTCGGAAAGAACATAGATTTGATATCATGCGGAGTTATAGATGTCGGGAAATCAGAATTTCCACATAATTTAAACAAAATTTTTGAAGAATTAAAAGGGATAATAGAGGAATATCATCCGGGTTTTATGTCTATAGAGTCCGTATTCTCCGGCGTTAATCCGGCTTCATTGATAAAATTGACACAAGCAAGAGGCGTTATATGTCTTTTGTCTTCCGTCTATGATTTGCGGCTAAGGGAATATTCGCCAAGATTTGTCAAGAAAGGCATAACCGGATACGGAAATTCAAGCAAGCACCAGGTGAAGGATGCCCTTAAATTTTTTTTATCACTGAAAAACAACGAGGTGACATCCTTCTTGGACAATGATATCTTGGACAATAATATGTCTGATGCCATTGCGATTGCTGTTTGTTGCGCCACGGATATGGGTAGTTTTATCAAAAATTAAAAAATCCTATTGAATAATAATGATAGCATATTTACGGGGAAGAATAATATATAGGGATATCGAAAAATCCTTGATTATATTGGATGTTAATGGCATAGGGTACGAAGTTTACGTTCCCGTAGGAGGCAGGACTCCCGATATCGAACGCGAGACGAGCCTCTTTATATATATGTATGTCCGGGAGGATAAGATAACTCTTTACGGTTTCGATACGACTCTTCAAAGAGAGATTTTTGGTTTTCTTCTGAATGTAAAAGATGTCGGACCGAGGCTTGCTGTTGCCGTTATTTCAAATATAGATGCAAACAACTTCCTAAATATTCTAACTACTCAGGATGTATCGGCACTATCCCGGATTAAAGGTATCGGAACGGCAAAGGCGGAACGCATAATAATGGAGCTTAAGAATAAGGTTCTTAAAAAAGTCTCGCTTTTAAGCGACGTAAACGCGCAGGACCTTTATATAAATAACGGTATGAAGGGTATAAATGATTTTAATCATTCCGAAAATAAAACATCAAATGAGGATAAAACTGCTTTAAACGCAGGCATTAAGCAGTCTGCCGATATTGTAACGGAGTCCGCCGGAGCGCTTGAAGCCCTTGGTTACTCCAAGTTTGATTCCCTCAACCTTGCAGGCAAGGTATTCGGTATTCTTAAAACCGACGGGGAGGTGCCTGCCGGTACGGAAGATTTAATGCGTGAGTGTTTAAAATATATATATTCCAAAAAAAGATTATAATACGATATGAGTTCCTTTAAAAAAGAATTTAAAAATACCCCCATACATCAATCAGACGCCTCGGTTTCCCCTGATAAAAACGATGTTTACGACTTTGATAATCCGATAAGGCCATTATCCTTCGATGAATACGTGGGGCAGACGAAACTTAAGACAAATTTGCTTATCTTTATTAAGGCTTCTAAAAAGAGGGCATTGGATCTTGGATACCATGACCTTGATCACCTGTTGTTTTTTGGCCCCCCCGGTCTCGGCAAGACCACCCTTGCGAGTATCATAGCAAAAGAACTTGGGGTCAACATTAAAATAACATCCGGGCCGTCTATAGAAAAAGCCGGTGATATTGCGGCTCTTTTATCTGCGGTATCTAACGGCGATATAATATTCATAGACGAGATACACAGGCTGCCTAAGCCTGCGGCGGAGATGCTTTATCCCGCCATGGAAGACTTTAAGCTCGACATTATAATAGGAGAGGGAGCTACAGCAAAATCCATAAGAATCAGCTTGCCGCGGTTTACCCTTATAGGGGCTACTACAAGGGCGGGACTTATTCCGTCTCCGCTTCGGGATAGGTTTGGATTTACGTCTCGGCTTGAATATTATAAAACGGATGAGCTTGTAGATATCGTAATTAGGAGTGCGAGGCTTTACGGCATAGGCATAGAGAATAACGCCGCTTTTGAAATTGCCGGTCGTTCCAGAGGGACGCCCAGGATTGCCAATAGATTGCTCAGGCGGCTAAGGGACTACATGGTTCATTTGAAGAAGGATAGAATAACCGCTGAGGTTGCAAAATTTGGAATAGAAAGCCTTGGAATTGATAATATCGGATTAGATAGCAACGATAAACTCTTCTTGAGGACGATAATAGATAAGTTCGGAGGCGGACCGGTAGGTATAGAGACTATTGCTCAGGCGATAAATGACGAAAAAGGCACGCTTGAGGATGTCGTGGAACCGTATTTGGTTTCATGCGGTTTTATAATGAGGACTAAAAAGGGTAGAATTGCTACGGAACTTGCCTATAAGCATTTCGGGCTGGTAAAAGGGGACTCCTTACCATGATGTTTGCGCATGCATTTACTGTATATGTATGATTAATAATAAAAACCTAAAAACGGATAAAACAAAGCTTTTGCTTCACATATGCTGTTCCCCGTGCCTGATGTATCCATATACCGTTGTGAACGGAAAATTCGATGTCGTCATGGGGTATTTTTATAATCCCAATATTCATCCGTATAGCGAGTATTTAAGGAGGGAGGAGTCGCTAAAAAAATTTACGGACGACAAGGGTTTTAAAGTCATTTATGAAAAGAATTACGATATGGAAGAGTTTATTAGAAATGTGGCATTTAGGGAGGAAAATCGTTGTTATTACTGTCTAAGTAAGCGACTTGAAAAAACGGCAAGTCTTGCCAAATCGTCTAAATTCACACATTTTTCTACCACTCTCTTGTATAGTAAACATCAAAAACACGATTATATTAAAGAAATTGGCCGTAATCTTGAAAAAAAATACGGCATTATTTTTCATTACGAGGATTTTAGGCTTGGATATAAAGAAGGTATCAAATTGTCCCTCGAATATAATCTTTATAGACAAAATTACTGCGGATGTATTTATAGCGAAAAAGAGAGATTATTCCATCACGTTTAGTTCGCACTTTATCGTGCAATATGTGCGAAAATAAATTCACACTTATAAAAATATTGACCATATAATTTTTTGCGATAATAGTAACTTATTTATTTTATTCTGTTTTTATTTGCCTATACTTTTTATGAGTAATGGCATATTTATTGCATTTAAGCGGTATGAAATAAAAACTACATTTGTAATTGTGAGGGTAGGTGATTTATGGAAGATTATGTCGTATTAAAAGAAAAAAAGGGTGAATCGCAATGCACTGTTGCAAACATATTATATTTTAGGGGAATAGGCCTGCATACGGGGAAAGATGCTTCTGTTATCATTAAGCCGGCCAAGGTTGATTCAGGCATTACCTTTGTCAGAAAGGATTTGAAACCCGCCGTTATGATAAAAGCCAAGGCCGGCAATATATGTTCTACTATGTTGAGAACAAGCATAGGTAATCCCGGAAAAACCGCCGCGGGTGCCGGTTCCGCCGACTGCATTTCTACGGTGGAGCATCTGATGTCGGCGTTATGGGGTGCCGGTATAGATAATGCGTTAATAGAGGTTTACGGAAATGAAATTCCTGCTATGGACGGAAGCTCTATGGTCTTTTACGAAACTTTCAATGAAAGCGGAATCAGGGAGTTAAATGCAAACAGAAAATATATAGAAATACTTAAGCCGATAATAGTAGAAAACGGAGAAGGTGACGGAGACGTGGCTATAGCATTATATCCGTCGGAAGATTTTGAGATATCTTATACTATGGATTTTAAACACCTGTTGGTCCACTCCGGTTTTTTCGATATGAAAATAGATAGATTCAATTTTTACAACGAAATCTCCAAGGCAAGAACGTTCGGTTTTTTAAAAGACGTGGAACATCTCAAAAAAAGCGGACTTGCACTTGGTGGAAGTCTGGACAATGCTTTGGTACTTGATGAGACATCTATCCTTAATAAAGAAGGTTTGAGATACAAGGATGAATTCATAAGGCATAAGGTTCTGGATTTAATCGGTGATTTATACCTGTCCGGTTATAGAGTCAATGGACGGGTGCTGGCTAAAAAAACAGGGCACGATATGAATTCTAAGCTGGTAAAAAAGATAGCGGAATATTTAGCGGTTCGTAAAATGTCTCGAAACGGGTATGAAGCCGCTTGCCGTTCCGACGAAAACGAGAGTCCCGAGATGATAAATAAGGGAGTTACGCAGTTTGCATGAATATTATAGCACCATCCGTTTTCTAATCGTTTGACTCAATTTTTCATACCAAGTTTAGCCGTATATCTCGGCAAAATACTCTTAATATTCTGTAAGATTTTTATGTTTCATACGATTGAGGCACAGGCAATTCTTTTATTTGTTATCTGATAATTGTGTGATATAATTCAATAATATCTACGAATTAGAAAAATAAGGAGGCTTAAAAGGGTATGAAAAAAAAATTTGGAATACTGATAATTCTTTTGCTCTCTATTTTTATTGCCTCATCTTCGTTAAGCGGGTGTGCGACCTCTAGAACTACTGCCGCAAGCGGAGTAACCGGAGCATTATTCGGAGCCGGCACGGGCTTCGTTATAGGGGCATTAACCGGAGGGCCTATAGGGGCGGTTATAGGGACTGCCGCCGGTTTATCCATCGGTTACGGTGTCGGTTATGCTACCGGAAAATATGTTGTTACCAGAGAAGGCGGAATCAGAGGTTTGTCTATGGCAGACACCCCGTATAGATTAGCGAGTAACGAATTTGTTTATGCCCCGCCGGGTAGTTTAAAAATAGATTTTAATAAAGTCAAAGGTGTATTGGTATCCAATTTTAAGATTTACACTACCCCCAAATCGGTAACGATCGGTAAAAAGATAAACCTGATTATGGAATATGACGTGCTTGGATCCCCGATTAATATCAGAAATTCTTCTATCCGGGAAACAAGAGTACTGGAAGGATTAAGGGGAAAGATCTTCTATAATCATACGACGAGCGCAGATATCGGAAGAGAAGGTTACTATCGAACCGTTCTGTCGGTGATAATTCCGAAAAAAGCCCCGAAGATTTATATTTACGAAGCTATCATTAAAATAAACAATGTTGTAACGGCGCTGAACTCTAAATTAGTTGTTGTAAAGTAAAGAAGTTCATTTTTTTATTTTCATTTCATGTTCCGTTCCGTTTAAAAGTCGTTTTATATTAGGATAATGTTTATATATTATTAAGATCGCGACTACAGAAGAAGCGGCAAATATATAAATATTTTTTAGCGTGTAGAACATTAAAAAAGGCATAAAAAAAGCGCTTACCATTGAAGAAAGAGAGACATACTTAGAAAAAAGCAGTACTAGCAGAAATATTAAAAAGGCTATTATAACCGCTTCCGGAGAAATTGCGAGAAAAACACCCAACCCCGTAGCTACGCCTTTTCCGCCTTTAAATTTTATAAATACGGAATAGCAGTGCCCCAATACCGGAGCGATAATTATAATAGATATGAGAATTAAGGATGCAGGAAATAATTTTATAGCAATAAAAACCGGTATAAAACCCTTGGCTATGTCTACTGTCAACGTAATAATGCCGAACTTTCTACCTATTACTCTCGACACGTTCGTCGCGCCGAGATTCCCGCTCCCTGCGGCAGCAAGATTTACTCCCTTTAGCCTTGCTATTACAGCAGAAGTAGGAAAACTCCCGATTAAGTACGAAGCTAATATATAAAATATTTCCGCTAAAATAATCAAGCCCCTTTATATTTTAAACTTAAGCAACTTTTTCTCCGCAATATGGGCAATATTGAAGCCCCGGCATCAGCGGTATTTTCATTTTACATTTTTTGCTGGAACAAATTTTGTTTGATCCTATGGTGCTTAATTTATCCGTTATTGCATTACTTAACTGGTTAACAAATGTCTCAAATTTCTTTTCATCCTCTTTTTTAAAGCCTTTTAGGATTTCATCTATTAATATAGTGTCGCCCAAAAGTCTCTTTTCAAGATTTTTCCTATTGATATAAAAATATACCTTGAATTTATTTATTTCCTTTCTAATTATAATATCTTCATCAATAAATTTTTTAAAACTTTGGCTAATAATCGAAGGGGCAAGACCGGTCTCCTCTTTAACCTTTTTGGTAGTTATCGGCCTTTTTTCACGCTTAATATAAGATCTGATTATCATCGCGTAAACCATAAATTCGGACGGCCCCATTAATTTAATCTGAAAGTTTGTAATGAGATATCTGCTTGTCCATAATGCAAGGGCAATGTAATAAAATTTATGATAGTTATCTGCCTTGGATAAAAAAGTGGCAAGGTTTTCTTTTTGTAAGGCGCTTATCGTGTTATTGTTTTTTAATAAATCAATCGTCCCCCTGATTAAATTGTCGATAACCAAGGTGTCGGACTCGCCGAAATTACAAAACCTTAAAGCAGTCATATTGATTTCGTTAAATTTCTTAAGTTCGTTGTAGGGGAGAATATAATTAGTTTTTCGTTTGTCCTCGGTCAGCGTGGATTTTTTAATCAACTTGGCATCTTGTAAGTTTTTTAACACGGTTGCAAGATGAGGAGTAGAAACATATAATCTATTTAACTCTTTATAAGAAACAATTATTCCGTTTTTCTCGTATTCTTTTTTCTCTTCTTCCAAGGAATGGGTAAATTTATATGCAAAGTATCCGAATATGGTAAACTCTATATCACTCAGGTATGCGACATCTTTATATTCGGTCGGTATATTGGTTATCGTATCCTTTATTAATTTTTCTCTACTGAGAAAAAAAAGACTAAAAAGAATGTACAACTTAGCCTTAAGTATTTTCATTTTGTATCTCCGATTGAATTAATGTTATATTTATATTATAAAGACATAAAGTTTTGCAATAAATAAATCTATTTCATACAATTACCTTAGTTAATTATAATATTTTTTTTTACTAATGTAAAGAAAAACCTAATTTTCATTAGTAATTGAATTTTTTTGTAGGATATAATAAAATAAAATAAATGAAAAAAGATAATCTTATCGGTTTAGAGTTTTTTATAGAAAAATACGCCGGCTCACTAAACAGGGAAGCTATTATAAAAGAGGATATTCTAAGGCAGGGGATTTCTTTCGATAAAATTAACGAGAAAGGAAATTTTTCGAGTAAGTCATATTTTATTTTTTCGTTCAATATAGATAACGACGACGATATCATTAATCAAAGATATCCGGAAGAAGTTGCCGTTATGAACGGGCCTTATAATTTAAAACGAACCGTTATTTCGGTTAGAATCAATAAGTCTTCTCCGTATAAAATTAAGTTTGATCAATTGTCCGAAGAGTATCGACTTTATCTTGATGACAGCTTTATAGGCGATGTCGCTTTTTCTCCGGAAAGGTCATATATGCTTAAAAAAACGGATTCAGGAAAATCGGTAAGGGATGTCGCTCCTACTATTGAATGGGGTTACTTGATATACCTTGCGGTTTTTAGGATGTGTCAATATTTCGAAAATGATGACGAATGCGCGTTTTGCGATATGAATTCCAATTATGTAAATCAAAGAAAATCCAATAAAGGTTATTCGGCCGTTAAATCCGTAGAGGATATAGTAAGCGCCCTTTCCGTAATCGAGTCTTCCGATGATTCGGAAGCCGGTGCATATACCTTAACAGGCGGCAGTATCATAGACGATATTAAATTTAAAGGGGATACCGAGATAGATTTCTATGTTAAATTTTTAGAAGCAATAGAAGAAAGGTTTCGCGGCAGGTGGATAAGCAAAGTTGTAGTACAGGCGCATACGCCGAAGAATCTTAAGAGGTTAAAGGATGCCGGGGCTCATATTTACCACACGAACTTCGAAGTCTGGGATAAAAATCTATTCGAAAAAATTTGTCCGGGAAAATCTAAATTCATAGGCAGGGATGAATGGATAAAAAGAATAGCGGATTCTGCGTCTATTTTTGGGGAATGCGGGGTCATACCCAATTTTGTTGCCGGGGTTGAACTTTCCAAACCGTTTGGGTTCGACAATGTTGACGACGCTATAAATTCGACTGCTGAAGGCCTTGAATTTTTCATGTCTAAAAAAATTATCCCTAGATATACTACGTGGTGCCCCGAGAAGACGAGTAGACTCGGAAAGTTCGGGAATTCGCCCGCTCCGCTGGAATATTACGTTAAGCTATTGATTAAATGGCATGAGCTTCATTATAAGTATAATTTGCCTATTCCGGAAGGTTATGGTGCTGCCGGTGCCGGAAAGGCAGAATTTTCAGTAAGCGCATTTATGGATGCTTTTTAATGTTGAAACCGTATAAAATTTATGATATCATAGAAAGATGTGTATATTCATATAGTTAATATAATTAAAAAATTATGGGAGATTTCATTTTATGAATAACGATGAAAAAGAGACAAACGGTCATACGGAGGACGGCGGCAAATCCTGCGGGTGCGCCTCTGAAAGTAACGGCGGACATGGAGGTGGCAAGAATCCATTCGACGAACAGTTACCTATTAAAGGAGTAAAAAATATTATAGCAGTTGCAAGCGGCAAGGGCGGCGTAGGAAAATCGACATTCAGCGTTAATCTTGCAATAAATTTAGCCCAACAAGGGAAAAAAGTAGGGCTTATGGATGCAGATCTCTACGGACCCAGCATACCTACTATGATGGGAATTAATAAAAGACCGGACGTAACTTCCGATAATAGGATAGTACCTATAGAAAAATTCGATATTAAACTTATGTCTTTGGGATTTTTGGTTCCTGAAGATGCCCCTGCAATATGGAGAGGACCCATAGTAATGCAGGTTATAACCCAGTTTCTAAAGGATGTGGAATGGGGCGATATTGATTTTCTCGTTGTGGATTTTCCCCCGGGTACCGGCGATATTCAGCTTACGATGGTTCAAACCGTCCCGATTAATTTCGCCATAGTTGTTTCAACCCCGCAGGATATTTCTCTTATAGATGCAAAGAGGGCTCTCGGAATGTTTGATAAGGTGCATGTTCCGATTTTCGGAATAGTTGAAAATATGAGTTATTTCATATGTCCCCATTGCGATAAGCGTTCGGATATATTTAAGCATGGCGGAGCCAAGGAAACTGCTGAAAAATTAGGTGTGAATTTTCTTGGAGAAATACCTATAGTTGAAGAAATATGTGAACTGTCTGATAAAGGCGAGCCTATAATAACTAAAGATATACACCCCGAAGTGAAGTCGGTTTTCAATAAAATTTCTGATTCTTTAATTTTAAGATCGGAACAGAGGGTAGGTTAAGGCTGTAAACATAATAAATTTTAAATTTAGAAGGGGGAATTATTAAATGGCTTCAGAGAAGGTTTTAGCTTTTACGGATTCAAATTTTGATACTGAGGTTTTAAAATCCGATAAACCGGTACTTGTGGATTTTTGGGCGGTATGGTGTGCTCCATGCAGGGCCGTCGCTCCCATAATAGAGGAAATGGCATCAGATTATGACGGAAAGATTAAGGTCGGAAAGGTTAATGTCGATGAGAATCGGGTTGTTCCTGGCAAATACGGTATAAGAGGAATACCCACTGTTATTTTATTTAATGACGGAAAGGTTGTCGATCAGATTGTCGGGGCAGCTCCAAAAACCTCTTTTAAACAAATGATAGATAAGGTCGTTACTAATTAAATATCGGCTGTTAATCAAAAACTTAATGTTACCTCTTTTATTGATTTGTTCGTTGATTTAGATATAGTAAAATTAATATTATCTATGGTAAATTTCTCACCCGGAACGGGTATACGTCCGAGTCTGTCCATTATTAAACCGGATATTGTCTCGTAATCTGCTTCCGGGTGGTTTATTACGCTTATATTCAACAACTCCGATAATTCATTTAAGGTTAATCTTGCGTTAATTAGATATGTATTTTTGCCTATTTTTTTGTACAGAGGTTCTTCTTCGTCGGTTTCATCTCTAATTTCTCCCATTATTTCTTCAAGGATGTCTTCAAATGTTATTATACCGGAAGCCCCGCCGTATTCGTCGACTATGACGACCATTTGCTGTCTGCTTTTCTGCATTTTTATCATTATCTCGGATATCTTGGAGGTTTCCGGTATGAATAATACCGGCCTTGCTATTTCGCCTACGACTTTATTGGCGTTTTCGGGATTATATATATCAAAGGCAAAGACGATGCCCGATAGATTGTCTATGCGGTCTTTATATGCGGGAATTCTCGAATAGTTAGTTTCTGCGAAAACCTGCCTTGCTTTGTCTGCGTCATCGTTTTCATTTAACGCTATCACGCTGATCAGCGGAATCATAATGTCTTTGGCGATTTTATTGCCGAATTCGAATATTCTTCTTATTATTTTTTTGTCGTATTCTCTGAATTCTTTAACGTTGCTGCTTATAGTAAGGACCTTAATAAGCTCGTCTTTCGTAAGAAAAACATCTTTGGATTTACTTTTAAGAAGTATATTCAACAATTTAGATAGGGCTATAAAAATGATATTAATCGGAAAAAATATAACCGAAAATACGGCTATTAACGGAATACTTCTCATCATAAGGCTGTTTGCGTGTCGCCTGTATATCATTTTTGGAATTATTTCACCAAAAATTACCATAATCGGAGTGAGGATTATTACTACGACAAGCGGGGTATAAGACTTTGCATACTCATATATAAACGTAGTCGCGAGAATGGTTGCCGACGTGTATGCTATATTATTCCCTATCAGTGATGTAGAGTAGGTGTTTTCCGGTTTCTTAGTCATTAACAGTAAAAATTTTGCAAGTTTGCTGCCCTTAGATTCTTTATGTTTGACCTTGATTTTATCGTAACTGATAATACCTATTTCGGAGCCGGCAAAAAATCCCTCGAAAAATATCGCCAGGACGATAAGAATTATATAAAGATATAAATTATATAAACTGTTAGATATCATATTCATCCTCTATTTCACCGAAAATTTCTTCCAATAGATCTTCCATAGTCACGATACCCTCCATTTTTCCATGTTTGTCGACCAATACTGCAATATGAATTTTTTTCCTTTGGAGTTCCCTGAAAAGTTCCAGGGCGTTTTTCGAAGAAGATATAAAATAAGGCTTTATCAGGAAAGAATTAAGCGTCCTTTTTTCTTCGCCCTTATTGTAAACCTTTGCTAAAATATTTTTAGCGAGGGTTATCCCTATTATATTATCTTTTTCTTTAAAATATATCGGGATTCTCGAAAAATGATTCAACTCTATGAGTTCTATCGCCGTTAAAACAGGCGTATTTATATCTAATTCGAAGATGTCGTCTTTTTTAGTCATAATATTTCCTACTTTTAGATATGAGAGCTTTAGAAAATTTTTGATGAATTCATATTCTTTTTCTTTTATTTCTCCTTCATTTTTACCTATTTCTATAATTATTCTCAATTCTTCATTGGAAATAGATTCTTCCTTTTTCAGCCGAAGCCGCCTTGTCTTGATTCCCATTTTCTCTAAAAACAATTTCATAAGAAAAGTAGCGGGATAAAATATCTCCGAAACAAGTAAAGATAATTCCACAGGTTTCTTAAGCGCTATTATTTTAGGAACTATCTCCGCTAAAATAATGAGTATAAGCGAGATGGATATAATTGAATAGAAAACCGGGACGTGATTAAAATATTTATGCAATATCACGGCCCCGAGACTTGCAGTTATCACATTGGCGGTCATATTTCCGACTAAAATTATAACGAGAAATATTGAAGAGTTTTTTATTAAAAAGATAACCTTATTTTTTTTTCTTGAGTTTAATTCATCTATATCGGCTTGCTTAATGGAAAAAATAGACGATTCAGAAATAGAAAACACTGAAGAAACTACAAGAAACAAAATAAATAAAGTGAGAGGAAGCGTTAGATGCATAGATTTATAAGTGTTTAAACGTAAAGTTTTTCGGGTGATACCGCCGTCCGTCTTTAAAAAATCTGGCACCCGTAAATTTGTCCGCGATATATCCTATTTTTTTTATCTTAGTCCCCGTGTTTTTCGATAATTCTAAGATTTCTCCTTCTTTATCCGCTCCAGCCGTCCACAAAAGTTCGTAATCTTCCCCAAAAGAAATGGCATTATCAATGAAGTCGTCTATTTTTAAAATATTTGCAATATATTTTAGATGTTTATTAAAAGGAACTTCGTCTAATTCTATCTTGCCGCCGTGATTCAAATCCAATACATTAAAAATATCCTTGGACAACCCGTCGCTAATATCAGTTAAAGAATTTGCAAGTTTTTTTGCGGATAACTCCCTTCCAAGCTTTACCCTCGGCTTAGGAAGCTTAAATTTAGCTATAAAATTTTCTATAAGTTTTTTATCGGAACTCCTAATGTTCGGATTATTTTCATATATATACTTTTTATTGCTTTGGAGATAATATGCCATCCATGAATTTCCGAGCTCTCCTGAAACAAATATCTTATCGCCTATTTTAGAACCAAACCTTCTTACAACGTTATCATGCTTGTAATCACCTATTATCGTTACCGATATCGAAAATTCGGATGATTTGGATATATTGCCGCCCACAAGCGATACCTTATATTTTCTTGCGGTTTTAATAATGCCGCTGATTGTCTGCCTAATTTCGTTCTCGCTTACATATTCGGGTATAGAAAGAGATAGCGTAAACAGTCTGGGAATTCCGCCCATAGCAGCGATATCGCTTATATTCACGAGAAGGGATTTTTCTCCTATTTCAAGAAAACTATAAGAATCCAGCTTAAAGTGCACGTTCTCGGTTATATTGTCGGAACTGACGAGAATATGATTTTTATCTTTGAAAATGGCACAGTCATCACCGATGGAATTAATAATCAAGGATTTATTAAATTTTCCGGTCGCAAGGCTCAGTTGTTTTATTTCCTCTATCAGTCTTGCTTCGTTAAATTTTTTTTCTTTTTTTATCACCCTTATTTTTGCTCAATATATTATTCGGTTTCGGTTTTAACGGTTTATCCGAATAGGTGTCGGATATGCCTATTATTGCATACCTTATAACCTCATCCATATGTTTCACCGGTATAATTTTTAAATTTTTCTTAACCAATTGAGAAATTTCTTCCAGATCTTTTTTATTTCTTTCGGGAATCAGCACGGTTTTGATCCCCACCCTTAAAGCGGCTAAAGTTTTTTCTTTCAGTCCGCCGATAGGCAACACGTTTCCTCTTAAAGTAATCTCTCCGGTCATAGCAATGTCTTTTCTAACCGGTTTTTTTAATAGTGCCGAAATTAAAGACGTTGCCATAGTGATTCCCGCAGACGGGCCGTCTTTAGGTATGGCGCCTTCCGGTATATGTATATGTATGTCGTTTTTTTCAAACGTATCCGGTTTTATGCCGATTTCATCTACTTTTGACCTCGCATAACTGATAGCGGCATGAGCGGATTCTTTCATTACGTCGCCGAGTTGACCGGTAAGGGATAATGCCCCTTTTCCTTTAACGATAACCGTTTCGATGTACAAAACTTCTCCGCCAAACGGTGTCCACGCAAGCCCCGTCGAGACCCCTATTTCATCGGTTTGCCTTCCTTCATCGGGAAGGATTTTAATAGTGCCGAGGTATTTATGTACATTTTTGTCGGTTATAATATATCTTTTAATTTTATTTTCGGCTATCAGCCTTGCAATCTTTCTGCATATCGTCCCTATTTCCCGCTCTAAGTTTCTTAAGCCTGCCTCCCGCGTATAGCCTGATATGACGGTTTTAACGGCGCTCGGTTTAAAAACTATATAATCTCCCTTCAGACCGTTCTCTTTAATTTGTCTTGGAACGAGGTATCTTTCGGCTATTTTTTCTTTCTCTTCCAGGGTATATCCGGATAGGTTTATAATTTCCATTCTATCCCTGAGCGGAGAAGGTATCGCATCCGCGACATTTGCGGTTGCGACGAACATAACGTTAGACAGATCGAAGGGAACGTTTAAATAATGGTCTGAAAATGAAAAGTTCTGTTCCGGGTCCAATACTTCTAAGAGTGCAGAAGACGGATCTCCTCTAAAATCCGTTCCGACCTTATCGATTTCGTCTATCATAAAAACGGGGTTATTTGTTCCGGCCTGCTTTATTCCCTGTATAATTCTTCCGGGTAAAGCTCCCACATAAGTTCTCCTATGCCCTCTAATTTCCGCCTCATCATGCACCCCTCCGAGAGAAATTCTGATAAATTTTCTATTCATTGCCTTTGCGATAGATTTTCCCAAAGAGGTTTTGCCGACGCCCGGAGGTCCGATAAAGCAGAGTATCGGCCCCTTCATCTTTTTATTTAATTTTCTAACACTGAGATATTCAAGTATTCTTTCCTTTATTTTTTCTAAGTCGTAATGATCTTCGTCTAATATCTTCTTGGCGGTCTCTATGTTAAGATTGTCTTTTGTCTTTTTTGACCACGGAATATCGGTAAGCCATTCCAAATATGTTCTGATAGTAGATGCCTCTGCAGCATCCTGATGCATCGCTTCTAATCTTGAAAGTTGCTTTTCCGCTTCTTTCAAAACATCCGACGGCATTTTAGCCGCAAGCATCTTCTCCTTTAATTCGGTAATTTCCTGAGTTTTTTCATCTGTTTCGCCCAGTTCCTGTTTGATTTGTCTTAGTTGTTCTCTCAGAAAATAATCTTTCTGGGTTTTAGTCATTTCTTCCTTTGCCTGAGATTGAATCTTAGCTTGCATAGAAAGAATTTCTATCTCCCTTGCCAATATATCGTTCACTCTTTTAAGCCTTTCTATTTGGTTGGTTTCTTCAAGTATTTTCTGCGATTCGTCTACCTTTAACCCCAAGTTTGATGCTACTATGTCGGCCAGTCTCCCCGGATTATTTACGTTTTCTAATATTATCAATATATCCTGAGAAGGGAGCCTGCCTAAGGAGACATATTTCTCCAACTGTTCCTTTACGTTTCTCATGAGGGCATCCACTTCAGGAGTGATTTCGGTTATATTTTCCTCCTTTATTTTGGATACGTTTACGAGGTAGAACGGCTTTATTTGAACGTAAGTTTCTATTTTGGCTTTTAATAAACCCTGTACTAATATTTTAACTCTTCCGTCGGGAAGCTTTAGCATTTTCATAATCATTGCGGCAACTCCCACGTCATATATATCGTTTTGCAAGGGTTCTTCAACGATTATATCTTTCTGAGCCGATAAAAGTATTAATCTATCCTTGGAAAGGGCTTCGTCTACGGCCTTAATAGAGGCTTCTCTGCCTACAAAAAGAGGAATTATCATGAAAGGAAAAAGCACAATATCCCTGACGGGTAAAAGCGGAATAACCTCCGGCATTTGTATTTCTTCCGGTAAATCCTGCTGTTCCACATCATCCCCTTTTCCTATGATAATATCGCCTATACTGTTATTGTTACCGGTGCTGCCGGTTAACTCTTCAAAACCATCCATGCCGCGCATATTGAACCTGTTCATATTGTATTCCCCTGTTAATTATGTACATTGTATGTATTTATTATCGGCACTATATAATAATATAATATATAAGTAGATCTCATGCCTGTTATGCTTTCGTTATAGGTATAACCGCTTCTGCATTTACAAAAAGATCCCCTATTTCAAAATTTATGCTTAAAACCCCGTTGGATAAAACAGCGCTTATATTGTCTTTGGCGGGAGCGATAGGTAATAAAATAAATTTTTCGAATCTGTCAAATTTTCTTTCTAAGCAAAAAAAATTAACGTTTGTTTTTATTTTTGGTTCCAGTCTCCATCTTATTGCAAGAATATTGCCGTGAACCCCTATCGAAATATTTTCTATGGGGGTTCCGGGCAGCTCTATTTCTACCGTTAATTTATTTTTATTCATATAAATGTCGATAGGCGAGGAATTAGCCTTGAAAGAATAGGGTAAATCCTCCGATGAAAAAGGACCAAAATGGTAATAAAAAAGCCTCTCTACTGCTTTTTTAAATTTTGTCATCTTTTTACTGAAACTTGCGTTTTCATCAAAAAATTCCATAATTCTAATCTATACACCATTTCGATTTTTTTATAAATTCCATTAAACCGCTTTTAGTTTCATGATTTTTAAGTCCGTAAACTATTTGCGCTTTAAGCAAATCTAATTTGTCTCCTCCGTCGTACCTATCTCCTTTGAATTCAAGGGCATAAATCGGTTGAACCGAAAGGAGAGAACGGATAGCGTCGGTAAGTTGAATTTCGCCGCCTTTTCCGGGCTTTATATCCTTCAGAAAATCAAAGATATTTGGGGTTAAAATATATCTTCCTACTATAGCAAGATTGGAAGGCGCATCTTTAAGTTCCGGTTTTTCTACAAGGTCTTCAATTTGATATAACCCGTCTTTAATCTCTTTTCCTTGTATTATTCCATATTTTGAGACATCTTTGTCTTCGACTCTCTGGACAGCCAGGACGGAATACCCGTAATTTTTGTATACGTCTATCATTTGTTTCATAACAGGAATATCGGAATCTATAATATCATCGCTTAAAACTACTGCGAACGGTTCTTCTCCGACCATATTCTGAGCACATAAAACTGCATGCCCTAAACCCAGTGCTTCTTTTTGCCTCGTATATGTAAGGCTGATACGGTCTGATATATCGTCTACCGATTTTAGCAAATGATGCTTCCCTTTTTCTTTTAATAAAATTTCGTGTTCTATCGATCTGTCGAAATAATTCTCTATGGCGGTCTTACCCCTGCCGGTAATAATAATAATATCGGTAATTTTTGCACTCAAACATTCTTCCACTCCATACTGTATGAGCGGTTTGTCTACCAGCACAAGCATTTCTTTCGGGATTGATTTAGTTATCGGTAAGAGTCTTGTTCCGAGACCGGCAGCCGGAAACACTGCCTTGTTAATCCTCATCAAAGTTAAAAACCCCCCGTATATTTTGAAGCAATTATAAAAATCAGTTTTATGTTTTCATTTAATATATCATAAATTAAAAATTTTTTAAAATTATTTATTGAGCAAATAAGCGATTATTTTTTTGATAATGTTTTAACTTTATGATAAAATACTTAGCATTACGTAAAGTAAAAGATGTTATGAACATAATCGCTTAAATAATATAAAAATATATAACGATATCTAATGTAATTTTGAGATATTCGTATAGTTTATAAAACGGAGAGATGGCCGAGTCCGGTTGAAGGCGATTGACTCGAAATCAATTGTAGGTGCAAGCTTACCGGGGGTTCGAATCCCTCTCTCTCCGCCAGTTAAAAGTAATACATTCGATTCCTGATGTAAGTTTTGTAACGGTACTGTCAAGGCTATGAAATTTAAATACGATATGGAATACGTCTTAAAGATCACCGGGCTGAGTAAGGAAAATATATCGGAATTACTTAAATATTTTAACGAACTCCCTTTGGTCGCTAAACTTGAGGCCTTTTATATAAGCAAGCTTATAGAGGAAGAGGATGAATTTGCGTTTCTTCAGCATCATTTTGATAAACAAAAAATAGGCGAGTATGGGTTTTCACTATTCATTCTTGCGGTTAACAGGTTGTATAATTTAGAAACTAAGGATGCTGCCGATAAGAATCTTTCTTCATACATGCTTAATACTATTGCGAAGATGAAAATGCTCAGGAATCAGGATGAATAATATTAAAAGCGGCGTTAAGCATGATAATGAAAGGAATGGGGCTGTTAATGGCATTTATATAGCCGCCGCTAAAAGGAATTCCGGTAAAACTACCGTTTCTATCGCGTTATCCCGCATATTTAAAAATAGAGGTTTATCCGTTCAGCCGTTTAAGAAAGGCCCCGATTTTATAGATTCGATGTGGCTCAGTATTGCGTCCGGTAAAAAAATTTATAATTTAGATTTTTATTTTATGCCCAGAAATAAAATAAAAGCACATTTTTTGGCGCATTCTTTGGGTTCGGATATCAGTATCGTCGAAGGAAATCACGGATTGCACGATTCCTTGGATATGCGCGGAAGGTCTTCCAACGCCGAAATGGCAAAATTATTGGGTCTTCCTGTGATTTTCCTGATAGACGTCGGAGAGCTGAACAGGGGAGTGGTTCCGCTTATAAGGGGTTTTCAGCAATTTGACAGGGACGTGAATATAAAGGGAATAATTCTCAATAAAGTCCATAGCAAGAGGCATGAAAAAAATTTAATAAGAGCAATTCATTATTATACCGATTTAAAAATCGTGGGCAATATTCCGAATAATTTGGAATATTCCATAAAACAAAGACATCTCGGTCTCTTATCCACTCTTTCTTCCGAAGAAAGAGAAAATTTCGTTGCAGATATGTCCTCTAAGATTTCAGATTTTATAGATACGGACAGTATTGTAAAGATTTCTAAAATATCGAAAAAATCTTGTTCCGGCGTTAAAGATTTAACGGTTTTGCCACTGAACAAAAACAAGAGAATTACTCGGAATACCGTTAAAATAGGCATTGCTTATGACAATGCATTTAATTTTTATTACAACGAAAATATCGAAGCCCTTGAGAGATTAGGATGCGAAATAATAAAATTTTCTCCGCTCAAAGATGCGTTTCTTCCCGACGTAGATGCATTTTATATAGGCGGTGGGTTTCCGGAAATTTTTTCCGGTGAGCTTCAAGCAAATATAAATATAAGAAAGGAAATGAAACGAAGAATAGAGGAGGGTATTCCGGTTTATGCGGAATGCGGGGGGCTCATGTATCTATGCAAAAGCATATCTTACGAAAATAATTTTCATGAAATGGTCGGGGCGATAGATGCAGACGTGAAATTCACAAAAAAACCCAAGGGACACGGTTATACGAAACTCAGCCCTTTTTTTTACGATAGGAAAGAAGGATTATGGTTTAATAAAATTAAGTCAATAAAGGGGCATGAATTTCATCATTCGTTCATAGATATGCCTTCCGGTATTATCGGCGACTTAGTTTTTGACGTAAAAAAGGGTTTTGGGGTTAACGGTACGGGGGACGGTATTGCGTATAAGAATGTCCTCGCGGGATATACCCATATCTATTCGGCTTCTTCTTCCGGATGGTTTAAAAATTGGGTAGCCTTCATAAAAAAAACTAAAACCGTTTCGCAAAAAGGCGAGTTTTTAACATAATCTTATATAATTTTAATCGGATTTTTTGTTTCAATGCAGTTTTCGATAGAATAAAATGCCGGTCATTTTTCTTACAAAATTATTTTTTTCTTGACAAAAGTTGTATGAAAGATTTATAAATATAAAAAGTGTGATTATCATTCTAAACCGTTCAATCTTAACAAATACATCATACATGTGTATGTATCGGTGGTTTTTTTGTGCGCTATTATGCATGTATTAATGTGTGTCATATATGTGCATGCGTCGTTTTGATCGGTTAATTTTTGTGGGTCTTAATATCATACTTTTACATATTTTCGTATTAATTATAAATAAATTTATTCGAGGAGGTTTTTTATTATGGGTAAAAAACATGAAACCCCGCTTCTTGACGAACTAAAAAAGGGAAAGTGGGTCAGTTTTGTCAGGGAAATCGAAAGAGCGGCTGAGAAAAGCGAAAGAACTGAAGACCTTTTAGGTCAGGTTGAGCAATCTTACAGGGATAAAGTTACTCACTGGAAACATGGAGGCATGGCAGGTGTAAAGGGATACGGAGCCGGAATGGTCGGCAGATTTACCGAATTTCCAGATAAATATCCCGGCGTTAAAGAGTGTCATTCAATGAGAATTAACCAAGTGTCGGGCTTTTTTTACAACTCGGATGTTCTCAGAAAGATTGCAGGTATCGCTGAGAAACATGGTGGAGGGCTTTTGAATTTACACGGTTCCACCGGAGATATTCAAATTTTAGGTCTTAGACAGGATGAAGCAGAAGAAGCTTTTCAGGCATATGCAGAATTAGGATTTGATTTAGGCGGAGGCGGTTCCGATCTGAGGACTCCTTCCTGCTGCCTAGGCCAGGCAAGATGCGAGTTCGCTAATTATGATACCCTTAAGATTTGCTATGATTTAACGCAAGCGTATCAGGACGAAATGCATAGGCCGCTTTTTAATTATAAATTCAAATTTAAATTTTCCGGCTGCGCAAATGACTGTGTTGCATCGGCTTCGAGGTCGGATATGGCTTTTATCGGGACGTGGAAGGATAGCATAAAAATAAATCAGGATGAAGTAAAAAATTACGTAAAGAAATTGAATGTCCAGAAGTATGTTATTGATAAATGTCCTACAAAATGCATGTGGTTCGAAGAAGATAATCTCGTCATAGATGATCCTAACTGTGTTAAATGTATGCATTGTATAAATGAAATGCCTAAGGCATTGAGGCCGGGAGATGAAAAAGGCGCATCTATTTTATTAGGCGCTAAAGCACCGTTAGTTACCGGTCCCAGGATGGGCATGATGTTCATTCCGTTTTACGATGTTTTGGAAGACAGCAAAAATAATTATGAATGGTTGAAGCAGTTAATAAGCAATATATGGGATTTCTGGGATGAATACGGCGTTACGAGAGAGAGAATAGGAGAACTTATGCAGAGGGTCGGAGTCGTAACTTTCTTGGAAGGGATAGGATTAGAACCTATACCGGAGATGGTCGACCATCCGAGAAGCAATCCGTTTATTAAATTTGAGGACGAGGAAGAAAACGATTGATTTCACTGATGCAGGATATAATTATTTAATTTTTGTTTAATTAAAATTGTCATATATAAATATTTGGAGGTTGTTATGCCGGAAGAGGCTAAAAATAAAAGATTGACGGACATTGGTCCACATGACTTTCATGATTATTTACCACCTGTTATCAAAAAAAATTACGGCAAATGGGCATATCACGAAATCTTAGATGCCGGAAGCATGGTACATGTTGCGGAAAGCGGCGATAAATTATATACGGTAAGAGTCGGTTCTCCAAGATTGGTAAGCGGTAGCTTTGTTAGAGATTTGTGTGATTTAGCGGATAAATATTGCAGCGGCTACTTAAGGTTCACTACAAGAAACAATGTTGAGTTTTTACTTGAAGATGAAAAAAATATTGAACCCCTTAAACAGGATATCGCCAAATTAGGCTTAGCCGCAGGGGGTATTGGAAATGTAGTTGCAAATATCGTTCATACACAGGGCTGGGTTCACTGTCATACTTCTGCCAGTGATGCATCCGGTGTCGTAAAATCCGTTATGGATGACTTATATGAATATTTTGTTGAAGAAAAATTGCCGGCAAAAGTCAGAATTGCTTTTGCGTGTTGCCTTAATATGTGCGGTTCGGTCGCTTCGTCAGATATTGCCATACTCGGAACGCACAGAAAGCCGCCTAGAATAAATCAGGAGAGGCTTTTAAATTTATGTGAAATACCGAGTACTATTGCGGCATGCCCGACTAACTCCATAAGACCCGATACTCAGGACGGTAAACAGACCTTAAGGATTAACGAGGAAACCTGTGTATTTTGCGGAAGTTGTTATACGGTTTGTCCCGCGATGCCTATTGCGGACCCTGCCACTGACGGGCTTTCCATATGGGTTGGAGGTAAAGTGTCCAATGCGAGAACAAAGCCTACATTTTCGAAATTAGTTATTCCGTTCATTCCTAACGACCCGCCTAGATGGCCTAAGGTAGTTGAAGCGGTAAAGACGATATTGGATGCATATAAAGAGGGAGCGGAGTCCGGGGAAAGGGTTGTCGAATGGATAGAGAGGATCGGCTGGCCGAGGTTCTTTAAAATAACCGGGTTTAAATTTACTAAATATCACGTGGATGACTTTAGACTTGCCGAAACCACGATGAACTATTCGTCTCATACAAGGCTTTAATCTATAAATTAAAACAAACTAAGAGGAAAATATTATGACCGACGAAACAAAAAAAAGGTTGGAGGATAAAATTATCGGAACCATTAAAGAATATACCGGTAAAAAGAGATTTAAGCCTATAGATATAGTAAAAGAGATGGAAAAAGAATTTTCCGGAGACGGCTTATCTAAAGCTGAGATTAAGGGAACCTTGAAGGAAATAATGGACGGAGGTAAGTTGGTCTATGGGTATGCCGGAGGGAGCTATCTGGCCATTCCCGAAGAAGGTAATTAATCGTAACTTCAATATGTCTCAATATACTTTGGAATTATTATGAGGATAATTTTATGCTTGAATTAAAAAAGATTAAAAAACCGACGAAGGTGTCGCTGAGTTCGGGAGTAGGGATGGAGCAGTCGCCTTTTAGGCCTAAATATGTCGAAAAAAAGCCCCCCTGCATGGATACTTGTCCTAATGGTACGAGAGTCAGGGATTACATACAGTATATAGCGCAGAGCGAATCATACGAGAGACCGTTGGATGAATCGTTGACGGAGGCTTTTTATCTGCTTACCGAATCTAATCCCCTGCCCTCTACGACCGGAAGGGTATGTCCCCATCCGTGCGAGGATGAATGCAATCGTAAACATAAGGATAAGTCTGTTGCGATAAACGCGATAGAAATGTTTGTGGGAGATTACGGAATAAAAAATAATTTAAGTTTTAAAAAACTTTCGGATACCCAAAGGAAGGAAAGAATTGCCGTAGTAGGCGCCGGTCCTGCCGGTCTTTCCTGTGCCTACCATTTATCCATGAGGGGTTACGGGGTTACCATATATGAAAAATTTAAAGAACCGGGCGGATACTTAAGATACGGGATACCTTCTTTTAGGCTTCCGCTTGACGTAATAGATGCAGAAGTAAAACGCATTAAGGATTTAGGGGTAGAAATAAAGACCGGGGTCGATATCGGTTCCGATATCTCTATAGACAAACTTAAATCAGACTATGATGCTGTTTTTGTTGCCATTGGCACACATGAGCCTATCAAGATGAGAATGGATGGAGCTGATGCACCTAATGTTTATACGGGTATTGAGTTTCTTCAAAAAGCCGCTTCCGGAGAAATTAAAGATGCCGGCAAAGAAGTAGTCGTTATAGGGAGCGACAGCGCAATGGACGCCGGTATGGTTGCGAAAAGACTTGGCGCAAACGTAACGTTTATTTATAACAAGGGAACACTGAACGATATTTCCGAGATAGAAGAAAAAGGCTCTACGGAGGTTAAGGAAGGTCATGCCGAAGGGATTAATTTTGAATTCTTATTCGCTTTGGATAAGATTATCACGGAAAACGGAAAAGCGACAACGGTACAGTTGAAAAAGATGAAGCTTTCCGAAAAAGACGCTTCAGGAAGGGTTCATCCCGTCATAATAGAGGGCGGCGTGAATCTTGGCCTTAAGCTTGACACATTGATATATTCTTTTGGACAAAAGCCTGATTACAAAGGATTAGAGGGTTTTACGAAAAACGAAAACAACGAATTTCTCAATGTTAATGATAAGTATCTGATTGCAAACGAAGATAAGGTTTTTGCAGGGGGAGATATATTAAAATTCGGATTAGTGACGGATGCTATCGGCATGGGCAGGTATGCCGCGTACTCTATACATGAAAAGTTGAGCGGGGAACCGGTAAAGAAAGACAAGAGAACGGTTGTCAAGTACGGAGATGCGGTAAACTATGAAGGTAAAAATATGTATTTGGCATATTTTCAAGAAGCGGAAAGGCATGAAAGAACGGCAAGAGACGCTTCTGTCAGGATTAACGACTTTGATGGCATATTAAACGATTTAAGCATGGATGATTTAATTGCGGAGGCTAAAAGATGTATTAGCTGCGGAATGTGCTTCGATTGCGGCAGCTGTTTTGAATATTGCTCTCAGAGTGCCATTAAAAAATTACCTAAAGGACAGCATTTTGAATTTCATCTTGAGACATGTAACGGCTGTAAAAAATGTGCCGAAAGTTGTCCTTGCGGCTATATAGACATGATTTAGTTTAATGTTAATTAATATCAAAAAATAAAATTAAAGGAGGATTCACTTTATGGCAAGTTTTGACTATAATGGGAAGACGATTGAAACAGATGACGAGGGGTATCTTCAAAATTTAGTTGACTGGGACAAGGGTCTTGCTGAAGTTCTCGCAGAACAGGAAGGCGTGGAACTTACCGACAAACACTGGAAACTTATCGAATGGATAAGGGATTATTTTCAAAAGTATCAAGTAGCTCCGGCTATTAAATCTCTTGCAAGAGAGGTTATGAAGCTTGAAAATTTACCGGACAAAAAGGAAGCAAACAGGTTTGTTTATGAATTATTTCCGGAAGGTCCGGCTAAACAGCTTGCTAAAATAGCAGGGCTTCCCAAGCCTACAGGCTGCGTTTAATTGATTTAAATTATAATTTTATTTATAAATTTACTTAAAGTTCAAGATATAAGGGAAGGGAGGAAAATTATCCGACCTTCCCTGTAGGAAATAGGATTTTTATTAAAATAATATAATTTATCATTATTTATTTAGGGAGGGGAATATGGTGCCTCTTAATTTAACCACGGCAATATTTTTATTATTAACGTATACGGCGGGTTTAATTTTTGTAATAGGAGTAGTATTAAGAATATATCAATATGCAACAACTCCTCAGCCTATTAAGATTCCTCTTACGCCGGCTCCGTTAACTTCCGGTGGGGCTTTTATTCGAATTTTAGGAGAGGTCTTTTTTTTTAGAAGTCTTTTTAGATCTAATAAATGGACATGGATTTTCGGATATGCTTTCCATGTTGCGTTTTTCATTTTGATATTTATGCATTTTTTAAGGCATTTTGTGTACGTAAGTCCTTTACCCTGGTGGTACGGCATATTCGTCGGTATAGGAATAGTCTGCGGTATCGTTATGGTTTTGGCCCTTTTTCTTCTCTTCTTAAGAAGAATAATCGTAGAGCGCGTTAAGTTTATTTCGTTGTTTGCAGATTATATCATACTGATTCTCTTAATGCTTATAGCGTTAGCAGGCTTGTTTTTGAATTACGTTATATCCCCGACCGCCTTGACTGTAATAGATAAGCATCTTGGTCCTTACGTAAACGGGATCTTGACCTTGCAATTCGCAAATATTCCGTCAAGCCCTCTTTTTTTAATTCATTATTCGCTCGTGTTGCTACTCATAGCTTATATTCCATTCAGCAAAATAATGCATTTTGTGGGGATATTCTTTTCACCTACAAGAATTATGTCTGATAATCCCTTGGAGAAGAGATATTATAAGCCGGGCGCAAAAGACTTGTCGATTTAAAAGAGGAAAAAAGCACATGTTGTTTGTGATATAGGCGATTTGTGATTTTAATTGTATTAATTTAACGGTTAAAAACGGAGGGATATATATATTATGGCTAAGCCAAAAGAGAAATATAAGGTTCCTGTTTTAGATGGAAAAATTCCTATACCTAAAATCGTTCCGGGGGCTTTTGCATATGAGCATATGATTGGGGCTCAAGAAGAAGATATGCGGGCATTAGGTTTTCCGGCTAAACTACAAGACGGTTGGAAGGAAAAGGCCATCGGTGTGTTTAAAGAGATACTCGACCACAATAAAGCGGTCAGAGATTATATGGATATTTGCGTCAGATGCGGTGCTTGCACGGATAAATGTCAATTCTTTTTAGGGACTGCGGATCCCAACAATATGCCTGTTCAGAGGCAAGAGCTTATGAGGAAGGTATACAGATATTACTTCACTCCCTCCGGATTTTTTAAGACGCTTTCTAATTCTCAAGAGTTGACCGAAGAAGTTTTGAAAGATTGGTACACATATTATTATCAGTGTTCGGAGTGCAGAAGATGTTCCCTTTTTTGTCCTTATGGTATTGATACCGCGGAAATTACTATGGCGGCGAGGCATATAATGGATTCAATAGGATTAGGGCATAAGTACGCAACCGAGGTTATTCATAAAGTATATAAAACAGGTAATAATATAGGGATACCGCCGCTTGCTTTGAGGCGTACGCTTGACGACTTGGAAGAGGAAATGAATGAAGAATCGGGTAAAGACGTCAAGATTCCTATGGATGTGGAGGGTGCCGAGGTTTTATTGGTGCCGCCTTCTGCGGATTTTTTTGCAATGCCACATATGGAATCGCTCAAGGGGTATGCAAAGGTGTTTCATAAAGCGGGTATAAGCTATACTGTTTCTTCATATGCCTCAGAAGCCGGTAATTTCGGTATGTTTTTGGGGAGCTATAAAAATGCCAAAGAAATTAATAAACGAATCTGGGATGACGCCAGGAGATTAAAGGTTAAGAGAGTTATCATGGGTGAATGCGGGCATGCATGGAGAGCCGCATATAATTATTCTAATACCATGAACGGTCCCTTTGATTTCTTAGATAGTAAATATAAACAGCCTACGCATATCTGTGATTTTACCTTAGGACTTGTAAAAGACGGGGTTATAAAGCTTGACCCTTCGGCTAACGACGACAAGGTGGTCACATTTCATGATTCGTGTATGATAGCGCGGTCATCGAGAATAGGTGATTTTGCCGGTGGTCAGTTTGTCATACCGAGGGAGCTTATTAAAGCGGCAGCTAACAAATTCGTTGAGTTAAGGGTAGGTACGACTAAAGAAAAGACCTTTTGTTGCGGAGGCGGAGGCAGTTTGCTGGCAGAAGAGGTTATGAACGTTCGTATAGCCGGGGCTATGCCGAGAATGCAGACGATAAAAGAAGCGGTTGATAATCATGGTGTTAACTTCTGCGCTTGTATCTGTGCAATTTGTAAGACCCAGTTTACGAAAATGTTTCCTATTTATGGGTTTGATGCCGAAATGGTTGGAGGAATACATCAGTTAGTCAGTAACGCAATATTAATGTAAAAAAAATAAAGTAGGCTTTGAATACAAACTTATAATTTAAACTGTTAAGGAGGGTTTAATGAAATTCGGTATTCTTGTCAAAGACGGTCCGTACATGCATCAGGCTATGGATACTGCATACAACTTTATAGTTGCGGCAATGGAGGCGGGGCATGAGATAACCGGCGTGTTTTTTTATAACGACGGAGTTTATAACAGATGTAGCGCTATGGAACCCCCGCGGGATGAAAGAAATATTATGAAAATACTTTCAGAGCTTGAGCTTAAAGGAGTAAAAATGATAGTATGCGTCGCCGCAGGAAAGAGAAGGGGAGTCGTTGATACAACGGTTTGCGATGCTAAAGAGATATCCGGTCTCGGACAGCTTTTAGAGCTTTGCATAGTGTCCGACAGGATGATAACATTTTAATATTATTTTTGGCAGGAATATAATATATATAATTTTGTAAATTATTTTTTATATAGGAGCCGGTAGAATGTCTGAACAAGAAAAAACTAAGGTAATGTTTATTTGCAGGACAGCCCCGTATGGAGTTGCTTTTGAGCAGGAAGCAATTGAAGCAATGGTTATGTTCGGTGCATACGAGCAGGATGTAAGCGTAGCTTTTTTGGACGATGGGGTTTTCTCTCTAAAGAAGGGGCAGGATCCTTCTTTACTCGGAAAGAAAAATTTTTCGAAGACATATGAGATCTTAAAGGATGATTTTGATATTTCCAATATCTATGTAGAGAAGGAATCACTGGAAGAAAGAGGCTTAAGTGAAGGAGACCTTGCTGCAGAGGTTGAAATTTTGGATAGAAATGCATTGAGACAAAGAATGAACGAGATGAAAGCACTTTTATCATTTTAATTCTAACGGGAACGGTAAAAACCTATACGATATCGGGAGGAAATAGATATGCTTCACATTATTAAAAAGTCGCCCTATGAAACCAATGCCTTGAATGATTCTATTAATTATTTAATGGAAAATGATATAGTCTTATTAATTGAAGACGCCGTATATACGGTGAAAAAAGGAGGCAAATTTGAAGATACCGTAAAAGGTATTTTGCAAAACAATAAAGTTTATTGTCTTGAAGCGGATATAAAAGCGAGGGGGATTTCGGAAGGCGAAATCGTAGAAAACGTCAAATTAATAGATTACAAGGGATTTGTAGAGAAGGTCTGCGAACAAAATCCGGTAACATGGCCGTAAAGATATTTGTACGGTTACCCATTTGCGCTATTTTTATCGGTGCATCTTTAAATTAGTGATTGACATTTCTTTAAAATAATAATAAATATATTACAATTGTTTTTTAATAGAGGTGATCGATCTATATCTGATTAGTAAGTTAATTAAGACAAATGAAATTAAAATAAATACGAAATTATCGGAGGAATAAATATATGGCATTAGTCAATCCTCACGGCAAGGAAAAGAAATTAAAGCCCTTATTACTTTCTGGCCCCGAGCTTGAAGATGCAAAGAGTTATGCGAAAACGTTAAAAAAGCTGTCTATGACGTCAAGAGAAACATCTGATCTCATTATGATGGGAATAGGGGCGTTTACCCCGTTAGAAGGATTTATGGGCAAGAACGACTGGAAAGGTGTTTGTGATAATTTCACTATGGAAGACGGAACGTTTTGGCCTATACCCATAACCCTTTCCATTGACAAGGAAATGGCAGCCGATGTTAAAATAGGTGAAGATATAACATTACTTGACTTGGAAACCTCTGAAATTATGGGAATAATTACGGTAAGTGAGAAATATTCCATCGACAAGGCATATGAGTGCGAGAAGATATTTAAAACGACCGATACGGAGCATCCCGGGGTTCGAAAAGTTATGGCCCAGGGAGACATTAATGTAGCCGGAAAAGTTAAGGTTTTAAGCGAAAGCTACTATCCCACTAAATTTAAAGACATATATATGCGTCCCTTAGAAGTTAGAAAAATATTTGAGGAAAAGGGATGGAGTACGGTAGCTGCTTTTCAAACCAGAAATCCAATGCATCGTTCTCACGAATACCTTGCAAAGGTGGCGATAGAGACTACGGACGGCGTTTTAATCCATCAACTTATCGGTAAGTTGAAGCCGGGCGATATACCAGCAAACGTGAGGGCAGTTGCCATTAATACCCTTATAGACAAATATTTTGTGAAAAATACTATCGTGCAGGCAGGCTACCCTATGGAAATGAGATATGCCGGACCGAGAGAAGCGTTACTTCATGCGGTTTTCAGGCAAAATTACGGTTGTTCTCACTTGATTGTCGGCAGGGATCACGCAGGAGTAGGGGATTATTACGGACCGTTTGATGCTCATAAAATATTTGATGAAATTCCGAAAAATGCTCTTGAATTAAAACCGTTTAAAATGGATTGGACGTTTTATTGCCGTAAGTGCGACGGTATGGCATCGACAAGGACGTGTCCTCATCCGAAAGAAGACAGGCTTGTTTTAAGTGGAACTATGCTTAGAAAGCTCTTATCGGAAGGACAGGAAATCCCGGATCATTTTTCAAGGATAGAAGTATTGGCGATATTAAAAGATTATTATGCTTCCCTTTCTAAAGGCGACAAGGTTGACGTCAAGTTGAATAAGGCATCAAGAGGAGAAATATAATATAGAGCGTCATTTTATTTAATAATAATAATAATATAATTAAGGAGGTATGAAAATGCCAAGTTTTGTAATTGCAGAAAAATGCGACGGTTGCAAGGGGAGAGATAAGACTGCATGTCAATATATCTGCCCTAACGACCTTATGGTCCTCAATAAGGACATGATGAAGGCTTACAACCAGGAACCCGATCAGTGCTGGGAGTGCTATAACTGTGTAAAAATATGTCCCCAGTCTGCTGTTGAGATTAGGGCATATCAGGATTTTGCTCCTATGGGTGCTTCTGTTATTCCAATGCGTGGCTCTGATTCGATAATGTGGACTATAAAGTATCGGAACGGCAAGATTAAGAGATTTAAGTTTCCGATCAGAACGACACCGGAGGGTGGCATAGATCCGTATCAGGGAATACCGGAAGTAATTAACGAGGATTTAAAGAGTGAAATCTTATGCGATGAAATCGGTCAAACGCTTATCGTTCCAAAAAAATAATATAGAAAGATTAGGATTGATCGAATTGTTTTAAAATTAAATTTATAAAATAAGGGGATGATTTGTTATGGCTGAACTAAAGGGTTCAATGACAAGTGCTGAAGTTTTAAACAACTACACTATAGAAGAGATCGATACAGATGTTCTGATTGTAGGCGGAGGTATGGTTGGATGCGGAGCGGCATTTGAAATTAAAAAATGGGCTCCGAAAGATATGAAAATAACTATGGTCGAAAAGGCTGCGATAGATAGAAGCGGAGCCGTTGCAATGGGTCTTTCGGCAATCAATACGTATCTTGGAGACAATACTCCTGAAGATTATGTCAAACATGTTGCTAACGACCTAATGGGAATCGTCAGGGAAGATTTAATATACGATGTAGGCAGACATGTCGATGCTTCGGTTAAGTTATTTGAAAAATTAGGGCTTCCTATATTTAAAGAAGAAGAGAACGGCAAAAGCATTGAAGAGGGTGGTAAGCCTCTTAGAGCGGGAAGATGGCAGATAATGATACACGGAGAGTCTTATAAGGTTCTTGTTGCCGAAGCTGCAAGGAAAGCAATTGGTAATGAAAATATTTATGAAAGGATTTTTATAACAGAACTTCTTATGGACGAAAAGCATGAAAATAGGGTTGCGGGTGCAATTGGTTTCAGCTTGAGAGAAGCGAAGATTTATATATTTAAAGCGAAATCCGTAATTATGGCTTGCGGCGGAGCGGTCAATGTTTTTAGGCCGAGGTCTCAGGCGGAAGGAATGGGAAGAACATGGTATGCTATATGGAATGCCGGTTCTACATATGCAATGGGATATGAAGCCGGAGCGGAAATGACGACTATGGAAAACAGGTTTGTCCCTAATAGGTTCAAAGACGGTTACGGTCCTGTAGGCGCATGGTTTACCCTGTTTAAAGCGAGGGTCCTAAATGCACACGGTGAGGATTATATGCAAAAGTGGGGAGATATGCTTAAGGATTTCCCTCCGTACGGTCTTGCTAAGGTTCCGGCAACATGCCTTTGGAACCATGTTATGTTAAAGGATTGGATGGAAGGTAACGGCCCGTTTTATATGAATACGTCGGGAGCCATGAAGGCTCTTTTTGAAACGCTTCCTGAAAAAAGAAAAAAATCGCTTGAAGCCGATGCATGGGAAGATTTCTTGGATATGACAGTTTCGCAGGCCGGAATTTGGGCTGCAAATGACATTGATCCTGCAGAGACTAATTCTGAAGTTATGCCGACAGAGCCATATTTTCTCGGTTCGCATTCCGGAGCATGTGGAATGTGGGTTAGCGGACCTGCTGATCTTTCACCGAAAGAATATCAATGGGGCTATAACCGTATGACAACCGTAAACGGTCTTTTCACCGGCGGAGACGGCGTTGGAGCTTCGGGTCATAAATTTTCATCCGGTTCCTATGCAGAGGGAAGAATTGCTGCAAAATCTGCCGTAAGGTTTGTTTTGGACGATTCGGGATTTACTCCTACCGTTCATACCGACATTAAGGTTATTGCCGAAAAGATATACGGGCCTATGATTACGTATGAAAAGTTTAAGGGTTATTCAACCGAGCCGAATATTAATCCGAATTATATTAGGCCGAGACTGTATCTTTTCAGGTTGAATAAACTTATGGATGAGTATGTTGCCGGTACTTCTACATTCTATAGAACAAGTGAAGCAAATCTTTTGAAAGGATTGGAACTCCTGAATAAACTCAAGGAAGATTCATCTAAACTTGCTGCTTCTAATCTGCACGAGTTAATGAGGGCATGGGAAAATTACCATAGGTCTGTTGTCGGAGAGCTCCATTTAAGGCACGTATTATTTAGGGAAGAAACCAGATACCCCGGCTTCTATTACAGAACGGATCGTCCTAAGTTAGACGAAAAGAACTGGAAATTATTTGTTAATTCCAAACTTAATAAGACTACGGGACAACCGGAATTATTCAAAAAGCCGTATATTGAGTTAGTTCCTAAGGACTAAGTCGGTTTAGCGATAAACTGTTACTAATGATACACGATATAGCATTTTCTCTCTCTCCTTCGTTTGTAAAGGGAGAGGGAGAAAAGTTTTTTAGCCCGTTTCAATAGGGATGTTTAAAAACGGTTAAAGTTTGTATTTAATTAGAATCTTAGCAATGGAGATTTAAAGTTGAGTAAGTCAAATAATGAAAATCCTGTTCTTATAATCGGCGGAGGGCATAGCGGGGTTTCGACTGCTCTTGAAATTACGGAGGCAGCCAATAAAAAAGTTTATATAGTCGAAAAAAAGCATTACATAGGCGGAAGAGTTTTACAAATGTATAAGTATTTTCCTAAGTTGTGTCCGCCGTTTTGTGGATTTGAGATAAACGTTAAACGAATAAAATCTTCAATTTCCGACAATATAGAGTTTTTTGTTTCATCCGTCGTAGAAGAAATAAATAAGGAAAAAAATGGAAACGGATATACGGTTAAAATTAGACAAAAACCGCAGTATATAAATGATAACTGCACAATTTGCGGGGAATGCGTCGCGGCATGTCCGGAGAGCAGGCCTAACGATTTTAACTATGATATGGATATGACGAAGGCTATATATCTTCCTAATATATCGGCATTTCCGTCGAAGTATGCCGTAGATGATGAATACTGCAAATTTTCTTCGTGTAAAAAGTGCGAAGAAGCGTGTAAATATAGTGCGATTGATCTTAATGCGAAAGAGAATACTTTTGAGATTAATGTTTCGAATATTATTTTTGCTACAGGCTGGAAACCTTACAGCGTTGAGAAATTGAAAAATTTAGGTTTCGGTAAGTTTAAAAATGTCATTACAAACGTAATGATGGAAAGACTGGCTGCGGATAGCGGTCCGACGAAAGGTAAAATATTAAGACCGTCGGACAATAAAAATGTTAACAATGTAGTTTTTATTCAGTGTGCCGGTTCAAGAAATGAAAAACACCTTCCTTACTGCTCGGCAGTTTGCTGTATGGCTTCTTTAAAACAGGCGCTTTATTTGAGGGATAAAAATCCGTCGTCTTCCCCGACTATTTTTTATATAGACTTAAGGACTCCCGGAAGATACGAAAAATTTCTCAACAAAGCCGTATGTGATGAAAATATTAAATTTAATAAGGGTGTTGTAGGGAAAATATCCGAGGACCATGCGTCCGGCGATCTCATACTTGACGTAGAAGATATACTTTCAGGTAAGAAAATAAAATTTAAGACTGAAATGGTGGTTCTGGCTGCAGGGATGTATCCTAACATAAAAGACGATTTAAGCGAGATAAAAATAGGCGACGATGTCAAAATAGATTTAGATGAGAACGGGTTTATATTCAACGAAAACTTTGCAGGCGGTATTTTTTCCGCCGGAGTTGCCAAGTTCCCTTTGGATGTCTATATGTCCGGTCAATCGGCAACGTCAGCGGCACTTTCCGTACTTCAATACGATCATAATATCGATAAATAATATAAGCAAAGTAAAAACAAAGTAGGCGACAGGTAAAAGTAAATAAGGATATAGATATAGTTTTAATAAGGAGTGAAAATGGATAATAATGTAGGGGTTTATGTTTGTTCCGGATGTGATATAGGAAAAAGTCTTAACGTGGAAAGACTTATTAATACCGCAAATGATGCTAAACCGGCTGTATGTATGAGTCATGAATTTCTTTGCGGAGGAGAAGGCGTAAGCCTCATAAAAAAAGACATTACCGAAAAATCAATTAACAAGGTGGTAATAGTCGCATGCTCTATGCGCTCAAAGCAGGATGTATTTAATTTCGATCCATTGTCTATATATACCGAAAGAGTTAACATTAGAGAGCATGTTGTAAGGATAAGTCCTCCCAATAACGACAATACTCAATCCCTTGCCGAAGACTATATAAATATGGGAATTGCCAAGGCTAAGAAGGCCGAACCCCCGGTGCCGCTTATTCAGGATCTGAATAAAACGATTCTTGTTGTCGGCGGCGGCGTAACGGGTCTTAACTCGGCAATAAATTCCGCTAAAGCGGGATATAATGTCGTATTAGTTGAAAAGAAGCCTAATTTTGGCGGTTTTCCGTATTCAAAGTATAAGAAATGGGAAACCAAACCCCCTTTTGATAAGAATGTTTACATAAAGGAGGGTCTTGACCGGCTTATAGGCGAAGTTGAAGCTTCAAATAATATCAAAATTTATAAAAATTCTAAAATAAGGTCAATATCCGGTGCTCCGGGAAGATTTAGCGTTGAAATAGAACCGGCGAATGAAAATGATAAGGTCGATGTAGCAAATGAGGATGTCGGGGCTGTTGTCGTTGCGACCGGTTGGAAGCCTTATGAAGCAAAAAAATTGGATTATTTAGGTTACGGTTTGTCGCCTGATATTTTGACGAACGTGGAGCTTGAAGAACTTTACTCCGACTTATATCAGGACGGCAAAAATGAAAATTTTACCGTTAGCAGAAAGTCTAACAATGAGCAGGTTAAGTCTATTGCTTTCATACAATGTGCGGGTTCGAGAGATGAAAATCACCTGCCTTATTGTTCTACTGTTTGCTGTATGTCTTCCCTTAAGGAAGCCGCTCTGATTAGAAAGAATAATCCGGATGCGAATATTTATATAATATATAGAGATATAAGAACTCTTGGAGAATACGAGAATTTTTATAGGAAGATGCAGGACGATGAAAGAATCTTTATGGTTAAAGGGGTTATCTCCGGCGTATCTTACGATAAGACAAATAATATTATAGATTTAAATGTAAAGGATACGCTTTTTAAGGGAGATATAACTTTAAATGTCGAAATGGTTGTGCTGGCTGCAGGAATGGTTCCTAATTCCGGTGAAGTCGCCATTAGCGGAGAGATGAAAGCAGAAGTAAATAACGGTTCCGACGAAACGCAGGGGGCATCTTGCGAAGCGGCAGACCCCGACATGTCGGCACAGGTTGCTAAAAGCGGAATATTGAATCTTACATACAGGCAGGGCAAGGAGATGCCGGATCTTGTTTACGGTTTTCCGGATTCTAATTTTATATGTTTTCCTTATGAATCAAGGAGAACGGGTATATATTCGGCGGGTTCCGTCAGGGCGCCTATGGATACTGTTTTTTCCGTCGATGATGCAAAGGGTGCGACCTTGAAAGCGATACAATGCATCGAACAGACCTCAAAGGGCAGAGCGGTGCATCCTCGTTCTAACGATATGACATATCCTTTGTTTGATTTGTCGCGGTGCACACAGTGTAAAAGGTGTACTGAGGAGTGTCCGTTCGGCGCAATTGACGAAGACGAAAAAGGGACGCCCGAGCCTAATCCGGAAAGATGCAGGAGATGCGGAGTTTGTATGGGCGCATGCCCGGTAAGAATAATATCTTTTAAGAATTATTCTCCGGATATTGTAGCGTCTATGATAAAAAGTCTTTATATTCCGGAAGAAGAGGAGGACGATAATTACAGGATTCTCGTGTTCGCATGTGAAAACGATGCCTATCCTGCGTTTGATGTATTAGGTATTAACAAAATGAATTTATCGTCTAATATAAGAGTAATACCCGTCAGATGTTTAGGCTCCATAAATAACGTCTGGTATGCCGATGCTCTATCTAAGGGCATAGACGGAATATTATTGCTGGGTTGCAAATACGGTGATGATTATCAGTGCCATTTTACGAAAGGTTCGGAGCTTGCGTCTTACAGAATGGTAAATCTTAAGGAAACTCTCACAAGGCTTGTTCTCGAAGAAGAAAGAATAAAACAAATTCAACTTGAATTCTCCGATTACATGAAACTTCCGGAAATAGTGGAAGATTTCGTAAATACGATAAAATCACTCGGACCTAATCCATATAAAGGTTTTTGATAGGAGGTTAAATTGGAAAATATTATTATAAAGACCGATAATAGCTTAGTAAGTTATATAAAAAACGTTGGCGAAAGCAATTTCAAGAAATGTTTCCAGTGCGGAACATGTTCGGCGGTTTGCCCATTGTCTACGGAAGACAACCCCTTTCCTCGGAAAGAGATGATATGGGCAGGGTGGGGGTTGAAAGAGAAATTGACAAGCGATTTGGATCCGTGGTTATGTTATTATTGCGGTGAGTGTTCAAAAAATTGCCCGAGAAACGCCGAGCCCGGAGAATTAATGATGTCGCTTCGTCGCTTTCTTGTGGGCGCTTATGACTGGACCGGAATATCAAGGCTTTTATACGGCTCCAAATATGCGGAATATATTGCACTATTTATAGTGGCACTCATTGTTTTTATCGAATGGGCCATCCTTTTCGGATTATCACCCGCTGCGGGGCTTACGATAAACCAAGCGGTATCTCCGGATAAGGTAGATTATTTTTTTGACTGGCCGATGACCGTATTTTTAGGGGCTATGCTCACGTCGTTTATTTACAATATGTACCGCAAAACCGTTTTAAGCGATAGCAGCGTTAAGATTCCTTTCAAGCTTTATTTTACGGAAGGGTGGTCGCTGATGTTTAATTTCTTTACACAATACAGGTATGCAAAATGCGACGACGGAGAAGAATCTTTCTTTAAAAAACTTGCGGACGGAAAGTATAATTTCTGGCTTACGCATCTGTTTCTTATGATAAGTTACGTTGCATTATTTATCGGTATTGTCTTCTTTTTGAACTGGTTCCAAGAGGAGAACAGCTTTCCGTTTCTCCATATAATTCTATTCGATTATTTTGCAAGCATCGGACTCATATTCGGAACCGTTTATTTCGTGATTAAAAGGTTTACTAAAAAAATAGAGAGGAGCAAGTTTTCTCACCATACGGATTGGATGTTTATAATACTTCTTTTTTTGACTGCTCTTACCGGAATTATACTGCGGGCGGTTATAGTTTATAAATTTCCTACTGCGTTAATATTTTACGTATATTTAGTTCATTTACTGATTTTATTGCCAATGTTGGTTATAGAAGTGCCGTTTTCCAAGTGGTCTCATTTAGCATACAGACCCGTAGCCGTATACTTTGCTAATTTAAAAGAGAAGGCCAAGAATTTGGGCAATGTCGAAACAACCGATTAGCGTTAGTAATTATTAATAATTTAATATGATTGATTCATTTAAATCTTAATTAGGAGGATGGTTATGAACGTTTTTGACGGCACCATGATTTTTGGAATCATTGCCGGTTTAATCGCCGTTATTTACAGTGTGACGGTAACGATATGGGCAATGAAACACGAAGAGGGTTCCGAAAAAATGAAGCAGATTGCGAGGGCTATCCAAGAGGGTGCGACGGCTTTTCTTAACAGGCAGTATAAAACTGTTGCAATTGTGGGAATTATTATTTTTGCGTTAATATGGTTAGGCGGAATTTGGATTCAGCAGTTTGGAATCTTAACGGCGTCCGGTTTCTTGCTCGGTGCTATTTTATCCGCTTTGGCTGGATATTTAGGAATGTTTAATGCCGTAAGGGCCAATGTAAGAACTGCCCAAATAGCACATAAGGGTATAAGAGCTGCATTGCAGTTTGCGTTTAAAGGCGGTTCTGTTACCGGTTTAATGGTACTCGGCCTCGGAGTTTTGGGAATATCTCTCTTTTCGCTTGTAGCATATTCTATCGGCGGTATAGACGTAGTTATGGATTCATTAATAGGCTATGCCTTCGGTTGCAGCCTTATAAGCGTTTTTGCAAGGTTGGGCGGCGGAATTTATACTAAAGCAGCGGATGTAGGCGCAGACCTTGTCGGCAAAGTAGAGGCGGGAATACCGGAAGACGATCCGAGAAACCCTGCCGTTATAGCCGATCAGGTTGGTGATAACGTGGGTGATTGCGCCGGAATGGCTGCGGATATTTTTGAAACATTTGCTGTTACAATAATAGCGGCTATGCTGTTAGCCTTTACTATTTTTCATAATAGCGGTACTCATGATTTATTGAGGGCGATTCTTTATCCGTTAATACTTGGCGGTATCGCCGTGTTTTCTTCTATAATAGGAGTGTTTTTCGTAAGTGCCCCCACAAAAGAAAAAATTATGCAGGGGTTGTACAAGGGAATAATTGTTACGGGTATAATTTCAGCCGTCTTTTATTACTTCTTTACAATGATTTTCATGAAAGGCGTAGGGCATTATCCTACTATTAATTATTTTTATTCGGCCATGGTAGGGCTTGTTCTTACGGGTCTTATAATTGTTATTACCGATTATTTCACATCAACGAGTTTTTCTCCCGTTAAATCGATCGCAAAGGCATCGACTACAGGGCATGCTACTAATATTATATCAGGGCTTGCCGTCGGGCAAATGTCTACGGCCCTCCCGGTTATCGCAATCGTATTCAGTATTCTTGTCTCTTATATCTTTGCGGGCTTTTACGGGATTGCGATTGCCGCGGCCAGTATGCTTTCAATGGCCGGAATGATTATAGCGGTAGATTCTTTTGGTCCTATTACCGATAATGCGGGCGGTATTGCCGAGATGTGCAATCTTTCCGAGGACGTTAGAGAAACTACCGATGCACTTGATGCCGTAGGTAATACTACTAAAGCGGTAACTAAGGGTTATGCAATTAGTTCCGCCGCTATTGCCGCAATAGTGCTTTTCGGCGAATATTCAAAATTAATAGGGGGCGGTTTGGTACATTATTCGTTTTCTATTTCCGAGCCCAGAGTTTTAATAGGGCTTTTATTGGGAGCAATGCTTCCGTTTCTTTTCGCATCGCTTGCCATGAAAGCAGTCGGAAGCGCTGCCGGCGATATAGTCGATGAAGTTAGAAGGCAGTTTAAAGAGATGCCGGGCATTATGAAAGGAACGACTAAGCCCGAATATGGAAAATGCGTAGATATAGTTACAAAATCTTCATTAAAACAGATGGTTCTGCCTGCGTTTATACCTATTGCGGGTCCGATAATTTTCGGCTTGTTGCTTGGGCCTCAGGTGCTCGGCGGGTTATTGTTGGGAACCATCATATCAGGGCTTTTCGTAGCTATTTCAATGACAAGTGGCGGTGCGGCATGGGATAACGCAAAAAAACTTATTGAGACCGGATTATACGGCGGTAAGGGCAGCGAGGCTCATAAGGCCGCGATTACGGGAGACACCGTCGGCGATCCATATAAGGATACGGCGGGACCGGCTATAAATCCCATGATAAAGGTCGTAAATATCTTTACTATCTTAATAATTCCGATAGTCTTGCTTTTGTGGCATTAATTCAATATCGAATTTTAATATAGATTTAAAAGGTGGGATAATATCCCACCTTTTTTGTTTTTAGGTTTTTATCAAATAAGATTTATCTTGACATACGCATTGTAAAATAGCATACTTTAAACATTATAAAATTTTAATTTGGGGTTAATTTATGCAAAGTGAACCTGACAGTAGCAGTTACAACAATTGTTTCAAAAAACCGAGGGCGATTTTAGCGCGTCATTCGGAAGTTAAATGTTAAATGATGTAAGTTTATTATAGACACTCGTTGGCTTTGCCCGCTTATTTATTTAATCTTTTAATATTTGCCTCTTTCCGATAAACGTTAAAACTGCTTATTAAGGAGGTAGAAATTGAAAGATTACAAGGACAAGCTTGACAATCTCCCCGTAGATATAAAACTCAGAGCGGCAGATAGGCTTAAGATCCATCTTATGAGACAAAAATATGGCTATTTTTCTCGTCTTTGTCTTTTAATAGCGCTGATAGGTCCCGGAATACTCGTTATGATAGCAGATAATGATGCCGGCGGAGTTATAACATATGCGCAAACAGGTTCCATATTTGGAATAGGTTTTTTTATTCCTTTTATGATAGTTATGCTTCCGGTTGCATATATAGTTCAGGAGATGACGGTCAGATTAGGCGCAGTAACGCATAGGGGCCATGCGGAAATGATATGGAAACGATACGGAAAATTTTGGGGTGCGTTTTCCTTAATAGACCTTATTGTTGCAAATATATTAACCTTAATAACCGAATTCATAGGCATAACCCTCGGGATGCAGGTTTTCGGGGTGTCCCCTATCATTTCTTCAGTAGCGGCAATAATAATTATTGCATCTATTCAGCTCTTTTTGCGTTATTTTGCATGGGAATGGATTAGCTTAAGCATCGCATTATTTAATTTGATATTTATTCCTTTAGTGTTTTTCGTTCCGCATCTTCATTGGGATTCGGTAGCAAGAAGTTTTGTTTCATGGCATATACCGGGCGGGGTACATACGCTTTTTATATATGTGGTGCTGGCTAATTTAGGAACTACAATAGCCCCGTGGATGCTATTTTTTCAGCAGTCTTCGGTTGTCGATAAAGGGCTTACCGTAAAAGATATTAGGGACGGACAGATAGATACCTTTATAGGCTCGGTTTTTATGGTGATCGTAGCTATCGCAATTATCTTGATAACCGGTGCAACAGTTTACGGTTTTACGAGTACACCTAATTTGGGTATACAGACAATACTTTCGATTATATCCGCAAAGATGGGGTGGGTGGCCATGAGGCTTTTTGCACTCGGTCTTATAGAAGCGGGACTCATAGCGGCTATCGCAATTTCCGCAAGTACTTCCTGGGCAATGGGCGAGGCGTTTGGATGGCCGAAGAGTATCAACATGCCGCCACTACAGGGCTGGAAGTTTTATCTACCCGGCATTATAAGCCTATTCATTGCGGGAGGGATTGTTTTAATTCCGAATGCGCCGCTCGGATTTTTAAATTTGACCGTTCAAGTAATAGCCACGATTTTTATGCCTGCGGCGATGATGTTCTTGCTACTCCTTTTAAACGATAAAGAAATAATGGGAGACTATACGAATAGACCGTGGCAAAATATATCCGCGTTTGCTATTGTAGGTTTTTTGATAGTTATGGATGGGATATATGGGTTAATAGTGGTTTTTCCGCATATATTCACATAATAAAACCCTACTTTTAGTTTAAGTATTTGATTATAAATTTACTCAAGAGGTATAAAAATGGATTCGGACGATAAGACTTCCAAAGAAAATGATTTAGACAACGATTGGGAAAATTTTATAAAAGAAGAAGGCTTGGTGAACTATAACAAGATTCCGATAGAAAGGGCGGAGATTAAGGGATGGGTCAAGATAGCATTTTGGTTTTTAAGGATATATATAATTATCATGGTAGTATTAGTGATTATAGGATTTTATAGGGTTCACTAAATTTTCATAGGTACTCGGCTCTTATTTCTTTTGGATTGGAAAAATGTTTTAAGTAATACTTCCGATTCTTTTTTCATGACTCCGGATACGACTTCTATTCTACCGTCAATAATAGGCAATGCCATACCGCCCTTATAGTCCTTTGTTCCGTAAACCAATCTCGTTATTCTTGATAAAACGATCGCGCCGCAGCACATGATGCAAGGTTCAAGAGTGACATATAACGTACACCCCTCAAGCCTCCAATTTTCAAGCTTTTTTTGGGCATCCATGATTGCTTTGATTTCTGCATGCATTATGCTGGATTTATCCTTTTCTACTGTATTAAAAGACGAAGCTAGTATTTTACCGGTTTTTTTGACGATAATTGCGCCTACAGGCACTTCGTCTGCTTCCAGTGCTTTCTCGGCCTCATTTATGGCTGATTTCATAAAATCGATATCTTCGCAATTATAGTCCGTCATGATTATGATTAGTAAATAATTATTGAAATTTATACATATATTGTGATATAAACAAAAAGGCACATATTAATTATATTTTTTGTTTAGAAATAAATCAACAGATTCCATAGGTATTTTTATAGAGTGGACAATAAGAGACTCCCCGAATATTTAAGAAAAGAGATATTAAAGATCAAGACGAGGAAGGATATTTTTGAAACGGCTAAAGTTATTCGAGAGAAAGAACTCAACACTGTTTGTTCGTCATCAAGGTGTCCCAATCTTAATCTGTGTTATTCAAATAAAACCGCTACATTTCTCATGCTTGGAGATAAATGCACGAGGAAATGCCCTTTTTGCAATATAGATTACATAGATTATCAGAGTTATGTCAACACAATTTCTACTGTAGACGTTTTTGAACCGCAAAAAATAGCCTATGCGGTAAAATCGCTTGATTTAAGGCATGCCGTGATTACGATGGTTACGAGAGACGATTTGGAAGACGGAGGGGCCGGGGTTTTGGTCAGAGCGGTTAAAGAAATTAGAGAAAAAACAGATTGTAAAATTGTTGAAGTTTTAACATCGGATTTTAACGGCAACGAAAAATCCGTTACGGATGTATCCGGCAGCAGCATAAATATCTTTGGACACAATATGGAGACGGTCGAGAGGCTTTATGAAACAGTAAGGCCGTTAAGTTCGTATCGTCGTTCTCTGTATTTGTTAAAAAAAGTGAAAAAAGAAAGCCCGGATGTTGCGCTGAAATCGGGTATTATGGTCGGTCTAGGAGAGGACGATTCAGAGGTTTTTCAAACCATAGACGACCTTATAAATATTGGAGTAGATTTTATGACTATAGGTCAGTATTTAAGGCCTTCGTTGAAAAATATTCCGGTTCATAGATTTGTGGATTTAGAGAGGTTTATAGCTTATAAGAATTATGCGGAAAAGGGTGGAATTAGAAATGTATTTTCTGCTCCGCTTGTTAGGAGTTCCTTTGGGGCGGAAAAATTTTTTAAGCATTCTTATACAACAAATAGAGGCATGCCGTTATGATAGAAGATTTTGAGACGATAAAAAGACTTCCGCCCTATGTTTTTGCCGAGGTAAACAAGATTAAAATGGAGGCTAGAAAACGGGGTGACGATATTATAGACCTGGGAATGGGTAACCCGGATTCCCCGACCCCCGGTTATATAATAGAAAAATTAGTCAAGGCATCTAAAAACCCGAAAAACCATAGATATTCGGTATCGCGCGGTTTATATAAACTCAGACTTGCTGTTGCCGATATGTATAAAAGGCATTACGGCGTAGATATCGATCCTGACGGCGAAGCTATCGTTACTATGGGTATAAAAGAAGGGTTAAGCCACTTAATGCTTGCAATTATCAACAAAGGAGACGTTGCTCTCGTACCTAATCCTACTTATCCGATACATGCTTACAGCGTTGTTATTGCCGGGGGTGATGTAAGGAGTATACCCTTGGTTCAGGGTGAGGATTTTTTTAAAAATATCATGACGGCATTGAGGCAGACGTGGCCTAAACCGAAGGTTATAATATTGAATTTCCCGCATAATCCTACAACTGTTACCGTTGAGCCTGATTTTTTTGAAAAGTTGGTTGATTTTGCAAAGGAGAACAATATGTACGTAATTCATGACAACGCATATGCCGATTTAACGTTTGACGGCTATAAGGCCCCGAGTTTTTTGCAGGTTAAAGGGGCGAAAGATGTCGGAGTGGAGTTTTTTTCCATGTCTAAAAGTTATAGTATGGCGGGTTTTAGGGTAGGATATGCCGTAGGAAACAGGGTTCTGATAAATGCCCTTTCGAGAATCAAGAGTTATCTTGACTACGGGATGTTTCAACCCATTCAAATAGCTTCCATCATTGCCTTAAACGAAGAGGCGGAGCATAACGCCGTTTCGGAAATGGTTTTGCATTATAAAAAAAGACGCGATATTTTAATTGAAAGTTTTAAAATGGCGGGGTGGAATATTGAAAAGCCTAAGGCAACTATGTTCGTTTGGGGAAAAATACCGGAGAGGTTCTTAAGCGCGGGAATTAAATCGCTTGAGTTCTCCAAATTGTTACTTGATAAGGCAAAGGTCGCAGTGTCTCCCGGTGTGGGTTTCGGAAATTACGGCGATGAATACGTGCGTTTTGCGTTAGTAGAAAACGAAATGCGCATAAGACAGGCATCAAGAGGAATAAAGCATTTCATAAATAATGAAGAATTCTTTAGTAAAGTGGTCTAACGGGTATAGAAAGGGAGTAAAACTTTAGATATGAAAAAAGAAATCAACATCGGCCTTTTGGGATTCGGAACGGTAGCGTCAAGCTTTTACCATATATTTAACGAGAGAAAAAAAGAGATAAATTCTTTTCTCTCGGTTCCGGTAAATATTAAAAAAATATTTGCACGCGGAGGCAGTCATCCCGTTCCCGAAAATATAAAGAAATTTTTAGTTAGAAATCCGGATGAAATACTTGAGGATAAGGGAATAGATATCATTATAGAACTTATCGGCGGGATTTCTTCGGCTAAAGAATTTATAAATCGGGCTATAGATAGCGGAAAAAGCGTAATTACGGCGAACAAGGCTCTTCTAGCCGAGCACGGCGAGGAAATATTTAGAAAATGCATAGATAAAAAAACACATATAGGTTTCGAAGCGGCCGTAGGCGGAGGAATTCCTATTCTGAGGGCTATAAAGAACGGGCTTGTAGGGGATAACATAAGATCGATTTATTCCATAATTAACGGAACATCCAATTTTATACTTTCAAAAATGGCGGAAGACGGCGGAAAATTTGAAGAAGTCCTAAAAAAAGCCCAGGAAAAAGGATATGCCGAAGCTGACCCTTCATTGGATATTAACGGAACCGACAGCGCGCATAAGCTTGTAATTCTTGGAAGGTTGGCTTTTTCCACAAGTTTATCTACAAAAGATGTTATAATAGAAGGAATAGAAGACATAAACCAGTTGGATATAGGTTTTGCTAAAGAGTTGGGGTATGCCGTAAAACTGCTTGGAATACTTAAAAACGAAGATTCTAAAATAGAAATAAGGGTACATCCTACTTTAATACCTTCTTCTTGCCTTTTATCGAAAATAGACGGGGTGTTTAACGCATTTTTAGTAAATGCGGAATATGCGGGGCCGTTAAGTTTGACCGGCTACGGCGCAGGCGGCAATCCTACAGCCGGCGCGGTTATGGGCGATTTAATGGAAATAGCTTCCAAAATAATAAATAACGACAATCATCATGATTTTATTATCTCTAAGAACATAGATAAACTGAAAGTTAAAATTAAAAAAGAGATAATTTCAAAGTATTACCTAAGGTTTTCCGTTATGGATAGGCCGGGCGTTCTTGCAAAAATATCCGGAATTCTCGGTGAAAATTGTATAAGCATAAGCTCTATGATTCAAAAGGGTAGAAAGGTTGAAGGCTCCGTCTCAATAGTTATTATGACTCATGAGTCCGGAGAGGAGGAATTATTCAGAAGTATTGCATTATGCGACAGGCTTGATGTCGTTTCGGCAAAAACAACCGTTTTAAGAATTGAGGATGATATATGATTAATAATAAACGTAAAGAAGAAAACGCTGAGAAATTGCAGGAAGATAGGCGCAGGGGGGAGATTATAAGTTGATACTTACTAAATACGGCGGTGTAATAAGGAGATATCGGGAGTTTTTGCCCGAGATAGACGATAAGCATGTTATTACACTCTTAGAGGGCAATACTCCTCTAATAAAATCGATAAATATAAATAAAATTATAAATCGGGATATCGAAATATATTTTAAATATGAAGGACTGAATCCGACCTGTTCATTCAAAGACAGGGGCATGACTATGGCGGTATCGAAAGCGGTATCAAGCGGGTCGAAAGCCGTGATTTGCGCTTCGACCGGAAATACCTCTGCTTCCGCCTCCGCCTACGCCGCAAGGGCGGGAATAAAGTCGTTCGTTTTAATTCCTGAAGGAAAGATTGCCTCCGGAAAACTTTCTCAGGCATTGGCTCACGGCGCAACGGTAATGCAGATACGGGGAAACTTCGATGATGCCTTGGTTATTACGAGAGAAATCGCGAAAGACTATGAAGTGACGCTTGTTAATTCCGTAAACCCTTATAGATTAGAAGGACAAAAGACCGCAAGTTTTGAGATTGTTGATGAACTCGGTGCCGCCCCGACTCACCATATTCTTCCGGTTGGAAATGCCGGCAATATAACTGCATACTGGGAGGGATACAAGGAATATTTTGATGTCGGAAAAATAGACAGACTGCCTAAAATGCTTGGTTTTCAAGCAGAAGGGTCTGCCCCGATAGTTTTAAATCATATAGTGAAAGAGCCGCATACCGTTGCGACTGCTATCAGAATAGGCAACCCCGCAAGCTGGCAAAAAGCGGTTTTGGCAAGGGATGAATCCGATGGTTTAATAGATTCGGTAAGCGACGAGGATATATTAGAGGCATATTCCATGCTCGCCTCAAGGGAAGGTATATTCTGCGAACCGGCTTCGGCAATCACGCTTGCCGGATTAATCAAATTGAATAAACGGGGATTTTTTAAAAAAGGAGACGTCTGTGTCCTTACCCTTACGGGGCATGGGCTTAAAGACCCGAGCAATGCCCTAAAAGTCTCGAAAGAGCCGGTTGTTGTTCCGTGTGATAAGCATTCCGTTCTAATGGTTATGGGGTTAGCGTAATTTAATCTAATAATGTTTTATCAGGAGGATTAATAGCAAGTATGTCAAACCGTAAATATGTTATTTTATGTCCCGACGGCATGGCAGATTTTCCTTTAGGGGAGCTTGGAGGAAAAACGCCGTTAGAATATGCTGATACTCCTAATATGGATAATATTGCAAATAAGGGTATCACCGGTTTAATAAAAACTATTCCGGACGGGTGTATTCCCGGAAGCGATATCGGCTCTATGTCGATATTAGGATATGACCCGGTCAAATATTATACGGGCAGGTCTCCCTTGGAGGCTGCGAGTATGGGTGTTGAGCTTGGGACGAAGGATGTTGCGTTCAGGCTTAATTTTGTCAATATATTAGGAGAAAACGGAAAAAGATTTATGCATGATTATTCGGGCGGGCATATTACTACCGGAGAAGCGATGAAAATAATAGAGACCTTTCAAAAAGAATTAGGCAGTCGACATTTTCGATTCTATACGGGAGTGAGTTATAGGCATCTTATGGTTACCGATGATATCGGCATAAACGGCCTTCAAACCGTTCCGCCGCACGATATACCGGATATGCAGATAGACGAATTTTTGCCTCACGGAGGAGCTTCAAGCGACAGAATATTAGACATAATGAAAAAGGCGGAGATAATACTGAAAGATCACGATGTAAACAAAAAAAGAATTGCGTCAGGGAAGCTTCCGGCAAATTCCATTTGGCTCTGGGGGCAGGGCTATAAGCCTTCCCTGCCTACAATGAAAGAAGAATATGGTATCGGGGGTTCGGTCATTTCCGCAGTAGATTTAGTAAAGGGTATCGGAAAATATGCAGGGCTTCGCGTTATAAATGTTCCGGGGGCCACCGGATATTTAGACACCGATTATAAAGGCAAAACCGATTACGGTATGGAATCTTTGAATTCCAGCGATTTTGTTTATATTCACGTAGAAGCCTCCGACGAAGCCTCGCACGAGGGAAGTGTTAAGGATAAGATAAAAGCCATAGAAGATTTTGACAGGTTTATTGTAGGCAGAGTCATGGAAGGTCTTAAAAAATATAATGAATTTACGATAATGATTTTACCTGACCATTACAATCCGGTCAAACTTAAAAAACACACGCCGGAACCTGTCCCTTTCTGCGGTTTTTCCACAAAGATGGAAAATACTGACAGCAGGTATCGTTCCGATCATTATTCTGAAATTTCGGCTAAAGACGGTGGCTTATTTTTTAATTCAGGGTCGCTATTATTTAAGGCTTTTTTAGATTCATTTGAGCGTTTTACTTAATAATATTAATTTTTTACTTGATTTTAAAAAGATGTTTTATTATAATCCTTTGCAGCTTAAAATTTTATTTTTTTATTATTTTAACTTAATTGATTAGCAGGGAGGTAGTCAATCTATGGCATCATATCAAAAGCTTATTGAACCCAAAGAAGGTTCAAAAATTAAGGTATTGGGCCCTAATAAATTTGAAGTCCCCAACGACCCGATTATTCCTTTCATAGAGGGTGACGGAATCGGCGCCGATTTAACGAGGGCTATGCATATCGTAATTAATGCGGCTGTTAAAAAGGCATACGACGGTAAAAAAAAGATCAGCTGGCTTGAGATTTACGCCGGAGAAAAGGCGGTTGAGAAATATGGAGAAGGACAGTATCTTCCCAAAGATACGATAACAGCCCTTAAAGAATATTCGATAGGTATTAAGGGTCCGATTACTACACCGGTAGGCGGCGGCTTTAGGTCGTTAAACGTCACTATCAGACAGGTGCTTGACCTTTTTGCATGTGTTAGGCCGGTCAAGTATTACGAGGGGATACCTTCACCGGTTAAACATCCCGAAAAGGTAGATATGATAATATTTAGGGAAAATACCGAGGATATTTATGCGGGTATTGAGTTCAGGTCCGGCAGCGAAGAGGCTAAAAAGCTTAGAGATTTTTTGATTTCAATGGATATTAATATTAAGGAAAAAATAAGAGAGGACGCAGGCATCGGGATAAAACCTATGGGACCTTTTGCCTCAAAAAGACTCATAAAAAAATCGATTCAATATGCTATAGATAACGGCAAAACGAGTGTTACTTTGGTTCATAAAGGCAATATAATGAAATTTACCGAAGGCGCATTCAGGGATTGGGGCTATGAACTTGCAAAGACCGAGTTTGGCGACAAACTGATTCCGGAAGCCGAGGTTACGGGCTCTACGGACAAAATTATTATAAAGGATAGGATAGCAGATTCTATGTTTCAGCAAGGGCTTCTTCGCCCCGACGAGTATTCCGTTCTTGCATTGCCGAATCTTACCGGTGACTTTATGTCCGATGCTTTAGCCGCACAGGTCGGCGGTCTCGGTATGGCACCCGGGGCAAATATGTCCGATACCATGGCTATTTTCGAAGCAACTCATGGTTCTGCTCCTAAATATACGAATCAGGATAAGGCGAACCCCGGTTCTTTAATCCTGTCGGCGGTTATGATGCTTGTACATATGGGATGGAAGGAAGCAGCGGATCTCGTGGAAAAGGGGATTAAAGAAACGATAAAACAGAAATACGTAACATATGACCTTGCAAGGCAAATGACGGGAGTTGCCGAAGTTAAATGCTCTCAGTTTGCCGAAAGAATTGCCGAAAATATGTAAATTAATATAAATTAAGACGGCATTTCTGCCTTAGCGGATATCTCCGTTTCTGTGCAGTTGTCAAAATATATTCTCTATACATGTCTAAAACAGTGTTTTTTGGCACAGACGGAAATGCCTTTTTTAAGTTAAAACGGGGTTTTTATGAAACTTTATGAATACGAAACATACGATACCGTGTTTAAAAAATACGGCGTTCCGACTCCAAGATATATGGTTGTTCAACATTCCGGAGAAAATGTGGTCGATTTTGTAGAACAGAATGGAGAGGTAGTTATAAAATCTCAGGTTCTTGTCGGAAAAAGGGGAAAAGCCGGGGCGGTTAAATTTGCTAAAACCGGAGACGAGGCAAACGAACATGTTCAAGCATTAATGGAGACGGAGGTATACGGCGAAAAGCCGGTTAGCGTTATTATCCAGGAAAAGGCGGAAATAGTAAAAGAACTTTACGTAAGTTTTACTTATTCGTCAAGGCCGAGGAGGCCTGTTTTTGTTATATCGCTTGAAGGCGGAATGGATATAGAGGAGCAGGACCCGTCTAAAATATTCACATACGAAATAAACCCTCTTGAGGGTCTTTTCCCGTATAAAGTCAGAGAGTATTTAATTAAAATAGGCTTTAATTATAAATCGGAATTAAGGATGCTCTCAGAGGTCATTGCCAATATGTATAGGGGGTTTTGGAATTCAGAATCAAGACTTTTAGAAGTTAATCCTCTAATTATTGCCGGCGATAAAGCGAATCCTAAAAAACGAAAGATTTTAGCGATAGATGCCGTAAATATGATAGATGACGATGCAAGGATTGCTCCCTCTAAAATTTATACCGCAAGGGGAGCTATGGGAAGGCCACTCACCAAAAGAGAGTCGGCGGCACATTTGATAGACAGAGACGACCACAGAGGAAAAGCGGGTTCTTATGTCGAATTGGACGGCGATATAGGGATGATGACATTCGGAGGCGGCGGTTCGACTATTACGGCGGAAACAGTTTTTGCGCTGGGAATGAAACCCGCAAATCTTACCGATATCGGCGGAAATCCGCCTGCAGAAAAGATGGTCAAAATTTCTAAAATTATTCTTTCGAAGCCGGGACTCAAAGCAATGCTTGTTTGCGGCGGGACGGCAAGCAATACAAGAATAGACGTTACGCTGGGAGAGGGTCTCGTATCGGCCATAGAAGAAATGAGAAAAGACGGGACATTTCCCGAGGGATTAACATGGGTTGTCAGGAGAAGCGGTCCGGAATATCGGAAGGGATTAAAAATGCTTTACGACTGTTTCGTAAAAAACGGTATAGAAGCGGTAATATATGATTCTAAACTTCCCCTCACGGAGGCGCCGCAAAAGTTGTATGAGATTTTAAAGTCTAAAAATATTATATAATATGATAGGAGATTATTTATATGAAAGGCACTAAATTCTTAAATGACGGTACCGGCGTTATTGTAATCGGTATTACCGGCAGAGAGGCTTCCCAGGTTGTTGCCGAGTCGGAAAGTATTTATCCCGGCATTGTAAAATGCGGTGTAACGCCCGGAAAGGGCGGAACGGTTTTGATGGATAATTGTCCGATTCCCGTTTTTGATACCGTGAAAGAAGCATTAAAGGTTGATGAATTAGGGCAATCTGTGAATACGGGCTTAATATATGTCCCTCCTACTTCTGTTCTTGATGCGGTTTATGAATTAATCGATAACGGCATTAAGCTTATGTATATCATTACAGAGCATGTTCCTATCAGGGATTCCATAATAATATATGAACTTGCAAAGGAAAAGGGAGTCACTATCGTCGGCGGGACGTCTCTCGGATGTTTCGTTCCTTCGGTCGGCAGGATAGGTGCCATAGGCGGTAAGGACCCGAGTGTCGCATTTCGGGACGGCTCCATCGTCGTTCTTTCGAAAAGCGGAGGGCTTACCGTTACCACGTCGGAAATGCTTAGAAGACGCGGTTTCGGTATCTATATGGCTTTAGCCGTAGGGGGCGATATTATTGCCTGTACGACTTTTGCCGATGTTCTTCCCGAGCTTGAAAAGGACGAAAATGTTAAGGCATGTGTTATAATGGGAGAGCCGGGGGGCACATACGAAGAACAGGTTGCAGAGCTGGTAGCTAACGGTGTCTATACTAAGCCTTTAGCCGTTTTTGTTGCAGGCGTGTTTCAGGAAAATATGCCGGAAGGGGTTTCTTTCGGGCATGCGGGTGCTATTGTGGAAAGAGGCATGGGAAAGGCAACGGATAAGATAGAGAGGCTTGAGGAATTGGGTAAAAAAACGGGAACGATAAAGGTTGCTAAATTTTACCATGAGCTCGTCAATGCCCTTATCTCCTTAGGGGCGAAAAGGGATTTTGAGGATAGCTCCTCCGATGATGTGAAGCCGCTTTACAGCACTTTAAAATAAGTGATTTTTGTATTTAATAAGTAAATGATAAAAATATAAAGTTAAAGGAGTTTGAGTTTATGTCTGAAATAAATTCGCAAAAAGAGTGGCGAACGGCCGTTACGTCTAATCAGGACGGAAAGATTCTTATAAGAGGCTATAATCTTGATAATTTAATTGGAAATAAATCTTATGCAGAGGTCTGCTTCTTGCTCTTAAAGGGCGAAATGCCTACCGTAAATGAAGCGAAGATGTTAGACGCCATTTTTGTTTCATGCATAGATGCAGGTATCGCTACACCTTCGTCCGTTGCCGCAAGAACGGTATTTTCCGGGGGGAATTCACTTAACGCCGCTGTTGCAGGTGGGATTCTTACCCTTGGAGATGCTCACGGGGGTGCTATTGAAAAGTCGGCAAAGATGTTTCAGGATTATATAAAAGGCAGAGAAGACATTAAAGACGAATATATTAAAGAAACGGCAAAAGACATGGTCGATGATGCCCTTAAGAATAAAAAAAGACTTCCGGGTTACGGGCATAAACTTCATACTGTTGATCCTCGAACAAAGAGGCTCTTAGATGTTGCGGGAGATTTAAATTTCGGCGGCAGTTACGTTAATCTTGCCGTAGCAATAGCGGATGAGTTTAAGGTGAAAAAGCCCGAACGAAAACTTCCGCTTAACGTAGACGGTTGCATTGCCGCAATAATTTCCGATATGGGATTCGATTATAGACTCGGTAAGGGTTTCTTTATAATCGCCCGCTCCTGCGGACTTGTCGGTCAGGTTTTTGAAGAATGGATGAGGGAAAAACCCTTTAGGAGATTGGCCCCTAATTTGCACGAATATGACGGGATGCCCGAACGCGGATAATCAAATCCGTTCTTTATTTTTTTAAAATATTGTATTGGTATGCAAGATAGGATATAATATAAGAATGATTGTGTAACATTGATAAAATAAATATATTGGAATCGGGAGGAGTACGATTATGGATGATAAATCGTTGACGATTGAGTTTGCCAGGGTTACCGAACACGCCGCTATATCGGTCGCACGGTTTATCGGCAGGGGAGATGAAAAAGCGGCGGATAGGGCTGCGGTAGAATCCATGAGAGGTTCTCTCGAATATATAGATATCGACGGAACGATAGTTATAGGCGAAGGCGAAAGAGACGAAGCCCCTATGCTCTACATAGGAGAAAAAGTCGGCAGCGGAAAAGGACAAAAGGTCGACATAGCCGTTGACCCGCTGGAAGGAACTACCTTGGCCGCAACCAGCGCCCCTAATGCGATTGCCGTTATGGCGATAGGCGATCACGGAAATTTCTTACATGCCCCGGATACGTATATGGAAAAAATAGCCGTAGGTCCTAAAGCAAGAGGCGTTATCGATATAAAGCTGTCTCCGACTGAAAACCTTCAGAGAATTGCGGAGGCATTAAACCGATATATCGAAGATTTGACCGTCATAATCCTTAAACGCGAAAGACATAAGCCCCTAATAGAAGAGGTGAGGAAGGCGGGTGCGAGGATTAGGCTCATACAAGACGGAGACGTTGCCGGCGCGATAGCAACCGCAAAGGAAGATTCCGGCATAGACGTTCTTATGGGTATAGGCGGCGCCCCTGAAGGTGTACTCGGCGCAGCGGCATTAAGGTGTGTCGGGGGCGGTATGCAGGGCAGGCTTGTATTTAGGAACGAAGAAGAAAGAAAACGCGCCTCTAAAATGGGGATAAAAGATTTTGATAAAATTTACGGTATTCATGATCTTGCCGCTGGTGACGTAATATTTGTCGCAACAGGCGTAACTAACGGGGATTACCTTAACGGCGTTAAATTTTTTCAAAGCGGAGCAAAAACTCATTCGGTTGTTATGAGGTCTAAGACCGGAACTATCAGATATATAGAGGCCAATCATTATTTTAATTATAAAGAGATAAAATAGTGCGTGGTTAAAAATAGGGGAAAGCGCATGAGGGTTTTTATTACGGGAGGAACAGGATTTGTAGGTTCGGTTATTTCCGAAAAGATTAAATCTTCAGGGGCTTCCGTTACTCTTTTAGAGCGTAATAAAAATAAAATTCCGAGGTTAAAGGAATTGGGTTTTGAGGTTTTTGAGGGGACGCTTGAGGAAAAGAGTGTTATTGACGGTTTTCTTTCTCTTAATAAATTTGATGCAATAGTAAATCTTGTCGGAATAATAAGAAGTACGCCCGGTTTTTCTTTCCGAAAGGTCCACGTAGATTACGTAAATACATTGTTGGAGTCGGCCAAGAAAAATGGAATAAACAGGTTTATCCATATGAGCACTCTCGGTGCTTCGGTTAACGATTCTAAATATTTTTCCACAAAATACGAGGGTGAGTCGCTCGTTAAGCATTCGGGTTTAAAATGGACTGTTTTTGAGCCTTCTTTGATTTTTGGAGATAATGCGGCTTTTTTTGACGACCTTATAAATTTAGTAAAAACAAGGGCTCTTGTTCCTATAATCGGAACCGGAGAAAATAAGTTTACTCCCATAGATGTATCTTCGGTTGCCAACGCATATAATAATTCTTTGTATAACGATAAAACCATTTATAAGTCGTTTCAGTTATGCGGTCCGGATATTTATACTTTTGAAGATATAATAGATTTGATCATGGAGTTTTCACCGCCTAAAAAATTAAAAATTCATACCCCTTTTTTTGTCGTTGAAAAATCTTTAAGTATCGTTGAAAAACTATCTACGCCGTTCAAAAATATACCGATAACCTCCGACCAGGTTAGAATGTTAAAGTATGATAGTGTATGCAGCGGAGATACAAGCGAATTTGACGAACTGTTGAAATTAAAAAAGACGCGCTTAAAAGATTGGCTTAAAAGATATTTATTAAAAGAATATAATTAAATGCTATATCCGGCAAAATGGAAGACGAAAAAATCTTAATAGTTCAGCTTTCCGATCCCGAAAATGAGCCGGAAAAATGCATAGCAAGTTTGATATTGGCAAGAACGCTGGCGATAATGGAAAACGATATTCGCATATTCAGCATGGCAAAATCTCCGTTGCTTTATACGAAAAATATATCGGAAAATTCACTTATAGATAAAAGATTTAAGGATTTAATAGCTGAAAATGTTATCGATTTGCTAAAAAATTCACCCTCCGTATATATATGTTCTAAGAGTAAAGAACTTCTCGGATTAGACGAAAGCATGTTTATTCGGCCCTTTCAAATTGCCGGAATGTCAACGTTGCATAGCCTGAAACAAACGGCGGATCAAACCTATTTCTTTTAATAATTTCTTATCTTTTTTAACGTCTCGCTCCGGCTTATTTTATTTCTAAATATATTTTTTAAATTAACTTGACTTTTACTAAAATCAATAATATTATTTAAAAGTGGTAAAAAGTGGTAAAAAGTGGTAAGCATTTAATTACGTTGAAAATAACCGTGATATTTGTTGAATAATTTAATTATTTTAACAATCTATTTCTTTATGTTTAGCGGTAGATATAATCATTCGATAGACGATAAAGGGCGGGTTAAGGTTCCTCAAAAGATTAAGGATTCTCTTGTATCCGTTTACGATAATACGGCAATTGTAATTACCAATCTTGATAAATGTTTAGTTGCATATCCCACAGAAGAATGGCGTAAATTAGAAGAAAAAGCCCTTAAACTCCCTTCGATGCAAAAAAACGTTTTAGAATTTTTAAGATATTTTTTTTCGGGTGCGGAAGAGGTTGAATTTGACAAAATGGATAGGATGCACATTTCTCAATCCCTTAAAATCAGCGGAAATTTAAATAAGGAAGTGGTATTTGTGGGAATAATAAATAGATTTGAAATATGGGACAGGGATTTGTGGGATGCAAATTTTGAGGGAGCAAAATCCAATTTTGAATCTATTGCGGCCACTATGTCGCAGGTAGGTTTTTAGCATGCCGATATCCGGAACGCTACGGCGACAAAAGACGGGACAACATATACCGGTATTGTTAAAAGAGGCTGTAGATATTTTGGAAGTAAAGCCCGAAAATGTTTACATTGACGGTACGCTGGGGGGCGGAGGTTTTTCTGAAGAAATATTAAGAAGGTTGCTGTCGGAGCATTCGGATCGCGACGGTTTGCTTATAGGAATAGATAGAGATGCCGAAGCCGTCGAAAATGTTCGGACTAAACTTGAAAGTGAGTTTGGTAAAAAAAATTTTAAGGCGATTCATGCTAATTTTAGCGCAGTTGATGAAATCATGAAGACGGAAGATTTAAAAGGGATAGACGGCATTGTTCTCGACCTCGGTATCAGCTCTATTCAGCTTGAAAGCGGTAGAGGGTTTAGTTTTAACGAGGAAGGCATTCTTGATATGCGAATGTGTACGGAAACGGAACTAACCGCGTATGACGTGATAAACGGCTATACCGAAAAAAATCTTGCCGATACCATATGGAAACTCGGCGACGAAAGGTTCTCAAGGAAGATAGCAAAAAAAATAGTGGAATACAGGAAGAAAAAACCGATCGAAACACCCTTGGAATTGGCAAATATTATAAGGAGTGCGATTTATAGAGGCTCGGGTAAATCTAAAAGATTCAGGACCGACCCGGCGACGAAGACATTCATGGCATTGAGGATATTGATAAATAAGGAATACGATTCGCTGATAGAATTTTTAGGGAAACTTAAGTACGTTTTAAACAACGGGGGTATAGCGGTAATAATATCCTTTCACTCCGGGGAAGACAGGATAGTCAAGAATTTTATCAAAGAAAACCCCGATTTTAAGCCTATAAACAAAAAACTTATAGTCCCTGGGGATGAAGAAATAAATATGAATCCGAGATCCAGGGGTGCAAAATTGAGGGCTTTTCATCATGTCTAAGATAAAGCCGTACTTTATTGTTTCCGTAATAATGTTGACTATTTTGGGAATGTTTTACGTATGGACTAAAATGGAAAGCATAAAATTAGGGTATGACATTAATAATCTGAATGTCATAAAGTTAAAACTTGAGTACAGCCACAAAGAGCTTTTGATCAAAGAAACGGCTTTGAGTTCGCCCTTGAGAATTTATAATATTGCCAAAAAGATGAATTTTATTTACCCGAAAGAAGGCGAAATCATAATGGTTCATGATTAGACTATGGAAAACAACTTTAAAACTGAGAATGTTGATCGGTTTTATCGCTATAGTAATTTTTGGGGGGTTATTAATAGGCAGGGCCTTTTACTTTCAAATGATAGAGGGTGGAAGGTTAAGGCTGCTTGCGCGCGAGCAGTTTCACACGCAAATATATTTTACTCCGGAACGCGGAAACATTTATTCGTCTGACGGGAGCATACTTGCTACGAGTATTGATATGCCGGGTATTGCAGTAGACCCGTTGATGGTAAAACATAAGCTTAAAAACGCCGAAAAATTATCCGGTTTGACGGGAATAAGTTTTAAAAAAATAATAGAAATATTAAATAAAAAAGTTCAATTTGCATGGATTAGCAAGAGGGTTTCGGTAGCTTTAGCGAAAAATGCGGGAAAACTAAGAATTGCCGGCGTCATAATAGTTAAACAGCCGGTAAGATATTATCCGGACGGAAAATTACTTTCCCATGTTTTAGGTTTTGTAGGAATTAACGATAACGGTTTATCCGGAATCGAGTATAAATACAATAATTTTTTAAAAGGAAATAGACGCGCATTAAAGGTTTTACACGACGGTTTGGGGCAGTATATATTCATCAGGGGTTTCGGGCTTAGAAAAGCTACACACGGGGACAATATTTACTTAACCATAAATAAGCAACTGCAATTTATTACGCAATATTATTTAGATAGGGAGGCAAAAGCAACACAATCCAAGGGTGCTTTTGCGATACTTATGAATCCTAATACCGGTGCAATATTGGCGATGGCGGATTACCCCAGTTTTAATCCTAATTATTACTGGAAATATTCCGCAAGATACTGGAGGAATAGGGCCGTTACCGACGACTTCGAGCCGGGCTCTATTATGAAACCCTTCATAATATCAGGCGCACTGCAGGACGGCATCGTAAAGCCCGATACCATAATAAACGGTTATCACGGTTCTTATCACTTCGACGGCATAACCATTCACGACGTAGAAAACAAATTCGGTCGTTTAAATATAAATCAGCTGATCGAATATTCATGCAATGTTTGCGCCTGTCAGGTAGGTATGAAAATGGGCAAAAAAAGAGTGTGGTACTGGCTTAAAAGATGGGGATTTTTAGACAGGCCTCATGCGGGATTGCTTGGAGAATCTTCGGGAATAATCAGGCCGCTCAGCGTATGGTCTAAGGTAGGTCCCTGCGAAGAATCGTTCGGGCAGGGTGCCGCCGTAACGGGGTTGCAAGAGGCAGTTGCGCTTTCCGCCATAGCTAACGGCGGTTTTTTGATGAAGCCGTATATAATTAAAAAAATAGTCGATCCTTACGGCAAAGTGCTTTTTAAAGCTAAGCCCAAAGTAATCAGGCGGGTTATTACTGCAAAGACCGATAAAGAAATTAAATATATGATGAGATTGGTCGTCAAGGGAGGCACGGGAGAGTATGCTAAGTTAATAGACTTTAAAGTGTCCGGAAAAACAGGGACGGGTCAGGTAATAAATCCGAAAACGGGCAAATATTATAAAAATAAGTACACTGCGTCTTTTATGGCGTTTGTTCCGTATAGACATCCGAAATTAGCAATGATAGTCGTTCAGGAAGACCCGTTAAAAATCAGTTACTACGGTGGAGCGGTAAGCGCTCCGGTAGTACGCGACGTGTTTAAAAACGCTTTGGATATATTAAACGTGTATCCGAGAGGAGATGCATACGGAGAGCAGTTTAGCCGTGGTAAAAATAACAGTGGGGGGAGTAAGGTTAAAAAAGCCTTCGTTCGCCGTGGAGTAATGTCGGATTTAAGAGGGGATACTATCTACAAGGCGCTGGAATTTTTTAGCAGATACAATATAAAAGTAAAGATATACGGCAGCGGATTTTTATATTATCAAAGTGTTAGGCCGGGGTCCGATTTAAATAATAAAAGAACCGTCATACTTAAATTTAAGCCAAGGGACAGGTCATCATAAAGGGTTTAGGATTATGAAGCTTAAACATATTCTAAGTTATAAAGACGATAGTGATTTAAATGCCGTCGTATACGGCAGCTCCGATATCGATATTGTCGGAATATCCAATGATTCCCGCAATATAAGAAGGGGTTATATATTTGCCGCAAGGAAAGGGGTAAAAGTGGATTCCAATATTTACATAGAGGAAGCTATATCTAAAGGTGCCTCGGCAATATTAACGGATAACGGCGAAACGGCAAAAAGGCTTATAGGTAGAAACGTGGCGGTGGTAGTCGTCAGGGATGCTTTAAAGGCATATGCCGTCGCTTCTAAAAACTTTTTTAACAATCCGGCGGATAAGATAAATGTCATAGGCGTAACGGGAACGAACGGCAAAACGACGACAACATTTTTAATAAAATCTATTTTGGAGGATTCAGGACGTCGAACAGGATTAATAGGAACGATAGATTATAGAATAGGATGTGATATTGCCTACTCCAAAAATACTACGCCCGATGTCTATGAGCTGAATGAAATGCTTGACGATGCGGTTAGATCGGACATCGGTTATTGCGTAATGGAGGTCTCTTCCCATGGTTTAACACAAGATAGGGTTTACGGTATTTCTTATGATGCCGCCGTTTTTACTAATTTAACGCGGGATCATCTTGATTACCATGGGGATATGGAAAAATATTATGCCGCAAAAAAGAAGTTTTTTTTAGAAATACTTTTGAAAAGCGCTAAAAAGCAAAAATTTGCCTTAATAAATAATGACGATACTTACGGAAAAAGGCTCATACTGGAATTAAAGAAAGAAAAAGATGAGTTTAACGATAATAAGAGCAAGGTTACTTTAATTACTTACGGTTTAAATAAAGATAGCGATATATCTGCACAAAATATAGTCTTTAGTAAGGACGGATTAAAATTAGATATAATATTGCCCGATGAAAAGGAAATTATGGGAATTTCTTCTAAGCTTATAGGGAGCTATAATGTCTATAATATACTTGCCGCCGCTTCTGTCGCTTATGCCCTTTCTATTCCGGGACGGCATATAGCCGCCGGCATACAGTCGTTAAAAAGTGTCCCCGGAAGAGTCGAAAAAGTGAATATTGCAAATGCCGAAGCCCCTACGATTTATATAGATTATGCCCATACGGACGATGCGCTTGCAAGAGTTCTGTCGGTATTAAAGTGCATCAACGGCGGTAGGCTGATAAGCGTTTTCGGTTGCGGAGGCGATAGAGACAAGGGGAAGAGGCCGCTTATGGGCAAGCATTCTTCCAATATAGCGGATATTACTATAATTACGTCCGACAATCCCAGAAGCGAGGATCCGTTAAAAATTATAAAGGAAATAAAAAGCGGCATCAAAAATGCGGTGTTTGTCGATATAGACGTAGATAAGAATACATTGCAGCTTGAGGGGGGTGATCATGTCTGCGTCATAGTGGAAGATAGGGCAAAGGCAATAGAGCTGGCACTCTCCGTTTCCCGCGTCGGAGATGCCGTTTTGATCGCAGGTAAGGGACACGAGGATTATATGATAATCAAAAATAATAAATATCATTTCAGTGACAAAGAGGAAGTATTAAAATATTATGAAAATAGAATATAATTTAACTATAGATGAAATCTTGAACTCTACCGGCGGAAGAACCGTAATTGCCGGGGACGGAACCAACCCTCTTGTTTTTAACGAAATAATTACCGATTCCCGGGAAGATTTTTCCGATAACAGCATATTCATCGCACTAAAAGGAAAGAATTTTAACGGCGAAGATTTTGTGGATGCGGCATTTAAAAAAGGGGCGTCCTGTGCTATCGTTTCATGGAATTTTCTCGAAGTTTGCGACATATCTGTATATCCGAGAAAAATCATGATAGCGGTCGAAGATGCCGTTTCGGCATTGGGAAGCATTGCCGAGATGTATTTAAGACGGTTTGATTTAAAGAAAAAAATAGCTATAACCGGCTCTTGCGGAAAAACGACGACTAAAGAAATGGTTTACCGAATAATTTCCGCAAAATACGGTAAGGAGGAAATTCTCAAGAACAATTATAATTACAACAACTTGATAGGGGTTCCCAAGGCTATTCTCAATTTAAACAATAAACATGAGTACATTGTTTTAGAGATAGGAACTAATAAAAAGGGGGAAATAAGGAAACTTTCAGGCATTATATCGCCCGATGTCGGAGCGATAACCAATATCGGTAAATCCCATCTTGCGGAATTTAAAGATATTAAAGGAGTTTTAAAAGAGAAATCAGACCTTACATTAAGCTTAAAGGATGATTCTTATTTAATAATAAATGCAGATGACGAAACATTATCTAAAACATATAATAAATTTTCAGAGACAAATAGGCTTTCGTTTGGATTCGGACTAAAACATTATGGGGTCATACCGGATATTTTGTGTGAAAGCGCCGAGGTAAATAAAAAGACCGGTGGTACAAACTTAAGGCTTTCTTTTAAAGGTAAAGAATATTTCTCCAATATTGGTTTTCAGGGGATTCATTTAATATATGATCTCCTATGCGCCCTTTTGATTTCATATGTTTGCGGCGTGGATTTAGAGTTCGGATTAAAGGCGATGGAGGATTTCATTCTTCCGGAGGGAAGAATGAAGGTAATTTCCGGTATTTCCGACGAATATATCTTGATTGACGATACTTATAACTCCAGCCCTGATTCACTTAGAGCGGCGTTGAATTTTGTAAAAACGTATTATGCGGATAAGAAGAAGATATTAGTTTTGGGAGACATGTTGGAATTGGGAGACTCTTCGGATATCGAACATGTTAATATCGGACGGGAGATTGCCGATTATGCCGACTATATTTTCTATAAAGGCGATTATATCGATAGTATACGGAGAGGGCTTTTCGAAGTCGGATTTGACGATAATAAGCTGTATTTGTTTAGAGATAAGGAAATTTTTAGAGAAAAATTTCAAAAATTAGATAAAAGAAACAGCGTAGTTTTGGTAAAAGGCTCAAGAGAAATGAAGCTTGAAGAATGTTTTGAGGGTGAAAAGATATGTTAAATTTAAATCTTGATTTTCTTAGATATATTACATTCAGGGCGTCCTATGCAATAATCTTGTCGTTAATACTGTCCATCATATTCGGAAAGATATTTATTAAAATATTAAAAAGGATGAAGGTAGGGCAGATAGTAAGAGAGGACGGTCCTAAATCCCATATAAGCAAAAAAAAAGATATTCCGACTATGGGGGGTTTTTTAATATTATTCAGTGCGGTAATCCCGGTATTATTGCTTGCAAGATTTTACGATTTTTATCTCTATATGGGTCTATTTACGCTTCTCGGCTTTGGACTTATAGGCTTTGCCGACGATTTATTGAAACTCAAAGGGCGTTCTTCTAAGGGATTAAGGGGCAAATATAAATTTACTCTGCAGAGTTTAGCGGCGCTTTTGATTTCCGCCCTGCTGTATTTTCATGATAAATCGTTGGGCGTGATCGTTATCCCGTTTGTTAAAGACTATTATTTAAATATAGGCCCGTATTTCATTCTATTTGCATCGTTTATTATAGTCGGTTCTTCTAATGCCGTTAATTTGACCGACGGGCTCGACGGTCTCGCCATAGGTGTGTTTGCCATTTCTATTACGGGTTACCTTATATTTCTATATGCCGCTTCGAATTATGGATTCACAAGTTATTTGTCTATCCCGTATATGCAAAATATAGGGGGCGTAGTTATTTTGTGCGCCGCACTGCTTGGATCTTCTATAGGTTTTCTATGGTTTAATTCGTACCCCGCCTCTATTTTTATGGGGGATATCGGTTCTATATCTTTGGGTGCCATTCTTGGTTATGTGGCAATAATTTCGAAACAGGAAATATTGCTTGTTATAATAGGATTCGTTTTCGTGATGGAGGCTCTAAGCGTAATATTTCAAGTGGGTTCTTATAAGCTTAGGAAAAAAAGAATATTTAAGATGGCACCCATTCATCATCATTTTGAAATGAAGGGTGTGCCCGAACCTAAGATAGTGATAAGGCTATGGATTATATCTTTAATATTAACCGTATTTGCTCTTTCCACCTTAAAATTGAGGATTTTTTAATGAATACGCTTATATTAGGTTACGGAAAAACAGGAAGAGCTGTTCACGATTATATTGGCGATCAAAGCAATATAATCGTGTATGATGACATTCTGTCGAATGAAGAAATTGACGGGTTGATTGAATCGGCAAATTTAAAGGGTGGTAAAGCCCCCGTATTTTTCAATAAAATCAATGAGAAGGTTTTTTTTGGTAAATATTTAAAAGATATAACGCAATGCGTTGTAAGTCCGGGGATAGAAAGGAATCACAAGGTAATTTTAGAGCTGAAAAAATATAATATTCCGATTTACGGAGAAATAGAATTTGCCTATAGGATGCTGAAATTAAAGAAATCGACGTTACCGGCAAAAATCATTGCAATTACCGGAACGAACGGGAAAACTACTGCGACTACTCTTTGCGAGAGTGCCGTTAAAAAAGCCGGTTTAAGCGAAAAAATATTTGTCGGCGGGAACCTCGGGGTTCCTTTTATTTCCGGAATAAACGATTTTAACGATTTTATTTTAGAGGTATCGAGTTTTCAGCTTGAATGGATTTATGATTTTAAACCGGATATTGCGGTTTTGCTTAACGTAGAAGACGACCACTTAGACAGGTACGAAAACGCAGATGAATACAAACTTACAAAATATAAATTATTTAAGAATTTAAGGTATAACGACGTCGCTATTCTAAACTATGACGATTACGATTCGGCAATTTTAAAAGATATCGTCGGTTCCAAGGCTATTTTGTTCGGTTTTGACGAAAACAAATGTAATGTTTATTTTAAAGGCGACGCCATCAACCTAAGACTTAAAAATATTATAGGCCTTGACGCCGTTATACCGTTGAAAAATATAAAATTAAGGGACAAAAGAAGATTTGTTATTTACGATATGATGGCTGCCGCCTGTTCTTTGGTAGTGCACGGAATTTCCCCGGATATCGTAACGGCCGCATTCGAGAATTACGAATCCCCGGAGCACAGGGTTGAATACGTAGGGAATGTCGGCGGCATAGAATTCTACGATGATTCTAAGGCGACTAATCCCGCTGCAGTAATTAGTGCCCTTAAATCGCTGAGTGAGGATGGAGAAAATAGGGATATAGTCCTTATATTGGGCGGAAAGGATAAGGGATTCGATTACGAAAGCCTTATCCTTTCCGTAAAGAATAATAATGTAAGAACATGCGTTTTAATAGGAGAGACAAGGGGTATTATAGGCGATACGCTTAAAGGCAACGTCGAGTTGATTACCGCTGCAGGCAACATGGAAAGTGCAGTAAAAGAGGCTTTTTTTTGCTTAATAAACAATAACGAAAGAACCGGAACGGGTACCGTTTTGCTTTCGCCCGCATCTTCCAGTTTTGATATGTTTAAGGATTATAACGAAAGAGGCGATATATTCAAAAAATGCTACCTTAATTTGAAGAATAATTTTATCTGATTATGATTAATTACGGAAAGACATTTATAAGAAAATACGATATAACTTTATTTCTGACCGTTATAGTACTTATAGCCCTCGGCATAGTAATGGTATATTCGACGAGTGCGATGGTTTCCATAGTCAAATACGGCGTGAGTTATCATTTTGTCGCAAGAGAGGTCATATACGTAATAATATCCGCATTTTTTATATGGTTTTTAATGAAAAACGATTATCATATATTCAAGTCGTTTTATAAAATTATTTTATTCGGAATAATAATTTCAATGATTTTATTATTTGTTCCTCATATAGGCACGAGCGTCGGAGGCTCCAAAAGGTGGATAGATTTTAAATTTTTTAGCGTAGAACCGTCGGAATTTTTGAAAATATTTTTTGTAGTATATCTCGCTAATTTTTTGGATAAAAAAAGGGATACGCTGAATAATAACCGTTATTCATTAATGTTCATAGCCCCTCTGGTATTTATGGGATTTTTAGATATTTTACTCTTAAAAGAACCCAATTTCGGAACGGCGTCTATTCTGTTCTTTATGACGCTTATCATGTTATTTGCCGGCGGAGTATCAATACTCTACCTCGTTATCACTACGATTATAGGAAGCATTGCCGCATATTTCCTTATTTTTACCGTAACGTATAGAATGAATAGAATACTTGCATTTCTCCACCCCTTTCACGATAAAACAGGCATAGGTTTTCAAATCATACAGTCTATGTATGCGTTTGCAAGGGGAGGGTTCTACGGTGTAGGTTTGGGAAACGGAAAGGAAAAGTTATTTTTTCTTCCTACCCCGTATTCCGATTTTATATTCTCTACCGTAGGAGAAGAACTCGGGTTTATAGGGGTTTTTATAGTTATTTCGCTATATTTAATTTTGGGATATAGGGGATTGAAGATTGCCATAAATGCGCCGGACCTTTTTGGAACCTATCTTGCTTACGGTATCACGTTTGTTATTGTTTTAAGCGCATTTATAAACATAGGCGTTGTTCTTGATTTTTTACCCACCAAAGGACTTGCTTTGCCGTTTATAAGCTATGGAGGAAGTTCTTTGCTGGCGGCATGTATAGGCATAGGTATTTTGCTTAATATATCTTCGCAAAGTATAAAGAGGAAAAATATATAAATGAACCTTATAATAGCCGGCGGAGGAACCGGCGGGCATTTATTTCCGGGCATTGCGGTTTACGAAAAGTTAAAAAGTATTGATGATATAAAAGTTTATTTTATAGGAACCGAAAAAGGAATAGAAAACAGGCTCAAAGACAATTATGATTTTGAATTTTTTAAAATAAACGTTAAGGGATTTTCGGGAAAAGGTTTTATGGATAAGGTAGCGTCTTTAAAGGGATTTATTAAGGCGGCAAGAGATATTGGCGCCCTTTACGGTAAAATAAAGCCGGATTATGTTTTAGGCTTAGGAGGCTATATCTCTCTTATGCCGCTCGTTACGGCAAGGTTCGGCGGTATAAGGAGCGGGGTCATGGAGCAAAACGTCGTACCGGGTCTTTCCAACAAAATACTGGCTTTATTAGGGATAACGGTTTTTGCCTCTTTTGAAGAAACGAAGAAGTATATGACCTTTTCCAAGGTTATCGTCACCGGAAATCCGGTCAGGCAATCTATTTTAGAATCGGTTTCGACGGAAACGAATGGAGAGATAGAATTTACGGATAAAAATGAGTTGAGGATATTTGTTTTCGGAGGGTCACAAGGCGCTTCTTCTCTCAATAAGGCCGTAATAAATATGCTGTCTCTGTTAGATAAAGAAATATCCGATCGTTTGATCATTTATCATCAGACCGGTGAGCGCGATTTGGAATCGGTTAAAAGTTTTTACGATGGGAGCAAAATAAATAAATATGATGTCTTTTCATTTACAGATAATATTAAAAAATACTATTTGTCTAGTGATATGGTCATATGCAGAGCGGGAGCAGGCACTTTGTCGGAATTAATTGCATTGAGAAAACCTGCGGTTTTAGTGCCTTATCCCTTCGCGGCAAAAAACCATCAGGATAAAAATGCAGCGGTATTTTCGAAAAAAGGCTGCTTTTATAAAATACGAGACGATGAAAATCTTTCAAAAGAATTATTACAAACAACTTGCAAAATATTTTATAATAGAAAATTATTGAAATACATGTATGATAATTTGAAAACGATAGAAACGAAAGATTCGGCATTAAAAATAGCGAATGTAATATTAAATAGAGAATAACGACAAAAAGCGAAATTCTAAATTCAAGGAGCATAATAATGAAAAACAGCGCCAAAAGGATTCATCTTATAGGAATCGGTGGTTCCGGTATGAGCGGTATAGCGGAGGTTCTTATAAATTCCGGCTATAGAGTAACGGGTTCGGATATAGAATATAGCCGGACTATAAAAAAAATAGAATCCATCGGCGGCAAAGTTTTTATCGGACACAGCCCCGATAATCTTAAGGGGGCTGAAATCGTAGTATATTCTACGGCTATTCGAGAAAACAACACGGAACTTATGGAGGCGAGAGACAGAAACCTATCGGTATTGAGGCGGGCGGAGATGCTTTCGGAGCTGTTATCTCTAAAAAAAGGCATTGCTATAGCCGGTTCGCACGGTAAAACAACTGCTACATCTATGATAGCGTCTATATTCGGGGAGGCGGGCGGAGACCCTACTTTTGTCGTGGGCGGAAAGGTTTTCGGTTTGGATATGCACTCTAAGGTAGGCAAGGGAGACTTTATGGTTGTCGAAGCGGATGAGAGCGACGGCTCTTTTTTGAAGCTTAAGCCGGATTATTGTGTAGTTACGAATATTGATTACGAGCATCTTTCCTATTACGACGGTATGGAAAATTTAAAAACGGCATTTGTAGATTTCATAAATAATATTTCTCTTTTAGGCCTTGCCGTTTTATGTGTCGATAATCCTATATTAAGGTCGTTATTTCCAAAAATAAACAAAAAATATTTTACTTACGGTATAGAACAAAAAGCCGATTATTATGCTTTAAATATAGCGTTGGAGAGAGATTCATCTTCTTTTGATGCATATCACGGTGGGAAATTAATAGGAAAGTTTAACTTATTTGTTCCCGGTATTCATAATGTTTTAAATGCTCTTTCGGCTATTGCCTTGAGTTTGGAGTTGGGGATAAAAACCAAGTTTATCCAAGAGGCGCTTAGGTGTTTCCATGGCGTGGAAAGAAGGTTTCAAATTAAAAAATCAGACGATAGGCTCATAATAGTAGACGACTATGCGCACCATCCCGTTGAGATAACGGCTACGCTTAAGGCTGCAAAAAACTGGAATAGGCATATTATAGCCGTTTTTCAACCGCATCGATATTCCAGAATGAAAGATTTGATGGAAGGATTTGTAAACTCTCTCAAGCTTGCCGACTCCGTTATAATCACAGATATTTATTCTGCCGGGGAATTAGAAATAGACGGGGTTTCGTCTATGGCATTATCTGAAAGAATGAGGCGGGAAGGCTATAAAAACGTCTATTACGTTCCGGACAAGAAAGATATAAAGTCTAATTTAAGAAATATATTAAAGGGTGGCGAAATGGTAATATTTCTTGGGGCGGGGGATATAACCAAGAGCTGCGATGATTTCGTCCATAGCAGGGCTAAGAGCGAAAAAACATCGGAAGCATATTATAAAGAGGTGGACGCCGTAAACGGTAAAGCGGTTTGCGGCAGGATAGTTTCTTTGAAATAATGACTACTTTTTATTTTATTATGAAAATAATATGGATAAAAATAAACGGGCTGATTTAATAAACGAACTGAGGACGGCGCAAATAGAGTTCCTCGAAAATGAATGTATGTCGTCCTATTCTTCCATTAAGATAGGGGGTGCGGCAGAACTGATCGTTTTTCCGAAGAATGAACGTGAATTGCTTTTTTTAACGGGCATATTCAGGGTTTATGCATGCGGTTATTATGTTATCGGCAGGGGAACAAATACCCTGTTCAAAGATAAAAATATTTGTCTGCCGGTTATCTCTTTTAAACAATTTGAAGCAACCTATTCGGAGAGCAGGAAAAGCGGATCGGAGATAGCTTTAGGGGTCGGCTCCGGTGCGGTTTTATCAAAAGTTTTAAGGTATGCTATAGAAAATAATTTCAGCGGATGTGAATTTTTTTACGGAATTCCGGGTACGCTGGGGGGCGCCGTCAGAATGAACGCCGGTTCAAAAGAAAGCGTTATAGGGGATATTGTAGAAAAAATAGATATTATTATGGACGGCGGAGCTAAATTAACCGTAGAAAAGAGGGATTTAAAATTTTCATACCGTAATTTAAAAATTAGGGACGTAAATAGCGGTTATTTCATAACGAACGTATATTTAACGTTGTTTAAATCATTAGGGGCTAAGATATCTAATAATATAGAAATTTTTAAAAAACGGAAGTTGTTTCAGCCGTTGAGCGAATATTCTTTGGGCTGCATATTCAAAAATCCGGTGGGATTGTCTGCCGGAAGAGTTATAGAAGAAATAGGCTTTAAAGGCTTCTCTATCGGAGGAGTACAGGTTTCGGAAAAGCATGCAAATTTTATAGTCAATAAAGGTAGCGCTAAACCGGACGATATTATGTCTTTAATAAAAATTATTCAGGAAAAGGCATTATCGAGCAGGGGTATAGAATTGAATACGGAAATAAAAATAATTTAAAATAGGCGGATAAATTAAATTCATATGAGGGACAGCTTAAAAAACTTGAGGATAGGCATTCTATCCGGCGGAAAATCCGAGGAAAGAGAAATCTCCCTTAAAACCGGACATGCTGTATTTAATGCCCTTAAAGAAATCGGGTATAACGTTATGTTTTTTGATATAGACGAAAATTTTGTCGACAATTTAAAAAAAATAGACGTTTGTTTTATTGCACTCCACGGCACTTACGGGGAAGACGGAAGGGTTCAGGGCGCATTAGATTTGTTCGGCGTTCCGTACACCGGCTCCGGAGTTTCGGCAAGCGCAATTGCCATGGACAAGATTAGGTCAAAGGTCTTATTAGATTATTATGGACTAAAGACGCCTTCTTTTGTTGCGGTTAAAAAAGGAGAGGATATCGACAGTATTAAAAAAAGGCTTGAAAAGATTGCGCCGCCGTATTTTATTAAGCCTAACTCTTCCGGCTCCAGCATAGGGTGCCGCATAGTTGATTCCTTAGGCGACGGATTAGCGGATGCATTGAATAATGCCTTTAAATATGACGATGAAGCGCTGATAGAAAAACATATAGAGGGGAGGGAAATACAATTTGCCGTAGCTTTCGGCATGCCGCTCGGCTGTATTGAGGTCAAACCGAAAGATTTTTTTTATTCTTACGACGCAAAATATACCAAGGGGAAGACGACTTATATATTAGATCCGGGACTAAAACCGGAAGAATACGAGGCATGTGAATCGGCGGCGATTCGCACCCATGAGATTATAGGGTGCAGCGGTATTTCAAGAACCGACATGATGCTTACGGGCAACGGAGATGTTTATATATTGGAAGTTAACACCCTTCCGGGGTTGACCGAGCTGAGCATTGTTCCTATGATTGCAGGCAAAAGAGGTATAAGTTTCGGTGAATTGGTTGAAAATATAATCGAAGATGGGATTTTTAAAAAAAAGGACGAATAGAAAACTTAATTATTTTATATATTTAATTTATGTAACGGGTGCGGTTGCGTCTATCTCGGTTATCGGGTTTTTTGGATACACAACCTATAATTATTTTCTTTTTCAAAAAAAAATATTTACTCTTAATAAAATAATTATATTGGATAGGAATATGAGCCTCAAAGAAAAAAATAAAATTATCGGAATATCCGGGCTGAGTAAGGGGGATAACTTAGTGGGCATTAATACGAAAAGGGTTTCGAGACTAATTGCTTCGGACATGTGGGTTAAGGATGTGACTGTTTACAAAAAATATCCGGACAAAATTATTATTATTTTAAAGCAAAGAAATATTTTTGCGATGATAGCAAACAACGGAAATCTTTATTATATAAACCGGGACGGGTATGTTCTGGGAAGGGCGGATTATGGAAAAGGTTACGGTTATCCGATCGTTACGGGTTTAAATGCCGACAATGCAGGCAGTTATTTTGATAGATTAAAAAAGGTTTTATATTTTTTAAAGATTTCAAAATTCTCCGTTATTTATAATCTTATAGGTGAGATAAACATAGAAAGAGATGGCGGAATAGCGGTTTACACCGATAATGGTTTATACATAAAATTCGGAATAAATAATTATAAAAATAAGCTGAAAACGCTTAAAAAACTGTTTTACGAAATTAATAAAATCCATATTAAATATAAAAATTACATAAATTTAGAATATAAAAACGAAGCGGTTATTGAAGTAAATTCCGGCTCAAGAGTGCTGCCGGCAAAGTATAAAAATCTATTTATAAGACCGGATGTTTATAAATAGAAATAAGTTTTTACATATAACAAGGATATGTTTTGTAAACATTGAGCATTGAAAGCGAAGAGAGAATTAAGGGGCTAAATTGGAAAAGAACAGTGATATTTTTGTGGGATTAGACATTGGAACGACTAAGGTATGTGCAATAGTTGCCGAAGCCAAGGGTCTTTCGATAGAGATAATAGGGGTAGGCACAAGCAGCGCAGCCGGGCTTAAAAACGGGGTTGTCGTGAATATAGAAAATACCGTAGATTCCATTACTAAAGCGGTAGAGGATGCTGAGCTTATGGCGGGATATCAGGTTCAAGAGGCCGTTATAGGTATCGCCGGTTCTCATATACGCGGTTTTAACTCACACGGTATAGTGACGGTAAAGAGTAGAGAGGTAACGCAACAAGACATAGACAGAGTAATATCTGCGGCTAAAGCCGTAGCCGTGCCGATAGACCATGAGGTTATTCATGTTATTCCTCAAGGATTTTCGGTTGACGATCAGGATGATATTAAGAATCCGATAGGAATGAGCGGATTAAGGTTAGAGGCAAGCGTTCATATGGTTACGGCTTCGAGTATAGCGGCACAAAATATTGTAAAGTGTGCAAATAAATCGGGGATCGGCGTTTCCGAAATAGTTTTAGAACAGATCGCCTCAAGCGAGGCGGTTTTAACGGAAGATGAAAAAGAATTGGGTGTTGCACTTATAGATATCGGCGGAGGAACCACTGATGTCGCTATATTTTACGGCGGGAACATTATACATACCTTCGTTATTCCAAAGGGAGGACAGAGCGTAACGAGCGATGTATCTAAGGGGACTACGACCGTTCCGCAGGAAGCCGAAAAGATTAAGATAAAATTTGGTATAGCGAAGGAATCGCTTGCCGGAAAGGATGAAATAATTGAAATTCCCGGATTCGGTGGCAGGCCGCCAAGACCCATTTCCAGACAGCTTCTCGGAAATATTATAGAACAAAGAATGGCAGAAATTTTTACATGGATTAGAAAAAATATTGAAAAGAACGGATTGGAAAATAAAATTATTTCCGGTTACGTAATTACAGGTGGGGCAGCCCTTATAGACGGTTCCACCGATCTTGCGGTAGAAATCTTTAATGCTCCGGTAAGAATAGGCTATCCTCTGAGCGTAGGAGGATTAACCGACGTTATAAACTCCCCTATATATTCTACAGGGGTAGGTCTTGTTAAATATGCGCATAGCAATAGAAACGTTAAAAATAAAAGTTCTCTTCATTCTAAAGGTGAAATTAATCTGTTTGTTGCACTGAAGAGCTGGTTTTCTAAAATATTGGAAGATTTTTTTTAATTTAATTTTTTATGATGTATCTATAATATACACTATAAAATAGGGAGGTAATCATGTTGGAATTTGCGGAAAATAGTGAATTATCGGCAAAAATAAAGGTTATAGGCGTCGGAGGCGGAGGCGGCAATGCCGTTAATACCATGATAGCGGCAGGGTTTTCCGGAGCGGATTTTATTGTTGCCAATACCGATGCTCAGGCATTAAAGGCAAGTGCTTCCAGCATAAAAGTCCAGCTGGGGGAAAAAATCACGAAGGGGCTCGGAGCGGGAGCCAACCCGGAGATAGGAAGAAAATCGGCTATCGAAGACAGGGATAAAATTAAGGAAATAATAGAGGGCTCCGATATGGTATTCATAACCGCGGGGCTTGGCGGCGGAACCGGAACCGGGGGCGCACCGGTAATTGCCGAGGTAGCTAAAGAAATCGGCGCATTAACGGTGGCCGTAGTAACGAAGCCTTTTCTTTTTGAGGGCAACAGGAGAATGAAGCAGGCGGAAGACGGTCTTAGGGAACTTAAGTCCGTAGTAGATACGGTCATTACGATTCCGAATCAAAGATTATTAGCTGTTGCCGGAAAGTCTACATCGTTTTCTGATGCATTCAAAAAGGTTGACGGAATTCTCTTTCAGGCCGTGAAAGGCATATCAGACTTAATAAACGTGCACGGTATCGTTAATGTTGATTTCGCGGATGTTAAGACTATAATGTCGGAAATGGGCATGGCTCTCATGGGAACCGGTTTTGCGGAAGGCGAGAATAGGGCGTTGGAAGCGGCTCAAAAGGCTATTGCCAGTCCCCTATTAGAGGATGTAAAGATAGAAGGTGCCATGGGGCTTTTGATAAACGTTTCGGGGGGACCGGATATGACGCTTTACGATATAAACGAGGCCGCTGAAAAGATTAAATCGGAGGCTCATCCGGATGCTAATATAATATTCGGTGCCGTGATAGACGAGTCTTTAGTAAATAAAATGATGCTGACGGTTATTGCTACCGGGTTTGAATCGGAAAATCGTTCCGTTTTATTGACCCCGGTTCAGGGCTCCGTTCAAAACAACGATAAAATCATTGCTCCTCTGCTCGACAGTACGAATATTAATACTGATAACAGTAGCGATACGGCTAAGGAAGGCAGCGATACGTATATGAATAGATTTAAGGACGAAGATGAGGATTACGAAAACGAGAGATACGATATCCCTACCTTTATGAGAAAACAGGCGGATTGAGAGCATTATTGCTGCGCATTGAAAAGCACTTAATATAAATAAGGCATGAAGGTTGGGTTCGGTCTAAAAGAACGGAAGGCCTGTCTTTGGGAGCGGTATGATATTATATGCATATCCCGCATCTCTTGCATCCCTTAAAACATTGAGATGTTGTTTTAAATTTTTTACTTCTTGAATATTCTTCTAAAAGGTATTTTTTGGTAACCCCCTGGTCTATTATGTCCCACGGCAATAGCTCGTCCGTATCGAATTTTCTTATAAAATCGTTTATATTGTAATCGGTTGCCTTTACGGCGTCTTTTAAGCTTACCTTGTTCTTAAAAGAATATATTAAGATATCCAACGACAGCCTTGAGCCCCTTGCAAAAAAGGCTTCCGTAAATGCATTTTTAACGGTGTTTATTTTGATATTAAGATTAGGCAGTCTTCTGAGATTATCTAATATATAACTTGCTTTGCGCTTGAGTATATTCGGATCTTCAAAGTTTTCCCATTGTAAGGGTGTCCACGCTTTAGGCACAAACGGCGAGAAGGAGACGGTAAGCGTGCCTATTTTTTTGTTTATTTTGGACGAAGAAACGAACTCCTTTTGCATCGCCTTAATAAGTTCTATCGTCTCGTCTATATCCTGTTTCTCTTCGTAGGGTAGCCCGAGCATAAAATACGACTTTATATTTATTATGCCTTTTCCGACGATATTCTTAAGTACGACTATTATTTCATCGTTGGCAATATCTTTGTTTATAAGCCTTTTAAGCTTAGAGGAGCCCGTCTCTATGCCCAAGGT
>QIJE01000006.1 GCA_003232385.1 bacterium
CACCTTTTACTGTTTTAATTTTTTCTTCTTCGTATTCAAAATAATTATCTATTCCCTCTTCCGTGCTTTGCCCTCCTTCTAAAATACAATCTTTATATGGAAAATCTAAAACAATATCATCTGTATCTTTTAAAAATCTCTTGCCATCAGTTAATCCAATTCTATTTTTATATTGAGTATAAGAGTTATCAATTTTATTTTCTTCTATAAAAAATCTAAAATCATTTGTCTTAAAAACATATTTGTCTTAAAAACATATGCATCTTTGATTTTTACAAAAAACTTTTTTCTTAACTCCTCTTTTTGTATGAGCAAATCAATCACTTTTTCGTCTATTTTTTCTGCCAAATCAATAAGTAAAGTTTCATTTAACTCTGTTTTATCATCATTCCAAAGTCTGTTATCGCTTTTTAAAGTATTTTTAAGCATCTCTATCATTTTTTACAAATCCTCTAAATTAAGTTTTTTAAGCCCAAGAGCTTTAAATATTTGAAGTGCTAATACAAAGTTGAATTTACCACGATTAAGCTTGTTAGCTATATTCATTTTATTTTCATCAACACCAATCTCTTTTAACATATCTGATAATTCATTATAGCCTATCTCTTTTTTAGCAAGTTCTGCTTTAATTATGGATTTTGCTTTTTTATACCAATCATCTTGTGTCATTCTGAAACCTTGAGTGTAATTATTCAAAAGTATATAGAAATAAAAACTATTTGTCAAAATATATAACTATAATTAGTTAATTTATACTGAAACAACTTGCTATTTTTTCGCTATACTCCTTTTGAAGTTGTTGTAACTCCATCTGTTTATCGGCAAGTGCGTAGAGGATATGAGATTTGTTATTCTTTTGAAGTCCTGTTGTGTTGTAAAGTGGATGTTTACTCATAGTCGTCCTTTAAAAATATTGATACTAGACCAACTGTCGTTAGTGCAATAAAATCACTAAATGATTTTATGTAGTGTAATTATATCTTTAAAATGGCTATTTTATGGAGTTTTTGGTGGGTTACTTTGCTATATAAGAGCGTTTTTTTCCCGCTTGAATTTAATGATTTCTTCCCGTGAAGCCGGCTTAAATCTTACGGAATAGCCCGGATAAATCGGTATAATTTTTTTTTGGAGGTTCTGATAATCCTGCCGTTTCTTTTTCCGAACATGTCTATAATATCGTTTTTGACGTAGTTCGATACCGTAATGATTTTATTTGCCTTTTTAAGTACGCCCTTTAAAACAATGCGGGCAAAGAATGTTTTAATTCTGCCGAAATATTCGGGAAAATGAAAAAACGTAAGGTCGTAGACAACGGCTACCGAGTTTTTTGGCACATAAAGAAACGGTATGTTGAAATGAGGGAAAAAAAAGACGTCCACCTTGTTTTTAAATTTCTTTATATTTTTGATCAACAAAAATTGTTCTTTAAAAGAATATTTTTTTATCGACGTATTTATTATGTGGAAATTCTTTTATATAGTTCTTAATTGCTATCTCATCACCCGTTATATAAAAGACAATCTTGGGATCAAGTTTTAAAAGCCCCGCAATAAGCTCTCTTTCATATCTGCCGACGCCGGCATAATTTATGAGCCTTCCGTCAAAGAATATCTTCATAATAAGAATTATAAAAAAGTTAGGTAGATTGATGTTACACGTAAAGGCTTGCTTTTTATGGTGCCGAGGGGGGGAGTCGAACCCCCACGGGATTGCTCCCGCCGGATTTTGAGTCCGGTGCGTCTACCAGTTCCGCCACTTCGGCAAGTTACAAGAATGATTAATGAATAACCGTGAATTAAAATTCTACAACATAGCCGTATAAAATTCAAGATATTTAATTCTTTAATTTACAATATTAATTTTTTATGATATAAATTACGTAGTTTGATTTTATCTAAAAAAGGTAACGCATATGACTGAAATTAAAGGATCGGATTTTTATTCCGATTTGCAGAAAATTTTTGGTTATGACGGCAGGGGTAGAAGAAACGGAAAGGGAATAAATCTTTCAGTTATAGTTTTGCTTGTATTTTTGATTGTCGCAACATGGTTTTTTATATCACTATACTATTTATCCTATATTAATTATTCGAAAAAATACAATATCGTTTTGAATAACCTAAATTATAAATTAAAGAACGATATATCAAGATTAGACAGAATCAAAACCAATCTTACTTTTTTTAAAAGTATAAACAAAAATCAGGTAAATGTTTCATATATACTGCATCTTCTGTCGCTCCACAGATTTGGGAAGTCATATATAAAGTCGTTAGCCGTAAATGACGGGCGGGTTGATGTTTCTATTTTTTCTTTAGAAAATTCTTTCAGAAAGAATCTTGGTATTATGAGAGATTACGCGCTTTACTTAAATCTCTACGATTTGCGGATGCACACGGGAAGATTCGGTATCGCCTCGTTAATAAAAGAGAAAGCCGAGGGAAAAAGCGGTTTTGTCGGTACTATTACAAGCAACAGGTTTAAATAATAGGCATACGGTTGTTTCGTTCGGCGAAACATTACTCTATAAAGCCACTATCTCTCAAGTCCTTTATGGCGTTTTGTATTATGGATGCCGAGTCCTTAAGCCCTTCTATTTCTTTTTTATTTAAAGGCGGTTTTATTATGTCTTCTATTCCGTCTTTTGAAAGAATTGCGGGGACACCGGTGTAAATTCCGTTAATTCCGTAATAATCTTCAAGATAAACCGACAACGGCATTATCTGTCTCCTGTCTTTAACTATAGATTCAACAATCTCTGCCATTACTATTGCGGGGGCAAATATTGTCCCGCCTTTTAATGCAATTACCTCGGCGGCACACGTTTTATAGTATTCAGCCATTTCCTCAAGCTTTTTCTTGTCGTATCCCGGGATAGAGCTTAAAGGCACGCTGTTTATGCTTGCGAGAGAGAAAACAGGGGTCATGCTGTCTCCGTGTTCTCCGAGAAACATTATATCGACATCCTTAGGATTCAAATTAAAATAAGAGCCTATAGCAGAGCGAAGCCTTGTCGTATCAAGCATCGTTCCCATACCGAAAACTCTTTTCCTTTCAAAACCGGAAACCTTATATGCCACGTAAGTCATTATGTCTACCGGGTTTGATACGACGAAAAGAATTGCTTTTTTGTTATATTTGATAATATTGCTTACTATATCCTTTAATATGTGAACATTCTTTTTATTTAGATCCAACCTGGATTCTCCCGGTTTTCTTGGGATTCCTGCGGTTATAACTATAATATCCGCGTTTTTAACGGAGTCGTACTCGGCGGTTTTAACTCTTGTATGGCCGGTAAGCGATATTCCGTGAGAGATATCAAGCATTTCACCCCTTGATAAATTGCGGTTTATATCTATAAGGGTAACCTCCCTAACGATATCTTTAAGGGTGAGGGTATATGCAAGAGTAGCCCCAAGCCTGCCAGCGCCTATTATGCTCACTTTCATTAAGATGACCTCCGTATTTTAGTGTTTATTTTTAATAAATGGAATTTATGGATTATATTATATAAGCGTATAAAAAATCAATCGTTTACTTTTAGCAGAAAGATTTTTTGCCGTCGGTAGCGACAATTAACGTTTAGTCGTTAATCTGTCGTTGTGAAATATTAAAACCTGTCGACTTAACGTTTTTATCGTTTTATTAAACAAACGCTTTACCATAAGATAATTTTCAGGCGGTATTTCATAACCGTTTGTTGAAAAATATGAATTAAAAACAACAGTATTTTTTTTAACGACGTAATAGGTTTTAAAAGACCCGGCAATGTTTTTGATATTTATATCTTTTGGAATAAAAACAGGCTTATAGCCTTTTGGGAATTTTAAATATATTGTATTTTTTTCGGAAAAATTATATCCGAATTTTAACGAATATTTTCTGTGATTGAGAGCAGTTACTTTAGCAAGCGTCGTCATAGTCCTTATCGGGAGCCGTACAAGCATTATGTTTCCCTTTTTACCGGCATATTCTTTTGCCGAGAATGAAATCTTTTCTATGAACGGTTTTGTGAGACTATTGCCGTTTTTAAAAGAAAATCCGCTTAGTTCGGCATTGGGGGATATGTTTAAGATCTTTTTTAAAATACCGTTTTTCTTTTTTTGCGCAGATTCAGACGAGTAAAGATATCTTTTATACATGTCGTATGCTCCGGCATAAACAAAGGTAATTTTAGACCTAATACTGCCGTTATAAGAGAGAGCGGCATATTCTCTCATGTCTATTCTGTTTTTTTTCGGCGGAAAAATCGGAGTTTTTGCTATTACCCCCTTGCCGTTTATTATAATTAAGACGTTTCTGCCCTGATCCATAGGCGGAAGGTCGCCGAACGTCGTGACGTTGGAGGTAGTATCCGCAAACATAAACTTACCGTTTTTTAGCTTTATCGCCGTTATTTCATGATCAAAAACAAACGGTGTCGGAAGTTTAGGGTTCATATCCGGAATTTCCGTCGTGGGTATAAGGACAGGATAAGCCTTAACGCCTATCATGCTTAACATCGATGCAAAAAGCGTTGCATGGTCCTTGCAGTCCCCGAACCTATTTTTAAAAACAGAATTGACGTTACTGGGTTTGTAACCGTCTATCCCGAATTCATATCCGACATACCTTATTTTTTTAGCGACAAAATTATAAATAACCCTCGTTTTTTGTAATTTTGTTTTTTTTGAACGGATTAATTTTTTTATAAAATACTTAAGATTTCTACCCGGTTTTATAATGTCGTTTGTAAGCCCGGCATACCACGCGGCTACTTTATTCCAAGATTTGATGGACGATACCGTTACATGGGGAACTATGAAAGATTCACTCGGTCCCATTTGTTCCGGCATAATTTTTTTTCTATTCCATGTCTGCCAGATAAGCGTCATATCTCCGGAGTTCTCGGTAATGCTCGGTTTTTTATTAAATCCGTATTCTACGTATTTGTAATAAACGTTCTCGGGTATAGTCAATCTATAAACGGATTTTTTTAAAGGGGATAATCCGCCGAAATAATCTTCCGTAAAAAAACTATCTTTCATATACGGTTTTACGGTAGTAGTTTTAAATTTATAATTGATAACGGAACCATCCGTGAGTTCCGGAAGTCGGATTGTTTTTAATAATTGGTTAGAAAAAATAGGTGCTTCCGTATTAAAGGGTGCGGTAACCGTTTTTAAGCCGTTTAAGTTTACGTTGTAGACGTTTCCGTCGGGTTGAAATATTTTAATGAAATATATATGAAGTTTCCGGTTTTTTCTAGAAAAGGGAAAACTTAAAGTGGAGTATTTATTGACACCTTTTTTGTTCAGTATTTTTATTATTTCATGTTCCGTAATAACGTCCTCGAAATTCTTTTTTATCTTTTCATTTGTATAATCTAATAATATTTTTGACGAGACGTCCGATTTAATGGATTTATCAATAGTACCTGTTGCATAGGAGGTATTAAAATAATTATTACCGGTAATGTTTATTGAATCGATTGATGCAAATAAGAACAATATAAGGGGAAGCAAGTAAAAATATTTTTTAATCTTTGCCATAATTTCTCCGCCAATTAGATTTTTCGTTAATATCCCTTGCTTGTCTGGTGCCGGAAGGGGGAGTCGGACCCCCATAAGATTAATCTTACACGGCCCTGAACCGTGCGCGTCTACCAATTCCGCCATTCCGGCTTTAAACCTTTTGAAAAACTATTTTTTATTTTATTAATGAAAAAATAATCGCTTAATGTTATCATTATAAAGATTCGGGCTTTTATTCTATCATATTTATTAAACGATTGACATAGAAAAATATATGAAAACTGTAACTAAAGAAGACATTATTTATCTGTTCTCCCAAAAGTTCGATATTCCCCTATCTTTCGCGGACATTAAAGACGGCTTAGGTATTGCTTCCCCCGGAGCACTTCCTGTCGCTAAGAAAATGCTGGATTCCATGATAAGCAGCGGCGAGCTGCTTCTTACCAAAGGTGAAAAATATATATATCCGCAAAAATTAAACTTAATACGCGGGACCGTGCTTACGAAAAAGCGCGGCTATGCGTTTATAAGCGACGATACCGGAGGCTGTCGGGATATTTTCGTGAGAGATTCCGATTTGGGCGGTGCAATTCCGAATGATGTCGTAATTATACAGCTTATACCGGACAGCTTACGCTATTTGAAAGAAAAGAATAGAAAAAGGGTTAAAACAAACGGCAAGTCTAAGTTGTCCGCTAAGTCGCAGAACGGTTCTGCGGGCAGAAGAGGGAGGGTCGTAAGGATAATAAAAAGGAATCTGAAAAGTTTTAAAGCTGTAGTAAAAGTTGAAAAAAACATAGCCGTCTTAACTCCCGTTTCCCCTGAATTTTATGATATTTTTTACTTTGATACGCATAGATTTAAATATAAGGATATGTTAAAAAACGGCGTGATAGTAAATGCCGTTTTGCCAAAAACAGGCGATCTATCCTCAAGAGCGGTCTTGATCGATAAGGTTTTAGGCGGTATCGAGTCGCAGGGGACGGAAGAAGAAATAATTTTAAATAAGTATGATATTTATAAATCGTTTGATGAAAAGGTAACGGAAGAACTCGCAGAAATTCCGGAAAATTTGGAGGAAGAAGAAACCGTAGGCGATAAGGGTGGAAGTAGACGTGATTTAACGCGCCTACCCTTTATAACCATAGACGGTGAAGATGCAAAAGATTTTGACGACGCCGTTTGCGTGGAAACGTCGAACAAAGCGGGTTTGGCAAAACTTTACGTTGCAATAGCCGATGTTGCTTATTTCGTCGGATATGGAAGCCATATTGACAAAGAAGCATTTAAAAGGGGTAACTCTACTTATTTTCCGGGGCATGTTTATCCTATGCTCCCTGAAAGATTATCTAATGATCTTTGTAGTCTTCTTCCCGAGAAAAAGAGATTTGTTATGGTTTGCGAAATGGACGTAGATGTTGTATCCGGGAAAATAGAAAGAAAAAAGATATATAGGGGAACCATAAAGACGTTCGGAAGGCTGACATATAACGAGGTATATAATTATTTAACAATGTCGGAGGCTAAAACAGAGTTTGAGAATGAAGGAGACGGCGAACTATTTTATAAATTGGATAAAAAGTTATTTCCGATAAAAGATATGCTGTTAAAAATGAGAATACTTGCAAAAACTTTAAGAAATAAGAGGATTAAAAACGGCAGCCTATATTTTGATCCGATTAAAAGCAAGGTGGAATTAAACGAAGATAACGAGGTCTTAAACGTTATCCCCGAGCCGAGAAATTTTGCTCATGATTTAATTGAGGACTTTATGATAACGGCAAACTGTGCCGTAGCGGAATTTATTGAGGCGAAAAAGATTCCTTCGATTTATAGGGTACATGAAAGGCCGGATGAGGAAAAAGTTAAAGAATTTTTAAAAATATTAAAATATTTTAAACTGCCTTTTGTGCACGGTCCGCTAGAAAATTCACTCGACTATCAAGAAATGCTTAATAAATTAAAAGAAAACCCGTTATCCTCTTTTTTAGAACAGGCATTTTTGAGATCTATGCGTATTGCCGTATACTCTCCGGTTAATATTCATCACTTTGGACTTGCTTTGACCTCTTATACCCATTTTACGTCTCCTATCAGGAGGTATGCCGACCTGTTAATTCATAGGATTCTTGCCTTTATGCTTTATGGAGACGACGGCAATAAAAAAACGTTTAAAGCCGAAAGCGGCGGATATGGAGAGGCGGGCAAAGATAAAAATGTTCCGGAATGGTTTAATTTAGACTACTTAAGGGTTGTATCGAATATAATTTCCAGACGGGAAAAGCTTTCGACGGATGCCGAGAGGGAGTACTCCGATTTTAAGAAAATGCAGTTTTTAAAAAAAAATGAACAGGCGGTTTACGACGGGTTCATCACTAACGTAGTAAATTTTGGTTTTTTTGTAGATATTAAGGGATTTTTTATACAGGGCTTCGTGCATGTTTCGACCATAGCCGACGATTATTATGAATATAACGATAATACAAAAATACTTAAAGGTAAACACGGCAGGAAGATATTTAAGATAGGAGACAAAGTTGAAGTCAGCGTTTATTCGATCGACCTGTTAAAGAGGGAAGTGGATCTAAGGTTTATAGAGTTCGATAAACAAAAAAAACATAAGACGGGATTTTTGCCTGCAAGAAAGCGGAGATGAATCGGGAAAGGCATATCTCGGCGTGCAGCTAAAGACTGAGGATTAATCTATATATGAAAATAGGCGATTTTATTAGATTCGTGAGGGCGATTCAGAGGATAAGGCAGGTTTCGGCGATTCTTGCAAAGCATGGTTTTTATCAAATCATAACTAATTTGGGGCTTTCGAAATTTTTTATATTTAAAAAATATCTTAAGGCAGCCTATCCGGTGGATAATTATCAGAACGTTCCGCCCGAAGTAAGACTGAGATACGCAATAGAAGAGCTTGGCCCGACCTTTATAAAACTTGGACAAATATTTTCCGAAGAAATAGCCGACCTACCTTTGAAATATATCATCGAACTAAGGAAGCTGCAGGATAGTACACAGATAGATTATAATAAAATAAGCGATATCAGAGAAATATTTAAGGCGGAAACCGGTTTAAATATTGAAAATGTTTTTGCGTCCTTTGAAGAAACACCCGTAGCTTCGGCTTCCATAGCGCAGGTGCATAAGGCTGTCTTAAAAGACGGAACCGTAGTTGCCGTTAAGATTAAAAAAAAGGACGTACACAAAATAATCAAAAAAGATATAGGCGTTTTATACTTTATCTCCAATATCGCCGGCGATGCCGCCAAAGAATTGCTCTATATTGATAATGCGGAGGAATTTCTGGAGGAATTCGTCAAAAATATTACATCGGAACTGGATTTTTTGCGTGAAGCCGGAAATACGGAAAAAGTAAGGAAAATTAATCAAGATAAAGATACGGTTGAGATAGCCAAAGTTTACTGGGAATATTCTTCTGCGAACGTATTAGTGGAAGATTTTGTAGAAGGAGTCAAAATAAGCGACGTAAATGAATTATCTAAAAGAGGTTTCGACAAAAACAATATCCTTAAAATATTTTTAAACCATTTTTTAAATCAGATATTTATGGTAGGTTATTTTAATGCCGACCCTCATCCCGGCAATATATTAGTTATCAATGAAAACAAGATAGGGATAATAGATTTCGGCTCCGTAGGGATAATTACGAAAGATTTACGAAAAAAAGTTTTAAGGTATTTTATTGATTTTTTTCACGACGATTATGAAGATGCCGCTTCTATATTTATCGATATATGTATGGGAAATTTGACCGAAAGGGAGGAACAGGCATTTAAATTTGAACTTATAGAATTCATAGAAAGTGTAGACAATAAACCGTTCAAGGATATATATAGTTCCGAGATTCTTTTAAAAACCTTGAAAATAGGCCATAATCATAAATTAGCGATACCCTCGGAGCTTTCTCTTCTGTTCAAGGCCATGCTTCCCATAGAGTCTGTGGCAAAAATGCTTAATCCAAATTTTTCCTTTGCCGATTCGGGGCTTGAGTTTTTTGATTCCATATCGGCAGATAAAAAAGCGAAAGCTAAAGCGAAAGATATTGAGGCAATGCTTATAGGCAATTTAAAAAGCTATAAGGATTTTTTTGAGGTACTTCCGAAAAGAGCAGATAAGATACTTAAGAAAATGTCGGAAGATAAATTCTCCATAGATTTTATACATAAGGGATTAGAGGGGCTGATAGGCGAAATGGAAAGGTCTAGCAAAAGGCTTACCGGCGGACTTTTACTTGCTTCTGTTATAATTTCTTCGGGGGTTCTTATATTCATAGGAAGTGAATTTTCGCATTTATACATTTCGATAATGGGGATAACAGGATGGATTATGGGATTGTTATATATTTTAATTTTATTGTTTAAATAAAGCGGACAAGAAGGAGGAGGATAATAAAAACATTGGAAATATTGGAAATTAATGATGTAGGATGCAACTTTAAGAACTCGGTAATTACTATAGGTAGCTTTGACGGAATACATCTGGGGCACAGAAAATTAATGGAACTCACTAAAGATTCTTCTTTAGAATCAAATTCAGTTTCGGTAGTTTTGACTTTTTATCCCCATCCGCTAAAGGTTCTTCACCCGGAGACTAAGGTCCATTTGATTACTACATTCGAAAAAAAGACGGAATTAGTAGAGGAAACGGGTATAGATTATTTAGTTTATATCACCTTTACGCCTGAATTTTCAGGAATGATGCCGGAAGATTTTATCAAAAATATTATAGTGAAAAGATTGAATCCGGTTAAAATCATAGTAGGACACGATTTTGGTTTCGGTGTAAAAAAGTCGGGAAACATACCCCTGCTGGAGAAGCTATCCGGGGAGCTCGGTTTTGAACTTGCTGTTGTAGAGCCTGTTGTAATAGATGGAGAGGTTGTTTCAAGCACGCTTATAAGAAGATTGGTGATAACCGGCAGGGTCTGCGCGGTAAAGAGATTTTTAGGGAGGCATTATTCGGTTCACGGTCGTGTAGTTAGGGGAAGCGGCAGGGGTAAACATCTCGGATTTCCTACGGCCAATATTATTCCGGAGGAGGAGTTGTTTCCCAAAGACGGGGTGTATGTTACACAGGTGAGAATAGGCGATAAATTTTATGATTCTATAACAAATATAGGTTCTAATCCGACGTTTAACGAAGAAATAAGAAGAATAGAGACATATGTATTTGATTTTAACGGCAATATATATGATGTGAAAATAGAGGTTTTCTTTACGGAAAGGTTGAGAGAAGAAATAAAGTTTAATAATATAAAAGAACTTAAAGAAAGGATTAAAAAAGACATAGAACTGGCAAATCTTATTCTAAGAAGAAGACTGAAATATAAAAAAAACATTGTTCCTTTGACTTGATTTTTAAATAGAAGTTTAATAAAATATACTTATGATAATGTATAAGACTAAAACTAAAAAATTTAAGGTTTTTTTGTTAAGTCTCGTTATTGTCTTGATGACGCTTACCGCGGGATTTTTCGCATATACGGCTTATACTTTCGGTTCGTTATATGCTAAAACCTCCGCGTTCTATTCTCTTAAACAGTCCAATATGATTTTTTTTGGCGGCCAAAAGGGGCTAAGGCTTGTTTATCCGTCTATGTCGGGCGGGTCAAACGGCGTTTCCTTTTATTTTGTTTTTACTATGGCGTTGTTATTATTTGCGGGCATTATAATCTTTATGTTCGTCTATTTTTACAGACTGATAGAAAGCCAGGAAAATACCGAATTGACCTTAAGGTCTGTAGAAAAGAACATCCTTGAAGTACCATCCACTATTATTCATGAAATTAAGGGTAACATAAATTCGGTCTTAATTAATTCGAGGGTGTTAATTGAGAAGGTTAAAGACATAGAGTCGAATAAAGACGGTATTGTAAAAACCGGCGGTGTCATAGGAAGCGAAACCGCGAGGTTGGCTCAAACAATGGATAACATACTTAAGTTTACCAAGGATTACGATTTAAATTTAGAAAACGTCAGCCTTTCGGAATTGATAGAAGAGGCATATGAATTGATTGAAAATAGGGTTTCTGCAAAGGGAATTGTATTTTCCGTTTCGGTAGATAGGGATATTAACATTAAAATGGACAAAGATTTAATGCTTCAGGTTTTTAAAAATCTAATTTTGAATGCCGTCGAATCTTACAAAAGTAAAAAAGGAGAGGTATCGGTCTATTCCTCTTATATTTTAAATAAGATTTCTCTTGTCGTGGAGGATAATGGAGCAGGTATAGATAAAAAATACATGCGAAAGATTTTTGAACCGTTTTTTACCACTAAAAAAACAGGAGTAGGGCTCGGGCTTGCATTGACAAAGAATATTATAGACGCTCATGGATTTAATATTAATGTTGATTCGCATAATGGAGTAGGTACAAAGATTTCGGTTATCATGAAGGATTTATAATACTCTCCTTAAAAGAAAAAGCGTAATGGGAAACGAAGCCGAGCAAATAAACCGATTATCGTCTTAAATATAGAGAGGACGGAGAGTTAAAAAGTTTAAAAATGAGCGATACGCATAAAAAGTCCATAGTAATATTAATAGTTGAAGATGATGAAGCCTCCCGCATTGGTCTCGCCGATTTTATAAAACTCAGCGGCTATAAAGTTTATGAGGCAGATCGCCTTAAATCCGCTTTTGATATTTTAGGCTTAAACGACGGCGATAAGGATAGGATAGATATAGTAATTACCGATCTTAAACTTCCGGACGGCACAGGGTTGGATTTATTAAGAGTTATAAAAAAGGACGGAAAGGCTCAAGGTACGGACGTTGTTGTCGTTACGGGGTTCAGCTCGGTAAAAACCGCCGTAGAAGCGATAAAACTTGGGGCATACGATTATATAACGAAACCGGTAAATCTTGACGAACTCAGCTTAATAATTAAACGAATAATATCCAACAAAAACCTTATAGACGAATTAAATACTTTAAAAACAAGGCTTGACGAAAGATTTAATTTCGGCAATCTGATAACTTCATCAAAAAAGATGATAGATATCGTCAATACCGCAATTACTGTTTCAAATACCAATTCTACCGTATTAATAGAAGGCGAGTCGGGAACAGGCAAAGAATTACTTGCAAATATTATAGTTAATAATTCTCGGAGAAAAAATAAGCCTTTTATCAAGGTAAATTGTGCTGCGCTTTCGGAAACGATTTTGGAAAGTGAGCTTTTCGGACACGAAAAAGGGGCTTATACCGGAGCGGATTCACTTTATAGGGGGAGATTCGAGATAGCGGACGGCGGAACCATCTTTCTTGATGAGATAGGCGAAGTTTCCATGAAAACGCAATCTAAAATATTACGTGTTTTGCAGGAAAAGGAATTAGAGAGAGTAGGCGGGAATAAAACGATCAAGGTGGATATAAGGGTAATAGCCGCTTCTCAGGATATAGAAAAAAAAGTTTCGAATAGCGAGTTTAGGCGGGATTTGTATTACCGACTTAATGTAATAAATTTAAAACTCATACCCCTTAGGGAGAGGAAGGAAGATATACCTGTCCTGATAAAGAGATTTTTAGAGGATTTTTCTAAAGAAAACGACAAAAACATTATAGATATAAATAAAGGGACTTTAGATATTTTATTAAGATACGGTTATCCCGGAAACGTAAGAGAATTAAAAAATATAATCGAATATATGGTTGCCGTGGCCGGAGGAGATGTCATAGATGAATCCCTGCTGCCTAATTACATAAAAGAAAAATATATAGAAAACAAAGAGGAAGAAACAGGGCATGATTTAAAATCGGAGCGGCTTTTTTCAAAGGATTGTATTGAAATACCCATAGGTGCAACGCTCGAAGATGCGGAAAATTTAATCATACGAATGACACTAAAGATGAATAATTACGATAAGGTTAAAACAGCTAAAGATTTAAATGTCGGATTAAAGACGATTTACAGGAAATTAGGCAAAACGGCTACGTTAGGCTGATTTTTACCTAATTTTATTTATTTTTATCATATATCGTTTCACCTCTTTGGATTTTTTGATTTTATAAGATTTTTTAAGATATTCAAGGGCTCTTTTGTATTTTTTTAACATAAAATAGTCCATACCCGTATGTTTCAGAACGATTGCGGATTTACCGAGCTTTTTGAGTGATAACTTAAATAATTTTAATGCCTTCGCATACTGTTTTTCCCTGTAATATACAAAGCCGAGACTATCAAGGATAAACGGTGAGCCTTTATCGTAGGATAAAGCTCTATCTATCAGTGTCTTCGCTTTTTTTAGATTCTTATTATTTATTGCAAGATTATACCCTAAATAATTAAGAGCATCTGCATTATAGGGATTTATTTTTAATATTTTTTTCATTACCGCGCGAGCCTTTTTTCCTTTTTTTAGATAATGATATGTTGAACCCAATTCATATAAAAGGGCGGTATTGTTGTGAAAATCCTTAAGTCCCGCTTTTATAATATCTTCAGATTTTTTATAATCATTTATTTCGGTTAAGGCAATTGCCGAGAAATAATAAAACCTTAGATTCTTTTTTAATTTTATGTTCAAAAGCATATCGGCTATTATGTTTTCTATAGATTGTTTGTATTTTATCTCGCCGCTCTCCCTGTAACTATTAAGGTATATCGCTATTTCCCGGAGTTTGGCGTCAATGTAATGTTTTCCCGGCTTGAGCTTATTTAAAAATGCAATGCCGCTTTTATAATTTTTTTGTAATATATAAGAAGTGCCGATAAAAAAGTATGCGTTGTTTTTTAAGCCCGTCGTATTTTTTGTAATATCAATAAAATTTAAAAACAGCCTTATGGAAGCCTTGTAATTTTTCATAATATAATAGAGTATCGCCGATTGATAAATTGCCGCTTCGGAGTCATGGTTTATTTTAAGATATTTACCTAACGCATTTACGGCATCCTTATCCCTTCCCGAAAGCACGTAAACCGCCGCAAGCCTGAAGTATGCCTTTTTAAAATACGGGTCTATTTTTATAAGAGACAAAAGGTTCTCTTCGGCTTTTTTCTTTTTATTTTGAGTCATATATATTTTTGATAACATATAATAAGAGTTTATGTTGTTTGGGTGATTTAATTTCATGATGTTCAGGTAAAATATTGCGGTTTTTAAGTCTCTTTTATATGTATAAAGGTTGGAAAGAAACAAAAGAGTTTTGAGGTTATAGGGATTTTCTTTCAGGATATTTTTAAGAATTTTAATGGATTCTTTGAGCTTGCCCGTATCGGCGGTTATTTTTGCCTTGAGAATTAAATATTTAATTATTGTATTACCTTTCTTATTTCTTATTTTTAAGGCAAGGTTTATATGATTTAAGGATTTTTTATATTCCCCGTTTTTAAAATATAAAGATGCAAGCACATAGTTAAAATAATGATTTTTGAGTAAATCCCCCGGTTCCTTTTTAAAATATTTGATTGCACGGCCGTAATCGCCGTCATAGTAATAGACAAAACCGGTAAGTGTGTTGAATACCGTATCCGATTGCACGGTTGCGGCTTTTACGTTAGTCGCATTAGCCTGCAAAAGTAAAAAAAAGAGTACAAATAAAATAGATGCAAAAGGCGGTATAAAATATTTATAAATATTTATATGCCCTAAGTATTTTTTGACAGCAGTATAAAAAATTCCGTATTCCCCTTTTTTCCTTTTATGCATGATTTCTTTACTCCGACAACAGTGAGGTTCAAGTTTTTTGAAAATTCGATTATCCTGTTTATTACTGTTTCATGGACGGCATTGTCTTTTATTATGCCCTTTTTAAGGGCTCTTTTATCTTCCGTTTCAAATTGAGGCTTTATCAACGAGAGTATAAGGCCTCCGGTCTTGATAAAATTTTTAATATTAGGAAGAACCTTGGCGAGCGATATGAAGGATACGTCACATACCGCCATGTCTAATTTTTCTCCGATCTCTTCAAATGATAGATATCTTATGTTAGTATTTTCTAAATTTTTAATTTTTTTATTATTTCTTAATGAATAATGAAGCTGTCCGTAACCTACGTCTATGCAATAGACAAATTCAGCACCCTCCCTTAGAACGCAGTCAGTAAATCCGCCGGTAGAAGCCCCTATATCTATAATTCTCTTACCTTTAACATTAATACAAAAATCCGCCAGCGTTCCCTTTAATTTTAACCCTCCTCTGGATACATACCCGTCTGTTTTCTTGATTTCTATCAGGCTATCCGGGCTGACCGATATTCCGGGTTTTGTGCATATTTGTCCGTCAACGGATACCATGCCCTCCATTATCAGCGCCGATGCCCTCGTTCTTGTCAGATCGTCGATAGATCGAATATTAGAGAGGAGAATATCTAATCTTATTTTTTTCACTGTCTACGTTAAAAAAGTCGTTTATAGATTCAAGTAATTTTGCTTGTGAAAACCCCATAACGGTGAGAAGTTCGTTACGAGAGCCATGTTCAATATAATTATTGCCTAAAGATATAATTTTATATTCTAAATTTATTAACGGGACGTTTTGACTTAGCACCGTTAAAAGTTTTGCCCCAAATCCGGAAAACTCGACATTTTCCTCTACCGTCATAACCCTCTTTGAATTTTTTATTTTATCAATCAATTTTGAAGAAATCGGAGATATAAACCTGGCATTAATGAGTCCTATCCCCTGTTCTTCGTTAGCAGTGTTTTTGTTTATATTGTCGAGTAAATCTTTTATTATTTCGGTATGCGGAGCGCCGAGACTTACTATAATATTATCATTCCCATTTAAAAGAACCTCAAATTCACCTTCGTTTATTACGGGTATATCTTTTTCTTCCGGAGACGCAAAATAGGGGATTTTAGCTTTAGGATATCTGATTACGGTTGGCGCATTGTAGGATACGGAGCTTTTAATCATTTGCATAAGTTCATATTCATTTTTAGGAGACATAAAAATAAGGTTGGGTATATAACCTAAAAATGATACGTCGAATATTCCTTGGTGCGTAGCCCCATCTTCCCCCGCAATACCTGCCCTGTCTATACATAATACTACCGGCAAATTTTGAAGACATATATCGTGAATGATTTGATCTAAAGATCTCTGAAGAAAAGTAGAATATATAAAAACAAAAGGCCTCAGTCCGTTTGCGGCCGCCCCTGCGGCAAAGGTAGAGGCGTGTCCCTCTGCTATGCCGGTGTCGAAAAATCTTTCAGGAAAAACCTTTGAAAATTTAGATAAACCGGTACCGTCAGGCATTGCAGCCGTGATTGCTATTATTTTTTTATTATTTTTGGCAATATTTATTAGAAAATTAGAAGCCGCCTCGCCGTAGGTTATATCATCCGTTTTTTTTAGAATTAATCCCGTGTTTTTGTCAAAAGCCGATATACCGTGAAATATAGAAGGGTTTTTCTCGGATGGTCCGTAGCCTTTACCTTTTTTTGTTATGACGTGTAAGAGAATCGGTTTTTTTATTTTTTTTATATTTTCAAACGAATCTAATAGATACGGTATGTTATGCCCGTCTATGGGGCCTATGTATGTGAAGCCCAGTTCCTCGAATAAAATTCCGGGAACTATAAGATTTTTAAAAGACTCTTCAAACTTAGAGACGAGTTTTGCCATTTGATTTCCGAACAGCGGTATGGACTTAAGTAATTTTTCAGCTTCCTTTCTGAGCCCTTGATAAAAATCTCCGCTCATTATTTTGTTCAAATAATTAGAAATTGCTCCGACGTTTTTAGAGATAGACATCTCATTGTCGTTTAAAATAACGATAATATCTCTCTTTAAAGAGCCTGCATTATTTAAGCCTTCAAGTGCCAGTCCGTTAGATATTGCGGCATCCCCTATTACGGCTATGATTCTGCCTTGGCTACCCCTACCCGTCAAATCTTTCGCAACGCTCATGCCGAGAGCGGCGGAAATAGACGTTCCGGCATGTCCCGTACCGAAGTAGTCGTATCTACTTTCATTGATAGATGGAAAACCAGATATTCCGCCCAATTTCCTAAGCGTAGAAAATTTTTCTCTCCTTCCGGTCAGAAGCTTATACGGATAAGATTGATGCCCGACGTCCCATATTATTTTATCTGAATTTTCTATGTCGAATGATTTTAAAATTGCGATAGTAAGTTCTGTAACTCCGAGACTTGAGGCAATATGCCCACCGTTTTTTGAACAAGTAGTTATTATTTCTTCCCTGAGCTCTCCCGCTAAGATTTCAAGTTCTTCCGGCTTTAAGGTTTTGACATCGTTCGGGCTTTTAATTTTGTCTAATATCATGGCGGTTTAATACTAATATTTAAATAATATGTGTTATCTTTAATGTATCCTGATGTCGTACCGGCCATACGTCCGGATTAATTTATCCTTTCAGTAAGGTAATCTATAAATTCGATAAACATATCCGTTTCAGCCCCGGTTTTGCCTAAATAAAATATAGCTTTTTCATTATACTTTTTTATTAATTCCTTGGTTTTTTCTATTCCGATGTTTTCCGCAACCGTAAGTTTATTATTGGTTTTATCTATCCCGACCGTTTTTCCGATAATTTCCTTACTTCCGGTAATGCCCAGAACATCGTCGGTTAACTGAAAAGCCAATCCCACGCATGCCCCGAATTTTTTAAAATTATTTATGACGTCGTCATCGTCGGAAGATAATATTGCCCCTGCGGCGCAAGCAGCGCTTATAAGGCTCGCAGTTTTTTTTTCGTTTATGTATTCGATCTTTTCTATATCTAAAGAAAACTTTCCGAATGAGTTAATATCGTGAAACTGTCCTTCCACAAGCCCACCCGCCCCTGCAGCGCAGGAAAGCTCCCTTATTACCGCGATAATTTTTTTCGGGTCGAACCCTTTAGAATATTCTCTATCCGATAGAATGGCAAAAGTTTCGGCAAGGAGGGCATCTCCGGCAAGTATCGCCGAAGCTTCCCCGAATATTATATGATTCGTAGGCTTTCCTCTCCTTAGACTGTCGTTATCCATTGACGGAAGGTCGTCATGTATTAAGGAATAAGAATGTATAAATTCGAGAGAGGAAGCAAAAGGAATCAGTCTTTTTCTTTCGGAAAATCCAAGGCTGTCGGCGGTCATTAAGAGCATTACCGGCCTGATTCTTTTTCCGGGCATGGTCAAGGTGTATAACATCGTGTCGGTAAGCGAAAATTTGTTGTGGAGAAATTTTTTATCGTACTCTGTTTTATTAAAATAGGATTTTATGAAATCGTTAATCAGGTTTTTATTTGTCTCTATATACCGGTCTATGCCTTTCATAAATTCAGTTGTTCGGTACTTAAGGAGGCTTGAATTCCGTCATTATTTTTCACGGTCAACTCTTCTACCTTTTTTTCGGCGGAATTGAGTTTTTTAATGAGATAATCCGAATATTTTATGCCTTCTTCATAAACCCTGATAGAATCTTCAAGTCCGAGGTCTCCTTTTTCGAGACTTAGTACGTTCTCTTCTAATTTTTTGAGGGCCTCTTCAAAAGTTAAAGCATTTATATTCTTACCCGCATCTTTATCTTCCGTGTTCATGTCTTAAATTATAAGATAAACAAAAAAAATTTTCAACATAACTTTAAAAAAAATTTAAAAAACATATTGAAAAAAATAAATCTATTTTGTATTATTAAACTATTATTAAATTTATTAAATAATAAAGGAAATAAGCGTAAAAAATAAAAAATTTTGGAGAGGAGGTTAAAATGTCTATAATTACTTCGATCTTGACACTTAAGGGTCTTTTTTATTTACTCGTTGCCGCCGGTGCAATAATAATGTTTGCGAATATGGTTATAGCGGCTTCCCTAAAAAATAGAGTGCCGGGGGGATTTGTCGGTAAATGGCTCACTATAATGTGGGTATTTATGTTTTTTTTCTTTTTGGCGGAAGCCGGTGCATTTTTCTTTATTAAATCCCTTAAAAATATGGCTTTATCCTATTTTATTATAGGTTTAGTGCTGTTTTTCGGGTCTATATTTATAGTAGTGGTCAACAGATTTATGTATCATTTAATTAAAGAGTTAGAGGTTCACAAATAAAAACGGCATAATTAAATTTATCTATGCCGCATGTAGGGAGTTTGTTTTTAATTTAAACTTAATAAGGGTTTGCCATAATGGACGTAAAAGGTAGCATAACAAATCTGGAGCTTTTTGACGTATTAAAATTTTTAGAAATTTCGAAAAAAACAGGTGTACTTAACCTGAGATTTGAGAATTTTGCGGCAAAGCTCTTCATAGAAGAAGGGATGTTATATTTCCTTTCCATTTCCGATAATAATATTCTAGAAAAATTAGTAGTTAAATTGCTTAATATGAGTAAGCAGGAATATCTTCAAGTGCTGGAAAAATATAGGACGTACTATAAAACAACGGCAGGTTTCGATATCTATTTTCTCAAATCCGATACCATACCTAAGGCAAAGGAGCATGAGTTTACGTCAAATTATATATCCGATACGCTAAACTATATACTTTTTTTAACCAACGGAGAATTTGCTTTCGACGAAAAACCGTTGCCCGACGTTATAAATTTTGCTCAGCCTATGAATTTATCGCCTATACTGATGGGTTGCAAAAAAAGGCGTGACGAACTTGCCGTAATGGCTAAAATTATCCCGTCAAAGAATTATGTTCCGATCATAGTTACAAATAGAAGCGGCAATTTAAGGCCGTTATCGCTTACCCCGGCGATATGGAACGTGCTTTCATTGGTAAACGGGAAAGAGAATATCAATCAAATACTTGCTTTATCTGTGGAAAATGATTTCTTTGTGTTCAAAACGCTCTATAATCTCTTGCAAAGCGGCTATATAAAGCTTGAGCCTCCCAGGAATGAAACTGCTAAGGTATACGACATAGTGAGTTCTATTAAAAAAATATTAAGAGAGCAACTCGGCAGCAAAGCGGATAAGGTGCCGGTCGATTTTAACGGCTTAAATAAAGGAGATAAACAGTCTTTGATAAAGGTTACCCAGGACATAGAAAGATATGTCTATATGTTCATAGATGATAAAAAGGCGGCTAAAATAGACTATCTTTTAAAACAATTGTTGATGAGTATTTAATATGAGAGAACAAATTTTTTCCGGTATTTTCGGTTACGATATAAAATATTCCCTCTCTCCGGTAATACAGAACACGATGTCGAGACTTGCAGGCGTGAATCTCTGTTACGGTAGATTTGATGTCCCTCCCGAAAAGTTTACGGTAGCATTTAACGGTTTTAAGGCTCTTAAGATAAAGGGCGCAAATATTACGCAGCCGTATAAGGTAAATGTTTTAGACCATATAGATCGTTTAAGCGGAGATGCCGAGCTTATCGGTTCCGTCAATACCGTAAATTTAGAAAAAGACGGCGGTTATAGCGGTTATAATACCGACGTAATCGGTTTTATAAAGGCCGTAAAATATGAATTTAAGGAAGGATTAAAAGATAAAAAAATCACGGTTTTAGGGGCAGGTGGGGCTTCCAGGGCGATAATATATGCATTGATAAAAGAATCGGCGAAGGACGTATTGATTATTAATCGAAACATAGAAAAAGCCATGATGCTTAAGGAGGATGCGGAAATTTGGAAAAGGGTTTTGCAATCAGGTTCAACGGTTATCTATTCAGGTTTTAATTTAGATAATGCTTTGAGCAGGGCTGTGTTTGAAAATAGTGATATTATTGTCAATACCGTGACACCTTCAAGCGAAAGCGGTGAATTAATCAAACAATTTTTTTTAGAAAATTTATCTGACAAGAAATCCTTACCGTTGTTGATGGATATCTCTTATTCTGCTGAAGCGGCTCGACTTTTGAATAGCATAGGAAAGAAAACATCAATGTCCGTTAACGGACTTTCCATGCTTTTTTTTCAAGCTATAGAAAGTTTTTATATATGGACCGGTGAAAGAATTGATTTTAACGCTCTCAAAGAAGCATTGCCCGTCTGATTAATTTTATGTTTATAGTTTGTATGGTAAAATAAAAATGCGGGACATTGCCATGGAGTGAATGAGGGAATTAAATAAATCATTAAAGACAAGATAATTTAGCTATGAGCAACGATTTTATGTCATCCGTTAATTTACCGAAAGAGAGATTAGGGGAGATCCTATTAAAGCGCGGTATCGTAAAAAAGGATGATATATCTAACGCATTACTGATCCAAGAAAGGGCAAGATTAGGGATAGCCAAGGGCGAAAGGCTTAAAGATCTAAAGCTCGGCGAGATTCTTGTAAAAAGCGGTATAATAACAAACGATGAACTTAGTATAGCGTTGGGAGAACAAAGCCGTGCCGGCGGCAGTATAAGCGGGCAACTTACAAAACTCGGTTTTATAAAAGATTCGGAGCTTGTCTCTTTTTTGTCTAAAGAATTTGGGGCGGCAACGGTTAATTTACTTGAAGGAGAGATTCCTGAAAGTATAATAAAACTCATCCCCCCCGATTTAGCCGTTAGATTACAAGTAGTACCGTTTAAAAGGCAGGGGAATACCCTGTATCTTGCGATATCCGACCCCACTAAACTTGAGGCTTTAGACGACATAAAGTTTTTAACGGGACTTAATGTAGAAATAGTCGTTGCCTCGGAAAACGAAATTGCCTCGGCATTATCTAAATATTATAATGCATCAAGTATTCTTACCGAAAATAAAGATTATCTCAATTCTATCGCTATTGAAGAAACCAACGAAGAATTAGATATTTCGGAACTGCAAAGGTCATCTTCCGAACAGCCTATCATAAAATTCGTCAACAAGGTTCTTTTAGATGCCGTTAAGATAGGAGCCAGTGATGTCCACGTAGAACCGTATGAATCTATAATAAGAATAAGATATCGTATAGACGGAAAATTAATGGAGCAGATGAAAATACCCGGAAATCTCAAAAATCCTATAATTTCAAGATTAAAAATTATGTCTCAGCTTGATATAGCAGAGAGAAGGCTGCCCCAGGATGGACGAATCAAGGCAAAGATAGATAATAGAGAGGTAGATATGAGAGTATCGTGTCTTCCGACGCTTTTTGGAGAAAAAATAGCTATAAGGATTTTAGATAAATCAGTCCTTCAGCTTGATATGAAAAAATTAGGATTTTCAGAAACACAGCTTAAAGATTTTAAAACGGCTATATATAAGCCATACGGCATAATACTTGTTACCGGACCTACCGGTTCGGGGAAGACAACCACTCTTTATAGCGCACTTTCCGAATTAAATAAGTCGGATGTAAACATTTCTGCGGCAGAAGACCCGGTAGAATATGAGATGCAAGGTATCAATCAGGTACTTGTCAACGAAGAGATAGGTCTGACCTTTGCTCAGGCGTTAAGGTCGTTTTTAAGGCAGGATCCGGATATAATTATGGTAGGCGAAATTAGAGACTTAGAGACGGCGGAAATTGCTATCAAGGCTGCGCTTACAGGGCACTTAGTACTTTCTACGATACATACCAACAATGCTTCCGCCACTATATCAAGGCTTATCAACATGAATGTAGAACAATTCCTCATCGCTTCCAGTTTGAATTTAATAATAGCACAGAGATTAGTCAGAAAGTTGTGCAACGAATGCAAGGAACCCTATTATCCCGATATTAAAACCTTAACCGGTTTGGGGTTTTTAGATTCGGATATTGCTAAGGTTAGGTTTTATAGAGCGAAGGGGTGTTCCGTTTGTAACAAAACCGGTTATAAGGGCAGGATTGCTATATATGAAGTGCTAAAGGTAGGCGATGATATTAAGAATAAAATATATAAAAATGCTAATGAATTTGAAATAGAGAAGCTTGCGGTAAAAAACGGAATGAAAACATTGAAAGAATCGGCAAAAGATAAGTTTTTAGATGGAATTACGTCCTTAGAAGAAATTATTCAATATATGGGCGGAATGGATATAAGCGTTTAACGTAGATTCATGGTAAGGCAAATGAGTCGTTATGCTGTAATTATTAGATAACTATGAATACAAATAAAGGAAGGTAGCGTATGCCGTTTATTATTGATTTATTAAAAATTACCGTTAGTAAAGGGGCATCAGACCTTCATCTAGCGGTAGGATCACCTCCCCAAGTAAGGATCAGGGGGTCGTTGGTTCCGTTGGATTTTCCCGTGTTTACGCCTGCAGATACGCAAGGGCTTTGTTATAGCGTTATTACGGATATGCAGAAAAAAAAGTTCGAAGAAACACATGAGTTGGATTTTTCGTTCAGTCAGGAGGGCGTTTCAAGGTTTAGGGCTAATTTATATTACGATAGGGGCGCCGTTGCGGGGGCATTCAGGGTTATACCGCATGAAATTCCCACTATCGACGCGTTGGGTCTCCCCCCTATGATTAGGGAAGTCATTAAGGCACCGAGAGGATTTGTTTTGGTAACCGGTCCGACCGGCTCAGGCAAAACTACCACGCTTGCCGCAATGATAGATGCTATAAATCAGAGTAGGCATGAACACATAATAACTATTGAAGACCCTATAGAATATATTTTTTCTCATAAGAGTTGCCTCGTAAATCAAAGAGAAATAGGGCAGGATTCAAGCAGTTTTTCAGAAGCTTTAAGGCATATATTAAGAGAAGACCCGAACGTGGTTCTCGTAGGTGAAATAAGAGATATGGAGACTATGGAAGGAGCCCTCACCATTGCCGAAACCGGACATCTTACATTCGGTACCCTGCACACAAACTCTGCCGTTCAGACGATAAGCAGGGTTATAGATATATTTCCTCCCAATCAGCAGCCGGAAGTAAGATCGTCGCTTTCGCTTTCGCTTGTGGCGGTTTTATCGCAGGCGCTTATTCCAAGATGCGACACTACCGGCAGGGTGCTTGCGGCAGAATTAATGATACCGAATGCAGCTATCAGAAATCTGATAAGAGAGAATAAGATTCATCAGATTTATTCTCAGCTCCAACTCGGGCAGGAAAAGTATGGAATGCAGACACTAAATCAGGCATTGGCTTCATTGGTTAATAAGGGGATAATAAGTGAGGAAGACGCATACAACAGATCGTCGGATGTAGAAGAATTGAAGCAGACTATAAGCTCAGGACTTATATCGAAAGGGGGTCTGACGGGAGTAGTAAGGGGGGATGGAGTAGGCGATATCAATAATTCCGCTATCGGTGCTATGGACAATAGGTCTGACGGCGGTAACAATAAGCCCTTTTCGGGCATAGATTTCGGTAATTTATAAGTTTGCTAATAGGAGCGATAAAATGGCTACTTATCTTTGGAGAGGGAAAAAAACACATACCGGGGAATATTTAAGAGGGACTATTACCGCCCAGAATCCCGAACAAGTAATAGAAGAGATACGGAAAATGGGTATTTATCCTATAAACGTTAAGAAAAAGAACGAGTTTTTCACGTTAAGCCTTAAGGGAGTGAAGGAAGTAGGTGCTAAAACCAAAATTAGCGACAGCGATCTTATAATGTTTACAAGGCAATTTTCTTCCCTTATAGATTCCGGCGTTCCGATACTTCAAGGTCTGTTGATAATGATAGAACAACAGAAAAATAAAGAATTGAAGGGCATATTGACAAAAATAAAGGAAGGGATTGAGAGTGGAGCGTCTTTATCTGACAGTCTTAGAAAATTCCCTAGGGTTTTTAATGATTTATATGTAAATCTTGTGGAATCCGGCGAGAAGGGTGGAGTTTTAGACAAAGTTTTTAAAAGATTAGCAACATACTTCGAAAAAATACTTAAATTGAAAAGAAAAATAAAAGGGGCGATGATATACCCTATCGCTGTTCTAAGCGTTGCCGTTGCCGTTATTGTTATTCTTATGACCTTTGTCATACCGGTATTTGCAAACCTGTTTGCAAGCGTCGGCGCAAAATTGCCTGCCCTTACAAGAGAGGTTATAGCCTTCTCAGATTTTATGAGGGCTTATATATTATATATAATAATTGCCGCCGCCATAATTATTTTTGCGGTGAAGGCATATCGGAAAAAGGAAAGCGGCAAGAGAAATATAGACAGAATTATACTTAGAATTCCGCTTGTAGGCGCTTTATTTAAAAAGGTGGCTATAGCGAGATTCGCAAGAACTCTTTCCACTATGGTTGAAAGCGGTGTGCCTATACTTGCCGGATTGGAAATAGTTTCCAAGACGAGCGGCAATAAAATTATCGAAGAATCCCTCATGCAGACGAAAGAGGATGTTTCCTCCGGTTCTCCTTTGAGTGCGGCACTGAATAAAACTAAACTGTTTCCGCCCCTTGTTATTCAAATGATTATGGTGGGAGAAAAAACCGGAAATCTTGATGCCATGCTTGCTAAGGTTGCCGATTATTACGACGAAGAGGTAGATAATGCCGTTAACAATCTGACTCAGATGTTAGAGCCTGCGTTGATAGTATTTCTCGGAATAGTCGTAGGGACTCTCGTCGTAGCGATGTATCTGCCGATATTTAATCTAGGAAAAGCCATCAAGTGATGAAAAAAGATAATAAAAAGGCTTATAAGGGTTTATATGATAAAATAAAATTTACAATAATCTTTAGGCTCCTTGCCTTTCCGACAATAATACTTGCATATGTTTTAATTAATTTTAGATATATAAACCATTATAAGTTTTTTGTTTATTTTCTTATAGCCTTCATAATATTTTTAAGTATTACTTATTCCTTAGCCCTCCTTTATTTCAAAAAGAAAGAAAATTTATCATATTTAATCTACTTGGGATTCATTCAACTGTTTATCGATTTTATCTTAATATCCGTTGTAGTATTGTTTAACGGCGGCTTAGACGGCAAATTTATATTCTTATACTATTTGTTGGTACTTATTTCAGGATTTATTTTTTTAAGAAAGGGAGTAATGATATTCGGAGTAGCGTCGGCGGTAGCCATAGGTATATCTGCGGATATGCAGTACTATTTCAATATTGGGCGTCATGCCTATTTTTTATCAAGCCCCGATAAGCTTTTATTCTTAACCAGCCTCAATATACTCGGCGTTTTGATATTCAGCTGGCTTTTGTACCATTTTTCTGGAGAGCTAGATATTTTAAGCGGCAGAATAGTAGAGAGAGATGAATTCATAAGGAAATCGCAAAATTTTAATAGAGAATTATTTAACAGTTTTTCTCAGGGAATTATCGTATTAGGCGAATGCGGCAAAATCATTTTTATGAATAAAGCTGCTATTCAAATGCTTGAACCGGATTCCGAAAATAGGGCGTTTCGTGATAAAGCCGGTATTTTATATAATTTTAATATGAAAATAACCGATATTTTTGAAAATTTTCCATTAGGTGCTACACATGAAATGCATAAAAACAGAACCACAACCGAAACGAAAAACGACAGAGGCGAAAATGCATTGAAAAGGTTTGAGTTAAAATATAAAGATATGATTTTAGGATTCTCTGAGACAAAGTTAGAGAACAAGGAGTATAAAACCGGTAAATTTATCTTCTTGTTTAGAGATATAACTTATATAAAACAATTAGAGATGGAATCGAAAATAAATGAGGGGTTGGCTACTGCCGGAAAGCTTGCGGGATGGTTGGCCCATGAGATAAGAAATCCCCTTGCAGCGCTAAATACATCTGCATACGTTTTAAATACGGAAAATATATCCTTCGGCGGTAGTGATTATAAAAAATTAACGGGCATAATAAAAATCGAAGCGCAGAGGTTGGATAACTTGGTGAACGATTTCTTAGGGTTCGTTAAAGTGAAATCAAAAAATGTAAGCGGCAGCGCTAATTTTGAAAATTTTAACCTATTTTTATTGGCGGAGGATTTGATACGAGGGTTTATGGATTCTATCGCAAATTGCTGCAGCGAAAAGGCGGAAATAAAAATACATAACAGCATCAACAAAAAAATAAACGTGTTTTCCGAAAAAAGCAGGGTCAGACACGTGTTATTGAATGTCATGCAAAATGCTGTACAATCAACCAAAAAGACTATACTTGCAGGCAAGAAGGAATTTAGGACGGGTATTATCAGATTGGGTTCAAAGGTAGTTGAAAAAACGGGAAATAAAAGATATGTTTCTATAAGTGTTTCCGACAACGGCGAAGGTATGGATGATTTTACGTTAAAAAATGCCTTTAAACCTCTTTTTACTACCAAGAAAGACGGATTTGGGCTTGGCTTATCGCTTGTTTATTCAATAACGGAAAGCCTCAATGGAGAGATAGAGGCTATAAGCAGGGTTAACAGGGGGACATTAATAAGGATAAGCATTCCTTGTTAAACCGTTAATCTATTTTTTTTGAAATGGACGATAAAAGGAAAATATTAATAATAGACGACGAAAAATCTATTCTTGAATCTGTTAAGATACTTCTCGGATTCGAGGGGTACGATATTTATACTGCCGAAAGTGTGAATGTTGCGAAAAAACTCCTTGATGCGACTGATTTTAACCTCATTATTTCAGATGTTAAAATGCCTGAAGTTTCAGGTATAGATTTTATAAAATACTTTAAGAGTGAAAGGATAGATCTAAGCGTAAAATATAATAATAAACTTCCGATTATTTTTATGACGGCATATTCTGACGTAAAAACCGGCGTAGAGGCCATAAAATTAGGCGCCTACGATTATATAGCCAAACCGTTCGACAACGAGGAGTTTAAGATAATAGTAAGGAGGGCGATAGACTATTTTTCTGTTTATGAAGAATTGAATAGCATCAAAACGGTTCAACTTGCCTTAGGTACGATAAAGGGTAAATCCATAGCAATAAAAAATGTTTTAAAAGATATATCTTGTGTTTCCTCCAATTTTAGCAATATTATTATTACAGGGGAATCCGGAACGGGAAAGGAATTAGCGGCAAGATTGATTTATGAGATTTATTCCAAAAATTTAGGCAGTGTTAAAAGCGTTCCGTTTGTCCCCGTTAATTTGGCAGCAATTCCTGAAAACCTTGTGGAAAGTGAGCTATTCGGTTACGTAAAGGGTGCATTTACCGGTGCCGAAACCGGAAAAATGGGTTTAATAAAATATGCTGACGGAGGAGTCCTTTTCTTAGATGAAATAGGTGATTTGTCCTTACAAGTTCAGGTAAAACTTTTGAGGATTTTGCAGGAAAAGGTATATAGAAAATTAGGTTCTAATATAGAGGAACCTATGAAAGTAAAGTTTATTGCGGCTACAAATAGGAATCTAAACGAATTAATATCGGCCGGAAAATTTAGGGATGATTTATATTACAGGTTAAATACGATAAACATTAAAATGCCGCCACTGAGGGAGCATAAGGAAGATATCCCGGTACTGATATCATATTTTTTGAAAAGGTTCTCTAAACATGTAAATTCTATTTCGCCCGAGGCATTGTCGGCTCTTATGGAGTATGATTATCCCGGAAATACGAGAGAGCTTGAAAACATTATCGAAAGGGCATGTATCTATTGCGGCGGGGAGGGCATAACAAATGAGCCTAAAGAAATTGATGTAGAGTGTTTTCCCGATTATATTTTCGACCTAAAAAAACCGGAAAAATATCGGCATCAAGAAAGGGTTCAAGGTGATACGCCGAATGAAATAAACGGAGAAGTAGCTAAAAGGGGCGATTATGTGTATAATATGTCTAAAATAGTCGAGATATTTGACCGTATTAATAAAGAAGAAGGCTTATCGCTTAACGATTTTATAAAAAATATAGAGAAAAGCATAACGACGGACAGAACCGCGAAGAATAATTCTAAACATGAAGCGGCAAAAAGTTTAGGTTTATCCTTAAGGTCGTTAAGGTATATATTGTCTAAGAAGAGATAATAATTTTAAATATAGTTTAAAATGAATTATTTGATAGTTCTTGAGTATGATGGCACGAATTTTAACGGCTGGCAGATTCAAAATGTTATTGAAAAAACATACGAAAATAAAACGATAGAAGACGAGATTTCAAAAGCAATAAGTATCGTTACGAAATTTAATACAAAATTATTTGCTTCCGGAAGAACCGACGCCGGTGTTCACGCGATGAACCAAGTTGCCAACTTTAAGCTTCCATTTTATTATGATGTGAATAAGTTTAAAATTTCGCTAAACGGTATTCTTCCTTCGGAAATATCCGTAAAAAATATGGAGATAGTTCACGATTCGTTCCACGCCACCCACGATACCGTTGCAAAAACTTATCTTTATAAAATAAATTCGGTATCAAGAAGTCCACTGTTATCCGGTCATTCATGGTTTGTCAAAGAAGAATTGAACTTTGGCCTTATGAGTGAATCTGCAAGGGTTTTTACGGGTAGGAATAATTTTTTTAACTTTGCAAAAAGAGAAAAAAAAAGACGTATCATAAGCTATTACAGGGTTATTTCTGAGATAAAAATCTTTCGTAAAAACTACGGGTTCGACATTTTAGTGAATGGAGAAGGATTTCTGAGGCACATGGTTAGAAGGATAATCGGAGCTATCGTTTCATGCGGAACCGGTAAAACGGAATCGGCACACTTGGCAGACATGCTGGAAGGAAAGAATTTGTCGTATAATGTTCCGTGCGCACCTCCTTGCGGGCTATTTTTGCATTCGGTCAGATATGGACATAAAATTTATTGTTGATATTTTATTAAATTTTATATATAATTCTATAGTTAAGTATGTAAAAGAATGTTTCAAGAACCGGGGGGTTTTTATAAAAAGTGGGTTACACCCGCTTTTTTTGTTTTATGCATGAAAATTTAATAAAAGACGTAGAGAATATTATTGAGGAGATACTACTTTATTACGGGTGTTATCTTGTAGGAGTTGTGTTCCTTCCTGCAGTAGAGGATAACGGCGTCATCTTGAGAGTATATATTGATTCAGACGGCGGGATCAAGGTATCCCAGTTATCTGACGTATCGAAGAAATTAAGTATGATTTTGGATATTGAGGATATGATAAAATTTAAGTATATTCTTGAGGTTTCATCTCCCGGTATAAATAGAGTTCTTTTGAAATTTGAAGATTATGAAAAATACAAAGGGGAAAGAGTTAAAATATTGTTGAAAAATGAAATAGACGGCAGATTAGATTTAGTTGGAAGAATAATGGACACCGAAAACACAGGCATAGATTCCGGCGGCGCTAAAATAAAAATTTTAGATGAAGTAGAAAGCAAAGACAGAATCATTCCGTTTTTTAAAATTGTAAAAGGAAATCTGTTAGTCGTATAATATAATTTTATAACATTAAGGAGAGTCATAAAGTGTCTCAAATCGTCATAAACGACCTTAATCCGGTGATAGATCAGGTATCTAAGGATAAAAACATAGAAAGGCATTTAGTCGTAGAAGCGCTGGAGCAGGCAATACTTGCCATTGCCAGAAAGAATCTGGGTATTAGTTATGATTTAGAAGCGCATTTTATCGAAGAGAGCGGAGAGATAGAGGTATTTATGTTTAAACAGGTGGTAGAAGCGGATGATATTAAAAATCCCAATACGGAAATATCCTTTGAAGAAGCGCTTAAAAACGATCCTGAAGCAATTTTAGGAGACAGTCTTGGGCTCAAGGTCGAAAAAAACATATACGGCAGGATAGAAGCTCAGGTAGCCAAACAGGTTATATTTCAAAAAATAAAGGAAATAGAGTATAAAAATATTTTTAACGAGTTTAACGAACGAAAAGGAGATATAGTTAGCGGACTTGTCAGAAAGGTGGAAAGGTCGGTGATAATCGTAGATTTGGGAAAAACAGAGGCAATTTTACCTAAGCAGGAGCAGATTTACAGCGAAATATACAAACCACATGATAGAATAAGATCGGTATTATCAAATATTAAAATGGAAAAATGGGGGCCAAAGCTTATTCTTTCCCGTGCTTCTGATGAATTTTTGATTAAACTTTTCGAAGCGGAGGTTCCGGAAATTTATGACGGAGTGGTTAAAATAGTAAAGGTAGCAAGGGTTCCGGGATTTAGGTCTAAAGTTGCCGTCGCTACAACAAACAGGGACGTTGATCCGGTCGGGGCATGCGTGGGGATGAGAGGAATTAGAATTCAGAGTATAACAAATGAACTTAGAGGGGAAAAGATAGATATTATACCTTATTCGGACAGTCAGGCAAAGTTTGTTGTCTCTGCTTTGAGCTCGGTAGATGCATCCAGCGTTATAATCAACGAAGATGCGATATCAATTACGGTTATAGTTCCGGATGATCAGCTTGCTCTCGCTATCGGCAAGCAGGGGCAGAACGTAAGACTTGCTACAAAAATTGTCGGTTATAAGATAGATATAGTCAGTGAGTCTAAAATTACCGCAAAGGATAAGGCCGCATATAAGGAACTTATGGATATACCCGGAGTCGGGGACATTACCGCAAAGCTTTTATATCAAAACGGCTATACAAAGGTTGACGATATCGTAAATGCAGATGTGTCCGAATTAGCCGGAGACATTGCGGTGGATGCAAAAAAAGCGGAAAAGATAATCGGCTCTGCAAAGGAATATTTAGACAGAGTAAAGGCAGATACCTTGCTTAAAGAAAAAATAGACGACGATATTAACTAAAATCGGGAAAAAAATGACGGATAAGCAGGATTTTATTAAAAAGGAAGATAAGAAGATGGAAGAAAGAAGGGTTTCTAGAGGTGTTATAAGGAGAAGGGTAACTAAAACTGAAGTAAAAGAAACTAAGGTAAATTCGACAGAAACGGTCTCTGAAAGCAAGATAGAATCTCCCTTGCAATCTAACGATATTTTAGCGAAGGATGATAGTTCTAAATCGAAAATTGCTGAAGTCGAAAAGGCCGGCTCTGTTACACCGGCATCGCCAAAAGAAAATACTGCCGTATCCAAAAACGGCAGTAAAAAACCGGTCCGCGGAAATACCGATGCGTTAAGTGCAACAAAGACTTCAGTGCCGCCAAAAGCAAAAAATACGGGGGGTGAGAAAGGCCGTGTTGCCGCTTTACATAAAAAACCTATTAAAAAAGATGAAGTTAAAAAGGGGCATAAAAGATTTGTAGATGCTTCTAGAGAGGGAGAATCTTTTGTTTATAGAAAGCATAGAAGAAAATTCGGAAGCGGCAAATCATTTAAACAAGCTGTTCGAGCTAAGCAGATAATACCGGAAAGGAAAGCTTCGAAAAAAGTAATTAAAATAAGCAACGGCATAACCGTAAACAATTTATCTCAGACGGTAGGTGTTAAGGCATCTGAAGTTATAAAAAAATTAATGGATGTAGGAATCATAGCTACCATTAATCATGTAATAGATATAGATGCCGCCTCACTTATCGCCTCCGAATATGGATATACCGTAGATAACGTCGGATTTAACGAAACTATTGCATTGGAAGAATCCGTAGATGCCCCGGAAACGCTTATGTCTCGTGCGCCGGTAGTTACGGTTATGGGACATGTCGATCACGGCAAGACCTCTTTGCTTGATGCCATAAGGAAAACAAACGTAATGTCTAATGAAATAGGGGGGATAACACAACGTATAGGCGCTTACAGCGTCAAGGTTGCCGACTCTATGATTACTTTTTTGGATACGCCTGGTCATGAAGCATTTACTCAAATGAGGGCAAGGGGTGTCGGCATAACGGATATAGTAGTCCTGGTGGTCGCAGCTGACGACGGCGTCATGCCTCAAACTATAGAGGCGATAAACCATGCCAAGGCAGCCGATGTTCCTATAATAGTAGCGATAAATAAAATAGACAAGCCCGGTGCAGACCCCGATAAAATCAAAAGTAGTCTTATGGAATATGGTCTCGTTCCGGAGGAGTCCGGCGGAACTACATTGTATGTAAATGTTTCCGCTAAACTTGGTAACGGAGTAAAAGATCTTCTCGAAGCGATCATGCTTCAAGCCGAAATTTTAGAATTAAAGGCAAACCCGGATAAACCTGCAAGAGGGACGGTTATCGAAGCTAAGTTAGATAAAGGAAGGGGACCCGCGGCTACGATATTAATACAGAGCGGAACATTGAGGGTCAATGATAGTGCCGTATGCGGTTTATATTACGTTAAAGTTAGAGCCATGCTGGATTATAGAGGTAATAAAATAAGCGAAGCTGCCCCATCCACTCCTATAGAGATATTCGGTTTAGAGGGTGTTTCGTCCCCCGGTGACAATTTTATCGTACTGAAAAACGAAAGGGATGCAAAAAGAATAAGCTTAGAAAGGCAGCTAAAACATAGAGAGGCGGAGCTGACTTCCAATGCGAGACTGACGCTTGAAGGATTATACGCAAAGATAAAGTCGGGCGATGTAAAGGAACTGAAACTAATAGTCAAAGCAGATGTTTATGGCTCTATGGAGGCACTAATACAGTCCTTCAAAAAACTTTCCAATGCAAAAGTAAAAGTTAATATTATACATAGCGGGGCATCGGCGATTACTGAAAGCGATGTCATGCTTGCAAGGGCTACTAACTCTATAATTATCGCTTTTAATGTTCGTCCGGAACCTAAAGCTCTGGTTTTGAGCGAAAATGAAGGGATAGAGATAAGATATTACGGTATTATTTATGATGCGGTTAAGGATATCAAGGACGCAATGGAAGGACTATTGTCTCCCGTAGAGGCAGAGAGGATAACGGGTAAGGCAGAGGTCAGAGACGTATTTGTCGTTCCAAGGTCCGGAACGGTTGCAGGGTCATTTGTGATAGACGGGTTTATTAAGAGATCGTCTAATATCAGACTCTTAAGGGATAGTGTCGTAATCCATACCGGACACATAAATTCGTTAAAAAGATTTAAAGAAGACGTTAAAGATGTTCAGATAAATTTTGAATGCGGAATACTTCTTGAGAATTTCAACGATATAAAAGTAGGCGACATAATAGAATCTTACGATATAGAATACATAAAACAAACCCTTGAATCGTAGTTGCCGTAAGTTTTTACGGGAAGCTTCGGGAGGTAATACAAGAATTGATTAAACGAAACGAAAGAGTTTCAAACCTCATTGCAAGAGAGGTTTCTTTGTGTTTAGAATTTAAAGTGAACGACAATAGGCTTAAAAATGTTACCGTTTTAAATGCCGAGGTTTCTAAAGATTTAAAGTTTTGCAAAATATTTTTTAGCGTAATAGGTCCCGAAAAGGAGATAAAAAAGGCGCTGAGCGGTTTTGAGAGTTCCAAAAATTTTATTAAAAGGGAGGTGTTCTCTAAAGTATTATTAAGGGTTGTACCGGATATAAGATTTGAATATTATGGCGGATTACATGAGGCATACAAGATAAATATGATTATAAACGAGTATAACTCCGGCAAATAGCGAATAATAATAAATTTAGAGCATGCCGTTATTATGATATCTATAAAAAAAGAATATTCTGTTTCGGATTTAAAGGCATTAAATGATTTTACGGACGATATATTTCGCGTCATAGAAACATCTAAAAAAGTCCTTATAGCCACTCATGAAAACCCGGAGGGCGATGCTATAAGCTCTGTAATTGCCGTAGGGCTTTTTTTGCAGGCGTTAGATAAAGACGTTTATTTCTATGATAAAGACCAAATTCCGAATAACTTAAAATTTTTGCCGCAGACGGACAAATTTATAAACGAGTTTCCGGAAGAACCTATAGATTTGCTTGTAGTTGTAGATTGCGGTGAATTTTCCAGAATAGGTTCCGGTTATGAGCAGCTTTTTGGTATTAATAGGATAATAAACATAGATCATCATTTTACGAATACTTATTTCGGACATCTAAACCTCGTATTGCCGGATGCAAGTTCAGCCGGAGAGATTCTTTTTTATCTTTTATTAGCATATGGCGCTCGTACGTGCGGAATTAATTTTTCTCCATACGATAATTTTTTAGGAGATACTTTAAAAGAGCCGCTTCCGTGCGATTTGGAGGCAAGAAAGGGTGTATTATCCTTTATAAACGACGATATTGCATTGTCCTTATATACCTCTATCTTGACCGATACCGGTTCTTTTCATTATTCTTCTGCTAACAAAAGATCTTTTTATATCTGTTCCGTTTTAAGCGGATATAATTTGGATTTGTCTAAAATTGCTACCGAACTTTTTGAAACAAAACCGGCTGAGATGTATTTTTTGTTGGGAAAGAGTTTAAATACATTAGAATTCGCTTTAAACGGAAGGGTTGCATCAATGGTCGGGACTAAAAAGATGATAGAGGATGTCTTGGAAGAGTCGGATGGAAATAGGGTTAACGGTTTATACGAAAATTTCGTAAATTATCCAAGGTCAATACAGGATGTTGAAATAGCGATATTTTTTAGAGAGACGGGCTTTAACCGTTATAGATTAAATTTTAGATCTAAAAGTTATGCTAATGTCGCTTATGTCGCCGAAAAATTCGGCGGAGGCGGACATAAGTTTGCGGCAGGCTGCAAGGCAAGCGGTGATTTGAACGACATTAAAAAAGAAGTGTATAAATATTGCAGCGAGGTTATATAATTTAAACTATGAAGTTATGTAAAAATGACGGCATAAGCGGGATTCTTGTCGTAGACAAGCCGGTAGGTATGACATCTTTTAGGGTAGACTCATTAATCAAGAGGGAGCTTAATTGTCCCAAAGTGGGACATGCCGGAACGTTAGATCCCTTCGCAACGGGAGTGCTTCCGATTCTTTTAAATAAAGCGACTAAACTTCAAGATAACCTCATAAATATTCCAAAGTCTTACGAAGGGACTTTTAAGCTGGGCATGAGTACCGATACCCTGGATATTTTAGGTACTTCTAACGGTAATAAAGAGGTTACGAGTCTCGAATTAAAGAATATAGTCGATTATTTAAGTAAATTAAAAGGGGATTTCGTTCAAAAGATACCTGCTTTTAGTGCAAAGAAATACAAAGGAGTGCCGTTGTATAAGTATGCGAGGAAGCACATAGACATAATACCGGATAATCCGACTTCGGTAGTTAAAATATATGAGTTTGAAGTTAAATCGTATGATAATCCGTATATAAATTTTAAATGCACCGTTTCTAAGGGGACATATGTGAGGGCGATGGCGCAGGACATAATGGATAAGTTTGATATGCCGACTCATTTATACAGTCTTAAAAGAACAAATGCCGGAGGCTTCGATATTTCCGAAGCTCTGCCATTAGAATCTTTGGAGAAGGGTGTCGATTTTATAACTGAAAACATTATTCCGATGAACAGCCTCAAAATTAATATAACGGAGTAAATAATAAAACAAAATATTATATTTAAGGAGGGGGTCAATTTAAATGTCCATTTCAAGAGAAGAAAAAGATGTAATAATTCAGAAGTTTAAAACGCATGAGAATGATTCCGGTTCGGTAGAGGTGCAGGTTGCATTGATCACTTATCGTATTAATCTACTGTCGGAACATTTTAAAAAGTTTGTTAAGGACCATCATTCAAGGAGAGGGCTTTTAAAAATGGTATCAAAAAGAAGGCACCTCTTGGATTATTTGAAGGATAAAGATGAAGCCAGATATAAAATTTTGATTAAAGCACTTGAACTGCGCAAATAAAACGATAATAAAAAGATATATTCTTTATTATCAGGTTGATAGGTTTGATAATAGTGTCAAATCTTAATAGAATTTTAACGGGAGATAAAATGACAAGCAATACTTTAATGCTTAACGGTAAAAAAATAACTATTGAGACGGGAAGGCTTGCAAAACAGGCATCGGGCAGCGCTTTTGTTACTATAGGCGATACGAAGGTTCTTGTTACGGCATGTTTAAGTAAACGGATAAAAGAAGGTGTCGACTTTTTACCCCTTACGGTAAATTATGTAGAAAAATATTATTCAGCGGGAAAGATACCGGGGGGATTTTTCAAAAGAGAAGCAAGACCGTCGGAAAAAGAGGTTTTAACGTCAAGGTTTTTGGATAGACCCATAAGGCCGCTTTTCCCCGATAACTATTTTTTTGATACTCAAGTGATAGCCACCGTCGTCTCTATGGATGACGAAAATGATCCGGACATGGCCGCCATGATAGGTGTTTCGTTTTCATTAATGATTTCGGAGGTGCCGTTTGAAGGTCCTACTGCCGGGGTCAGAATTGCTCGAGTAAACGGTGATTTTATCGTAAATCCTACATATAAAGAGATTGAAAGTAGCGATATGTTCCTCGTAGTCGCAGGCTCTAAAGATGCCATAACGATGGTAGAAGGCAGTTTTAACGAATTAGACGAAGAGGAGATTCTTTCGGCGATAGAATTCGGTCACGGTAAGATAAAGGAACTGGTAGAATTTCAGAATAATATTTTATCCGAAATAAATATTAACAAAGCGGTGGTAGAAGAGATTGAAGTGCCGAAAGGGTTACCCGAGAAAGTTAAGGAGATTGCCTATGGTGATTTGTCCGAGGCCTTACAAATACCGGCAAAGTTGGAAAGGAATGAAAAGATAGCAAATTTGAACTCTAAAGTTATAGAACTCCTTAAGGAATCTTATCCCGATCAGGATAGGTCAATAGACCAAATATTAGAATCGCTTCAGAAGGATTTGTTGAGAAGCAGGATTATCAATGAAGGATCAAGGATCGACGGAAGGGGTCTCAGGGATATAAGGCCTATTAGTTGTTCGGTAGGGGAATTACCGATGGCCCACGGAAGTGCAGTTTTTACACGTGGTGAAACGCAGGCTCTTGTTGCTGCTACCCTTGGTACCAAATTTGACGAGCAGATAGTAGATGCCCCGGAAAAGGAATCTACTAAAAGATTTATGCTGCATTATAATTTTCCGCCGTTTTCGGTAGGTGAAGTTGCGCCGTTAAGATCTCCCGGCAGGAGAGAAATAGGTCACGGGTCGCTCGGTGAAAAGGCTCTTAGATATGTTATTCCTACGGCGGAGGAGTTTCCTTATACTATAAGATTGGTTTCTGAGATACTCGAATCTAACGGTTCTTCTTCGCAAGCTACGATTTGCGGAGGAACATTATCTTTGATGGATGCCGGTGTCCCGATAAAGGCTCCTGTTGCCGGAATTGCGATGGGACTCATAAAAGAGGGGGATAAGATTGCAATTCTTTCCGATATTTTAGGAGACGAAGACCATCTTGGAGATATGGATTTTAAGGTTGCGGGTACCGCACAGGGCGTAACGGCTTTACAGATGGATATTAAAATTTCAGGGGTTACGAGAGAGACTTTAAGCAATGCTCTTTCTCAGGCAAAGGAAGGTCGCTTGCATATACTCAATATTATGCTTCAGTCGATATCCGAACCAAGAACGGAAATGGCTAAGAATGCCCCGAGAATAATTACGATATCGGTCAAACCCGAAAAGGTAAGGGAAGTTATCGGTTCCGGCGGAAAGGTCATTAGGGGAATAATAGAAAAAACCGGAGCAAAGGTTGATATCGAGGATTCGGGAAAGGTTACCATCTCTTCTTCTAATGGAGAGTCTTTGAATCTTGCCGTAGCTATGATAAACGATATAACCCAGGAGGCAGAAATAGGCAAGATTTATTATGGTAAGGTTCGAAAAATAATGGATTTCGGGGCATTCGTCGAGATATTTCCCGGAACCGACGGGCTTGTTCATATTTCTCAGATAGACAATAAAAGGGTAGAAAAGGTTTCCGATGTTTTGAAGGAAGGAGACGAGATAAAAGTTAAGGTCATAGACGTAGATAAAGCGGGTAAAATAAAACTTTCCAGAAAAGAAACTTTATGAGAAATTTTAAAAAAGAAATATTACAGTCCGGCATCACGCTTATAACCGAAAAAAAATCGCATTTTAATTCCGTAAGTATAGGATTATGGGTTAAAACCGGCAGCGCTCATGAGTCTGCCGGTTTTAACGGTATATCTCATTTTATAGAGCACTTGCTCTTTAAAGGAACTAAAAATAGAACGTATAGGGATATAAATATAGAAATAGATTTTATGGGCGGCGCATTAAACGCCTTTACGGGAACGGAACTTACCTGCCTTTACACTAAAGCCCTATATAAAAACTATGATAGTGCCATAGATCTCCTAATAGACATGATGTTCAATTCGATTTTTCCGGCAGGCGAAATAGAAAAAGAAAAAGGCGTAATTTTGCAGGAAATATCAGGAGTTCAGGACGACCCTTCCGATTATTCCATGGAACTTTTTCATAAAGATTTTTACGGAAATTCTACGTATGCCTATCCGATACTTGGAACTGCAGATACCATAAATAATTTTAACAGAGAAAAAATATTAAGCTATTACCACTCTCATTATAATCCCCGGAATATGGTGATCTCAGTTGCAGGAAACCTTGAGCATGATAAAATAGCCGATTCTATAAACCGGCATATGAGTAAAACAGTCTATGATGCAGGTGATAAAGCAGTAGAAAAAACGATAGAAGCGTCCAAGGTGTACGGCAATTTTTTTCATGATAGAGATTTGGAACAAACGCATTTTCTTATAGGTCTCGATGGCATATGCAGGACTGATGAAGATTTTTTTACATTGGAGGTTTTAAATACGATATTAGGCGGTTCGGTCAGTTCCAAACTTTTTCAAGAAGTAAGAGAAAATAAAGGGCTTGCGTACTCCATCTATTCCAATGTTGTTTTTCATAAATTTGACGGTTATTTATATATATACGCAGGCGTTTCTCCAAATAAATTTGAACTTTCAAGAAAACTAATTTTTAGCATAATAGACGATATAGTAGAAAATAATATTAAGGGCAAAGATATTCGGAATGCGAAAAAACACATATATGATGGATTTCTTCTAAGCGTAGAGTCTACTGGGCATATAATGAATCGCAATGCTATAAACGAAATCTACGAAGGCGGATACGTTTCTGAGGCTCATGTTTTAAAAAAAATAGATGAAGTTGACGAAGTAGCGGTAAAAAGAGTTTCTCGGCGGTTATTTGAGAATAAAGAGGGCAGAAATCTTACTGTTCTCGGCAATATTGAATAATAATATTATATATATTTTTATCGTACACATTACTATTAACCCGTAAGCGACGCCATAAGTTGCTATAAATAGAAAAAGTGAAGGATATGGACACCGATATTTATTATCCTAAAATTTATGACATAATATATAGGTCAGGTTATGCAATAGGCTATGTCGGTATAGTTTTATTTGTTTTTTCTTATCTATTTTACGATTTGCCGGTCTTTTCTGCAGGAATTTTAATCTTTTATCTTGGCTCTCTTACTTCCGGGATATTTCTCTTAGTTTGGAAAAGAGAGATAAAAATATTCATTCTTTCATGCATAATATTGGGAATTCTTATAGGTGTCGGTGATATATTCCTTAAAAATTCGGAGGTTTTAATCATATCTATCGGATTAGTGCTTACGGGTGTTGCGGGACTATACGGAAAAGAGGCTCATTGCTTTCATTTTATAGAAGGCTGGATTCTAATGTGGTCGTTTCCGATTTTGATTTTTGCAAATTTATTGATTTATGGATTAGGCTTGCAAGATAACGGTATAATTCATTTTATTTTTTTCGTAATTTATGCAATATTAATGCTCTTGGCATTATCTTTTCTGATAAAAAAAACGAGACAACCTTTAATGAAGTTTTGTCAGGATTAGAATATTTTTTTATTGCATAATGACTTTAAAGTCATTATAATAAAATTAAGATATGATGGAAAATGTGGATAAATATGAATTGATTATGTCATCTTCAAGAAAATTGATTGAGGAAATAGGTTTTTCTGCTCTTACTATGGATAAAGTAGCGCAAAAAGCCGGCATCGCAAAGGGAACGGTCTATCTTTATTTTAAAGACAAGAACGAACTTATGGAGAAGGTTCTGTCTCTCGGATTCAAAAGGATGTTTGAAAGAATTAAGGGTAAAGTAGAAAAAGAAAAAGGCGGTATAGAAAAATTAAAAACATTAATTTCCGAGAACTTAAATTATATTTATGAAAATAGATATTTTTTTAAAACAATCTTCTTAGATGAGGTTAATATTGTTTTCTTGAAAAAAAAATCTAAGGAGTCTTTGAATCTGAGAAGAAAAAGATATACAAATTTCATAGGCGAAATTATTAAATCTGAAATGCAATCCGGTAGGTTTAGGGGCGATTTAGATCCCTTAAAGGTTGGATATATGCTTGCCTCTTTAATCAAAACAAACGCCATATATAATTTTATTAACGATAAATACGAGCTTACGGAGGGAATGATTAAAAAAGATTCGGAAGATATATTTAACCTGTTGATACACGGAATAATCAGACCCCACACTTAAACCTGGTCTTAATTATTAAGAATATTCGGAGGATATAGAATGCATGCCCTGAAAAGTAAAATCAACAAAATAAAAATACTGCTGCCTGTCCTTACCGTGCTTGTTTTGATTTCAGCCCTGTCACTTACCGCCTGCGGAAAAAAGAATACCCGGGTAAAGACGGCAACCCCGATAAGTATTGCTAAAGTTAAGGTTTTGAGCACAAAAATTTACTTAAAGGAACCGGGGTACTTCTTGCCGTATAATGTCGCAAATGTATCGTCAAGGTCGCCCGGCCAGATTACGGAGGTTATTGCCCGAGACGGTGATTCCGTAAAGGCGGGGCAGGTATTAGCCGTAGTAGATAGAAAAAAAGCCTACTTTACAATGAAATCGCAGGAGGCCGCCGCTAGGCAGAAAAAAGCCGTTTATGTCCTTGCAGAATCAATGTTGAAAAGGGATACGATGCTGTTTAAAAAACAATTATTGACGGCCGTTAATTACGATCGTGCGGTTTCGAGTTTGAAACAGGCGTTATCTTCTTATGATGCAGCGTTGTCGCTTTTAAAATTAGACAAAAAAAATTATAAGGATACATTAATAGTTTCGCCGATTAGCGGCATTGTCTATGAAAGACGTATTAACCTTGGGGATTATGTCAACGTGGGTATGTTATCATACAGTATTGTCGCATTGAAGCCGTTAGAGTTGGAATTTCACGTTCCGCAGAGTTATGTGCCGTTTATAAAAAACGGAGAAACCTGTTCCGCAATCGTTAAAGGTTATCCTCGGAAGATTTTTTCAGGGCGTATTTATTTTATAAGTCCTTCGCTAGATCCGGATACCAGGACGGTAAAAATCAAGGCTATTTTTGGCAATAATAGAGAATTTATAAAACCGCAGGATTTTGCGAACGTCAGATTTTCAGTGGGATTTGTAAAAAATGGTCTTTTTGTGCCGGAATCATCCGTCATAATTACATTAAAGAGGGACTATTTGTTTGTATATAAAAACGGCATCGTTAAACGAAGAGACGTATCCGTAGGAATTTCTAAGAATGGATACCTGCAGATTACGAAGGGTATAAGCGATAATGATACCGTAGTCGTTAAGGGTTCAAGCTTAGTGCATAACAATGAACGCGTTTTCATAGCAAAGAGGGTTAGATAAAATGAAAATATCAGATATTTCAATTAAACGGCCGGTTTTTGCAGTAATGATGGTCAGTATTTTCGTTGTTTTCGGTATATTCGGTTATTTTGCCCTTGCAGTAAATCTTTATCCAAGCATTCAGTTTCCCATAGTAACTATTACGACGACAATGCCCGGCGCCAGTCCGAGAGAAATGGAGCTTGACGTTACGAAAAAGATAGAGGATGCCGTGAATTCGGTTTCGGGCATAAAACATATAATGTCCTCAAGCAGCGTTGGGATGAGTAATGTCATCATAGAGTTTCATTTAAATAGAAACATCGCTCATCGTTATCAGTCCGTTACCGCAGATGTTAATGCAATATTGGATACACTACCTAAAAATATAAATACGCCGGTCATTAAAAAGCTTAACGTAAATTCTTCTCCCGTTATGTGGATTGCCTTGTCCGGTGACAGGTCTAGAAGATTCTTGTCTTTTTATGCGCAAAAGGTCTTAGAAAGAAAGTTTGAAAGGCTTCCCGGAGCCGGTCGGATTATTATAGGCGGGATAAGAAGCAGGAGGATGATTTTTTATGTAAACAATAATGAGATGACGGCCCACGGCATTAGTATTAATCAGGTCATTAGTGCCATTAAGTCTCAAAGCATTTCCGCACCCACCGGAAATCTAAAGACCGACACTAAAACATATTTCACCTATCTTAAGGGAAGACTTCATACGGCAAAAGGGTTTGATAGGATGGTTATCGGTAATTATAAAGGGATACCCATCAGATTTTCGCAGATAGGGCGTGCCGTGAATTCGGAAGCCCCGGAGGCGTCCATTACAACCTTTGACGGGAAGCCTGCTGTAGGACTTGGAATTACTATAAAGACGCACGCTAATACCGTCAAGGTTGTCGCCGAAGCAAAACATCTTCTAAACTTGATAAGACCGTCTTTGCCTTCCGGAGTTAATGCACAAATTGCTTATAATAGTGCGACCTTTATAAAAAAGTCGATATCGGACGTAGAGTTCGATATAATATGGGGAACCATTCTTACTATATTTGTTGTTTTTTTCTTCTTAAAAAATTTAAGAACCACTTTAATTGCGGCAACGGCATTACCCGCCGCAATAATTTCTGCTTTCGGTTTTTTACGTCTTATGAATTTTTCTCTCAACAATATGACCATGCTGGGGCTATCACTGTCGGTGGGTCTCTTGATAGACGATGCCATAGTCGTTTTAGAGAATATCTACAGGCATGTCGAAAACGGAGAAGATAGGATGTATGCATCGTCCAAATCTATGAAAGAGATCGGCATAGCGGTGATGGCCACAACCTTCTCTATCGTAGCGGTCTTTGTTCCGGTTGCGTTTATGCCGGGTATGATAGGCAGGTTTTTTTATGAGTTTGGTTTAACCGTCGCCTTTGCCGTCTTAATTTCATTGTTAGTTTCTTTTACTCTTACGCCGATGCTGTCGTCACGTTTTATCGTTTATAAAAAGGATCACGGTTTTTTGTTCATATTTTTTGAAAATATTATGAAGCAGACGACTAATATTTACAAAAAGGTGATAGGCTGGAGCCTGGATCATAGGTCGGCGATTATAATATCGGCGATTATTATATTTGCCTTTTCGCTGTATTTAACGAAATATATTGGGAAAGAGATGATGCCTCCGTCAAATTCCGGTAATTTTCTTATTTATTTTAAGGCTCCCGAAGGTACGAGCGTAAAGGTCATGAAGAAATATTCGCATGCTTTATATAAAATAGTCAAGAAAACCCCGTTCGAAAAATCTATTTTTATGGCTACGGCGTCCGGCGTTAACGGTTCAAGGTATAAAGGGTTATTTTTCGTCTCTTTAAAAAACTCCAGAAATCTCAATCAACAGCAAGTAATGAAGATAGTGAGAAAAAATTTATCCGTAACCCCCGGTGTTTTTACTCAGGTAATGGATATGCCGGTTATCGGAGGCGCTTCTTCAAATGTTTCTCCGCTACAAGTTATCATAATGGGTCCTGGCATTAAAAAGACAATAACCTATTCGAAAAAACTCATAAAAGACCTAAAGAAGGTACCCGGATTAGTAGACGTGACGTCTAATATGCAGTTTCGCCAGCCGGAGCTTTTGATTCACGTAAATAGAAATCTTGCCGGCAGTCTTGGCGTAAGCGTGTCTTCCATAGCTGAGACAATAGATGCACTTATAGGCGGGGATATAAATATATTTAAAGATTATAATTTTATATATAAAGGACATACCTATAACCAGCAGATAAGGCTTTTTGGGAATGAAAGAAATAATATAAAGGATATAAAAAATCTTTATGTCGCCAATAATATGGGCAAGCTTATTTCTCTATCGGATTTAATATCCGTTAAAAATACGATAGGACCCCAGGTCATAAACAGGAGAGATCTTGAAAATGCCGTTACTATTTATGCCAATATGTCTAATCACGTTCCGTTAAGTTACGGAATCGCAAAGGTGAGACAGTATATATCCCGCATAATACCTAAAAAATCTTTATACTCTTATCAATTCAGCGGGATGGCTTCAAAACTGAATCGATCGTTCAGTACTATGGGTTTAACGCTGCTTTTGGCGCTGATTATAGTATATATGATCCTTGCTTCCCTCTATGACAGTTTTATAGACCCGTTCGTTATCATGGTTTCTGTTCCTTTTGCTCTTATAGGGGCGATAGGGGGGCTGCTTTTAATGCACAAATCTTTAAGTATAATCGCGTTAATAGGTATAATTTTACTGATAGGGCTCGTCGTAAAAAATGCCATACTTTTAGTTGATTTTATAATATTATCCAGAGAAAAGGGATTAAATAAGCATGATTCTATTATTGAAGCCGGCAGCATAAGATTTCGCCCTATTTTAATGACAACGCTTGCAATGGTTTTCGGTATGCTTCCTATAGCTACCGGTTTGGGTGTCGGTTCTTCTTCTAGGGCACCTATGGCAATTGACGTTATAGGCGGACTTTTGACGTCGATGTTTCTTACGTTGGTGGTCGTTCCGGTCTTATACTCGTATGTCGATAACCTTAAGGGATTTTTAAATAAGGTATTTTCGAAGAGATAGGGGGGTCAATTAAGAGACTTGATCTGAGTGAATAAAATAAATGATTGAAAAATCGCATAAATATTATAAATGGATAGTTCTTTCCCTTGTGGTTGTTTCTTCATTTATGGCAATATTAGACGTAAATATAGTTACGGTCGGCCTTCCAAAGATGATGTCCCATTTCGGCATTAACGTCACAGACGTCGAATGGGTAATGATTGCTTATACCATTGCTTATTCTATAGTAATACTTCCGATGGCGCATTTTAAGAGAAAATATGGGATAAAGTATCCTTTTATAGTGTCTCTTGCTATATTTGTTATCGGATCTGCTTTAAGCGGGCTTGCCCCTTCTTATACCGATCTCATTATATTTCGCATTTTACAAGCCATTGGAGGTGCAGGACTTACCCCGACCGGTTTGGTTCTACTTGCAGAGGTTTTTCCTCCCAATGAAAGAGGGGAAGCAATGGGTATCTGGTCAATAGGTGCAATGGTGGCTCCGGCTATCGGACCTACCCTTGGAGGCTATCTTGTAGATTTTGTAAACTGGAGATGGATATTTTATGTAAACGTTCCTATAGGAATCATTTCAATATTAGGGGCGGCTATGATTTTGCCGTACGACGTTCCCATAAAAAAATATTTAAAGAAATTCGATATACTTGGTTTTTTGTTTATGGCTTTATTTATGGGTTCGCTTCTATATGCCTTAAATGAAGGACAGACTTTCGGGTGGAATGCACCTATTATAATTCAATCCGAAGTTTTAAGCGGATTTTCGTTTGTTTTTTTTATAATTACCGAATTATTTGTTGACACCCCCCTTCTTAATCTTGCCATATTCAAAAATTATAATTTTGTTGTATCAATCATGGTTAATATGGTAAGAGCAGTGGGGATTTTCGGCTCAATGTTTTTATTGCCTCTTTTTATGGAAAATGTCTTAAACTACAACGCAATGCATGCCGGGATATTAATGGCCCCTACTGCCGTCGCTGTAGCGGTTGTTTCCCCTTTTTCCGGTAAAATATCCGATAAAATAGGGCCGAGGTATCCACTGTTTGTAGGATTATTGATTGTTGCGGCTTCTATGTTTATGTTCGATAATATCTCCTTAAATACAAGTGCTTACGATATAGTGGTAAACCAGCTGATAAGAGGTGTAGGTATAGGATTGTTGAATGCTCCGGTTATGAGCGCCGCTTTAAATTCCGTAAAGAAAAAATTAATACCCGAGGTTTCCGGTTTAATCCCCGTGACTATTCAAATAGGGGCCTCGTTTGGAATAGCTTTTATAGGCAATGAACTTATTATTAGGCAGATTTACCACCTAAATCAGTATGCGGGAGATATTAAATACAATTTTTATACATATCACGACATGATGAAGTTCATTGGCAGTAATTTAGTGAATAAGGCACCGGCCTACTTTAGACCGGGAACGATATTTCCAAACTCGGCACTTAGCTTTTTTGATTATATCATACATATGCTTGCTTACGTTGCCTCTTATGGAGATTTGTTTGCGATTTTGGGGTATATTACGATAGTAGGGGCAGTTATTGCTTTTTTCATTAAGAATAAAAGGCCTACAGATATAGATAGTAAATCGTAATGATAAACGTTTATCGTATTATATAAATGTGATAATATTAAGGCATGGATAAAAATATTATGAGTAATAATCTAATTTTTAGTGTATCGGAACTCTCTCGTCTTTTGAAAGAAACAATAGAAGGGAGTTTTTATAATATAAAAGTAAAAGGTGAGATATCGGGCTTGAAGACGAATTATTCTTCAGGGTATTATTTTGATCTTAAAGACGAATATGCAAAATTAAAATGTATAATTTTTAAAAGCGATATTCGAAAAATACGATGCGAAATTAAAGACGGATTATCGGTGACCGCTTATGGAAGAATAGGCTTATATGAACCTAGGGGGGAATATAGCTTTATAATATCAGAATTGGAACCTTCCGGCTACGGAGAGCTTTATATATTATTCGAACGGTTAAAGAGTAAACTTAGAAAAGAGGGATTATTCGATAATTCGCATAAAAGGAAAATTCCTTTTATGCCTGAAACTATAGGGATAGTTACGTCAAAAAACGGTGCAGTTTTGCATGATATAATCAAGGTCATAGAATCAAGATTCGAGAATGTATCGATAATATTAGCTAATGCGAGTGTTCAGGGCAAGAACAGCTCGACCGAAATAGTTGCCGCAATTGAGCTTTTGAATTTATACGGTAAGACGCAAAGAAAAATTGACGTTATTATAGTCGGTAGGGGCGGGGGGAGTATCGAAGATTTATGGGTTTTTAATGAAGAGACGACGGCAAGGGCTATATATAATTCGGCTATTCCCGTAATCAGTGCGATAGGTCATGAAACCGATTTTACTATTGCCGATTTTACCGCAGATAGACGAGCTTCTACGCCTTCAAATGCTGCTGAGATAGTTGTTCCCGTAAAATTCGAACTCATAAAACAATTAAAAACATTAAGGGGCAGGATAGAACAGGGGGTTTTTAATATCGTTTCTGCCAAAAAGGGTAGTTTATCTAATTTAATAGAAAACAGGGAGCGGGTTTCTCCGAAAAGATTGATTCAGGATAAAATGCTTCGGGTCTATGACATATCGGATAGGATACGTAAGGTTGTGAGCGGACGCCTTGATTTGTTAAAAGTCAATGCTTCCCATTTGAATAAAAGGCTTTCGCTGAAAAATCCTTCAGCTGTTTTTAATGAAAGCAGAGTTTATGTTACAGGTTTATCGGAGAGGCTTAAAAATGCAGCGGGAGTTACAATATTGAATTGTAAAAATAGGCTTCAAACCGAAAGCAAGGCATTGAATTATTTAAGCCCCTATAACGTTTTGAGAAGGGGATACGGCATAGTTTTTACCGATAAAAATGAAATCGTTTCTTCGGTTTTAAACGTCGAAGATAACGAAAATATAAAAATAGCCTTAAGCGACGGCAGTCTAAACGCCACAGTCAACGGAAAAGAATTTAATAAAAAATAGGTTCCTTTATTCCTACCGTTTTTTCTTTTCAATAATATGTATGGCAGATTTTTTTAATGAAATGTTGATGGTTTTTCCTTCAAAAAGATGCATTACTTCGTACGCATGAAACGGTATTAGAGCCTTAAATTCCAAACCGCTCTCAGATTTAATTAGTATTTCCATCATGCGTAGCGTGAAAACCGATGAAATAATTTTTCCGGTAAAGTGGTTCTCTCTTACCGACCTTGAAGCCCCCCGATCTTCCCTCAGTATCATCACTTCCTCCGGTCTTATTGCGAATACAATTCGCTCGTTTACCTTGAACGTTCCGTAATAATCGGCCTCTATATAAATATTTTCCGGTTTTTCATTCTTAAGTCTGATTTTGACTATATTATTTTTTTTGTCTATTTCTGATATGATACCGTCGAATATGTTTTCCGTTCCTATAAGAAAAGCCGTTTCTATAGAGGACGGTTTTTTTAAAACATCCTTTGGCCGTCCTGAATCTTTAATTTCACCCTTATTTAAAATAAACATTTTATTTGATAGATTTATAACGTCTTCTATATCATGCGTTACGAGCAGTATGGAAATTTTGAGCTCGCAGTTTATTTCTTTAATGAGTTTTCTAACCTTAGTTTTAGAAATAATATCGAGGTTTGAAAAGGGTTCGTCCATGAGTATTATTTCCGGGTTAACGATTAACGCCCTCGCTAAAGAAACCCTTTGAGCTTGCCCCATGCTTATTTCACTCGGATACCGTTTTTCAAGACCGGTTATTCCGAGGAGTCCCATTATTTCTTTCGGCGATTCCAACGCCTTTTTATTGCTTGTCGTATGTCTCTTCTTGTTAGCTCTTAATTTTGAACCGAAGGCTATATTTTCCAGTACGTTCATATGCGGAAACAAAAGCGGTTCGTCCATTACAAGGGTGGTAGACCTTTCATACGGTTCAAGATTATTAATATTTTTTTCGTTAAGTACAATGTCCCCGCTGTCCTGTTTAATAATTCCACAAATTATTTTTAAAAGCGTACTTTTGCCCTCGCCGGAATACCCGAAAATGGATGAAATTTCGCCGTTTTCTATGTCCAAATTTATACCGTGCAGGACTTTTTTATTGGAAAAATTTTTATAGATGTTTTTAATTTCTAATAGTTTCATTTTGGTTTCATTTTGTAGCTAAAGTACTTAAAAACCCCTAGAGAAAACATGGAGACGAGCATCAAAATACCGGCAATTGCAATGGCGGCAGGGTAGTTGCCGTAGCTTGTCTTAACAAAAACCTCTATAGGGGCGGTTTCGGTTACATTAGGAATAACACCGGATATCATTTGCGTTGCCGCATACTCACCCATAGATCTTGACCAGCTTATCGCAAGTCCTGCCATAATGCCGTTATAAGAAAGCGGGAGTATAATTTTGGAAAGGATATCAAATGAATCGGCACCGAGTGTTTTGCTTAAGTCTATTATGTTTCTGTTTATAGAATCGAAAGATGTTTTAACTATATTTACGAAAAAAGGAAATGATATAATTAATTGCACCAAAACAATACCTTGGGGCGTAAATACGAATTTTATTCCGTTGTCTATAAACAACTTTCCTACAGGGTTAAGGGGTCCCATAGTGATCAAGACGGCAAAACCAATCACGAGTGGTGACGTAGTAAGCGGAAGATTAGAGACAGAATCAAGAATAAAAGATATTTTGCTGTTATGAAACGACAGTATATATGCAATAGGAATGCCTATGATTAAGTTTATCAGAATAACTATAAATGAAATTTTAAAACTTAAAAAGATAGAATTCCAGAGATTAACGTTTTCTAATTCTTTTATAAAAAGACCGGGGGATGTTTGAAAAAATATTCCCGAAAGAAGCAGTATCAGCGCAATAAAAAATAAAAACGAGATAATATAAACTATTATGTTGAATATCTTATTTTTATTAAAACGCATTTATCAATTTTATCATTTAATATAAAGTATAATTTTTCGTTTATAAATAATTACTGTTAATTTTATAATGTCTATCTTACGGGAGAAAACCCCCAATATTTCAATATCTTTTTTCCTTTTTTTGAAAAAAGAAGTCGTATAAAGTCTTTATCGAGGGTTTTATATCTTGATTGATTTAAAATAGAGGCTGTAAATTTTGCCTTGGTGTTATATTTTTCAGGGATGGGTATTATATTAATCTTAGCTCCGCTTCTTTTAAGTTCAAGAAGTTGAGATTCGTAGAGTATGCCTAAATCGGCATTTCCGCTTTCTAAAACGGGCATGATCATAGCGGCATCTATTAAATGGTTGGTATGGTTAGTAATTTTTTTGAAAGCCCCGGGAAACCTTCGATTGATTATTCTAAACATTGCCCATGTATAATCTCCGGCAGGATCGGCGTGAGGGCTTGAGGTGGCAAGAGTAACATTTGCATCCATTAATTTCTGTATCAGATTAGATTTCGTAACGCGGGCAGGATTGTTGTAGGGTGTGGCTGCGGCTAAATAATTGTATGCAAAAATTTTGTAGGAATTTAAAAATCCCTTTCTCTTGAGTTGTCTTTGGAATTTTTCGTTTGCGGATAAAAAAATATCACAGGGCGCTCCCTCTTCTATATCGCCTTTAAGAACGCCGGCACCTAAAAAATCATAATCTATTTTAACGTTGGGGTGTTCTTTTTTAAAAATATTGCCTATTTCGGTAACGGGTTTAGGGAGGGCGTCGGCTGCCATTATTTTTAAGGTTAACGCATTTGCGGGGAAAACGTTAATAATAACGGCAAAACCCGTGAAAGCTAAAAACAAACCGATATAAAAAATTAAAGCCTTGTAGTAAACAGATTTTAATATAGCGTGTGATATAACACGCACAACTTTCGTATTAGTTTGCATTTCTACCTTAAATTATTTAGAACTTTAATTATACCTATTGCATTGTGTACGGCTAAAAAAATAGGCGATTGTTAAAAGGCTCTATTTTTTTAGCCGTTATTTTATTGTCGTAGAGATGTCAGGGCATCAGATTTGCGATAGAATGAGCAATCTGCTTTTTCAATAGAGGTTCTGCAGTTCTAAATACCAAGTTCATCGCTTTTGCCTGAGAAACTATCCTATCCCTGTATATCGCCCAATTCTTTACTCCGGCATTATACGTTGTAGTAGAATTCCCCAGCCCTTCACTCGTAGAAGTCCTATTTGTCATATATGAGCCTTTTTGCCTTTGTTCTAACTGAATATCGACTACCATAATGTATGCTTTGTTTTTAAAAGCAGAGCCGATAGCAGCGCCTATTAGCCCCCCTATTAATCCGCCTGCAATAACTCCGGTAGCAGAATTATATCTTGAGCCAATCAACGCACCGCCAAATCCCCCTGCGAGAGCGCCTGACATTGTGTATGATTTTGTCTTTTTTCCTATATAAAGAACGTTAGACATAAGCATAAAATTTGCCTTTCCGGGATTATTAGTGATAGTGTAGCCTTCATTGATTAAATAAGAGATGAGTTCCTGTTTAAAGTTAAGTCCGGTAGCCGTGGAAGTGTTTCTTGCGCTTACGTATATGATTTTGTCATTAGGGGCGACAGGTTGTAAGAATATACTAGAACTCATCTTCGTGCTCAATGTCACGCCGTTTGAAGACAAACCGCTGGCAGACGTTACGGAACCGGCGGTCGTAGCACATCCGGAAAAAATAAAAATAGGTAACGACAAAAACAAAAGAAGAGCAATGATTTTAAGCCTAATTTTTGAAAATTTTAGAGAGACGCCGTTGTGACCTTGGAAAAGTCCAAAAACAAAGCTATGGTTTTTGTAATACATCTTAACAACCCTCCTTTAATTTTATTTTTTAATATTATGTTAGATATTTGAGATATTATCATTATAAATAAAAAAAATCAAGGACTAAGAACCCAAGAGAATGCTTATGGTTATACAAAGTGAATAACAATTAATTAAATTTTAACACTGAATATTTTTTAATATTAAATCATTATTTTAAATATTTATTAATGTTTTTTACTTGTTCGGTAAGGTTATTAGTGAATATCGTCTTTCCGTGTTTCGTGGAGATATAATATAAATACCGAGTTTTAGCAGGATTAGCGGCAGCCTTAATAGCGGAAATATTCGGGTTTGCAATAGGCGTGGGCGGAAGACCGTAATTTGAATATGTATTGTAAGGGGATTTTATTTTGAGATAAGCACTATTCATATTTAAGGCCGGATTAAAATTTCCGTTTCTTTTCGTTTTTATATATTTTTTGTACGCAAGCAGGTTTCTGGCATAAATAGAGGTTGAGTCAATATCGAGGGGCATATTAATTTTAAGCCTATTGTGAATTACGGATGAAACTAATCGCATATTTTTTTTAGAGTTTTCATTTGCTTCTTTAGTTATTATAGAGGCTATTATTAGATTTTTATAGCCGAGTTTTAAATTTTTAGTTTTTATGTTAAACTCCGTTACCATTTCTTTAATGATTTTTACCGGATTAGAATCAATCTTAAAAATATACGTATTCGGATATAAAAAGCCCTCAACGTTCCTTTCATCTATCCCTATACTTAAAAGGAGTTTTCTGTTAAAGCATTCTTTTAAGAATAATTTTTTGCCGGTTATTCTGTTTTTCGCTAGAATTTTAGCTATTTGGAATATATTCAAACCCGGCGGAACGGTTACTTTAACCGAGGCAATCCTGCCGTTTACGAATTCATGGTATATAGAGACAGGGGATTGGCTGGCAGAAACATAGTACGTGCCTGCCTCTATATATTCCGAATAACCGCTGATAAAGCCGATAAAATAAAATAAATATGGATTGGTTATGAGTTTTTTACGATAAAGTCTATATGTTATCTCTCTTAGAGAATTTCCTTGTTTTATGGTAATAAGTTCATGTTTTTTATGGATATACGATCGTGGAGTAAATATAAATAAAAAAAGATAACCGATAACGGTTAGGGGAATAATAATTTTTAGAATAAATGCTGTTTTTTTGGTTCGCTTATAAAGTATATGATCGAAATAGCACATTGCATAACATTTGATATTTTTTTAAGCTAAAGGTAAATGTAAATCAAAAACATTATAGTATTACAATCGTACGATATAAATAAATTGTATAGTTATTTAATTCTTGTTCCTATCTAAATATGATTGCAAAATAAGCGCCGAAGCAACCGAATCTACTATTTCCTTCCTTTTTTTCCTTTTAACGTTTTGACTTATGAGACTTTTTTGCGCCTGAAGAGTAGAAAATCTCTCGTCATAAATCGTTATGGTAATTTTCTCATCGTCGGTTTCATTGCCCGATTCATTGATTGCATTTTTCAATTCCTTAATAAATTTATCAATATTAATAGATATTTTCGTTTGCTTTCCTTTTAGACCAATAGGCATCCCGACAACTATTAAGCCGATATTTTCGAGGTCTATAATCTCTTTCAGTTTATAAATAGCTCCTTTTAATGAGTCGTTATGTATGTATTTAAATGGAAACGCAATAGTTTGGGTGTCATCGCTCAAAGAAAGACCTATCTTCTTTAAGCCGAAGTCAACACCCAGCGCTTTTTTATTCTGCATATTCTAATCCTAAATCATTTATTAATTCTATGTCAAGTTCCGGATTTCTTCCGGAGGTAAGCAGATAATTGCCGAGGAGTAATCCGTTTGCTCCGGCCATTAAGGCGAGGGGCTGAAGTTGGCGGAGATTATGTTCTCTGCCTCCCTGTGCGAGGATGTTCTTCTTCGGATTGACAAGCCTAAATATTGCAATGGTCTTAAGGCATTCCATCGGTGTTAATGCATCGGTATTTTCAAGCAGAGTACCTTTTATCGGATTTAGGAAATTTATCGGAATGTTGTCTGCATCTATTTTTTTTATTTCCTTAGCCATGTTTATTCTATCATATTCAGATTCACCCATTCCTATTATTACTCCGGAACATACCTTGAGTCCGGCTCGTTTTGCAGATTTAACGGTTTCCACATTGTCGGCAAAAGAGTGAGTAGAACAGATTTTAGGAAAATAATTACTGCTTGTTTCAATGTTATGATGAAATATTTCAAGGCCGCAGTTCTTTAAAAATAATAAATGTTCATACTTCATGAGTCCGAGGGATGCGCAAGGGACGATCCCTACCTCTTCCTTTATACGCTTAACCGCATCGGCAATCACTTTGAGTTCGTTTTCGTCATTTATGGAAGTTCCACTTGTTACAATAGAAAATTCATTTGCGCCGTTATTCTTGGCTATTTTTGCAGCTTTGACTATTTCTGAAACCGATAGAAGTCTATTTATTTTTATTTTCTTTTCCTCTTTACCGGCAATTATTGATTGACCGCAAAATGCACAATCCTCGGAACATATCCCGGTTTTTGCACTGACAATGGAGCAAAAATTGACTCTTTTTCCGGTATATCTTTCTTTAAGTTCGAGGGCTAAAGAAAAAAGTTCTATAACGGGGGACCCGGAGAGCTTATAAATAGATAAAAGAATATCATCGGGAAGTTCTACTCCGTTATCGATTAAATTTTTTATACGAGCCGTCAGTGAGGACATTATATAGTTATATCAATTTGTTTAATTTTTTCATATTTATAAAATGCATTAGATATTGCCGTTGCTATTATCTTCGGTTTCGCTGAAAGCTTTGTTGTTTTTAAGCATGGAAATAAGCTCATCAATACTTTTAGAATTATCAATTATATCAAACATAATTTTAATTTTATTCTGATAATCTATAATTCTTTTTCTTAAGCCTATTATTACGGATACTCCTTCGTCATTGACCCCGAGGTCATTTTTAATCTCGGAAATAAGCCTGAGCATATCTGCGGTTTTATCATCAATATAAAACTCGTTTTCCTGCCGTTCCACAGTAATCATGCCTTCGTAAACGAAAAACATTACGGATTCATTATTTAAGTTAATTTTATTGCAAAAACTTGCAAGGTTAATACAACAATCCATAATAAATAATAAACTCCTCTTTTAAAATCCCTCTTTAGAAAGTTCCGTAAATATTTTTTTCGTTTTATCCGAAACGTTAGAAGGAATATCAACTTGTACCGTAACTATTAAGTCACCTCGTCTTTTTCCGGAAACGTCTGTTGCACCCTTCTTAGGGATACGGAATTTCGTTCCGTTTTGAGTTCCTGGGGGGATTTTAAGCATAAACTTTCCCTCTATTGCGGAAACTTCTACTTTTGCCCCAAGAATGGCTTCGGTTAATTTTATTTTTTTATTTATATAAATATCATTACCTTTTCTTTCCAATATGTTATCGCTTAAGATAGTTATGGTTATATATAAATTGCCGTTAGCTCCGCCGTTCATGCCGGGAGAACCTTTTCCTGAAATTTTTATTTTTCCGCCGTCGGAAATACCGGACGGTATTTTTATTTTTATCCTTTCTCCATTTATATCTATGATTCTTTCGGTTCCCTTAACGCTTTCAATGACAGATATCTTAATAGAAGCTATCAGGTCGTTTCCTTTCATTTGTCCCTGTTTTTTTTCCGACCTGCTAAAAAGATCTGAAAATATATCTTCAAAGTTGAAGTTCGCACCCCCACCGGAATAGCCTTGGTAATATCCACCCTGTGAACGACTTCCTCCTGCGCCGGAATTTTTAAAGTTAGAATAGTTGGTTCCTAATTCATCATATTCTCTGCGTTTCTTTTTATCCTTAAGGACGTCATACGCTTCCTGCAACTCTTTAAATTTGGATTCTGCCGTTTTATTATTAGGATTAACGTCGGGGTGATACTTTCTTGCCAGTTTTCTATAGGACTTCTTTATTGTATCTCCGGAAGCATTTTTATCTACGCCAAGTATCTTATAATAATCTTTGTATTCCATATATGTATATTTATATCAGAAAATGCAAATAATTTCAATAAAATCCATAGCCCTTCTTCTATCAAGATATACGAAAGAAGGGCTATGGATAGTATTTAACTGTATCTACTTGCAGCCCTTACAAGAATAGCAAGAACCTTTTGCATTATTGTCATTTGTTAACATATTGTAAAATTCTTCTGCCGAAATTTCTTGAATTGACGGTGTCTTGTAAATCTTTTTCATAGATTTCACCTCCTTTTTAATTATCGTTATCATAAATATATTGCTTATTCAAGGAATCCTTGTCCTTTTCCTCACGTCTTCAAAAAATAATTTAAAAGGATGAGGAAACCATGCAATATTAAATGTCTACTTGCAGCCCTTACAAGAATAGCAAGAACCTTTTGCATTATTGTCATTTGTTAACATATTGTAAAATTCTTCTGCCGAAACTTCTTGAATTGACGGTGTCTTGTAAATCTTTTTCATAGATTTCACCTCCTTTTTAATTATCGTTATCATAAATATATTGCTTATTCAAGAGTATTTTTATTAGGTCGTTAAAATCTTTTTTTACGTCCGCCTTTGCAACGTCAAATTCGTTTGTTAAGCTTAGTATGATATTTTCATTTGAATTTTCTCCGTCACATAACGATAAGATTTTATGTGATACCTCATTTATTTTATAAATATTTCCATTGGAATTATCGAAAAGCATGTAATTTTCTTCTTCATGTTTTATACTCACCGTGCTTGAAAGCATCAGCATTATATGTTCTCCTTATTTACGATTTCGGTTACGGCTTACGTACCAAACAGTTGCGTAGTATTATATCCAGCATTGCGGATCCTTAGAACTTAAATCTTGATTATTGTGATAATAACTTATAGCCTTGCATCCGCCGCACCTTTCACTGTGAGAACAAACGAAGCATTCACTTTTATCGTTTTTCTTTCTCATTTGCCATAAAATATCGGAATTATACCAAACTTTAAAGAGACCGTCAGTCAGAATGTTGCCGATTGGTAAATAAAGCCTGCGGCAGGGGAGTAAGGTTCCGTCGTGCAATATGCATATTGAAGAGAACCCGACAGGGCAATAACCGCCTAAGTTTTCGTCTATTAAATTCCATAGTGGTCTTGAGGTAGAAAGCTCAGTATCTTTATTGGAAAACTCTTTTTTTGCTTCATTGTATACATTTGAATAAATTGTTTTTAATTCCGATGCCTCAATAAAAAAATCTTGCTCTTCGGTTTTTGTCATGGTTGTCATTCGTTCTACCGTTAGCATATCTATATTTAATGAAGCGGCAAGTTTCGGCATATTTGCAGCAGAATCTTTATTTTTATCATGCAGCGTAAACATAATTGATGTTTTTATTCCTGCATTTTTCAGCCTTTTAATAGATTCAATCGCTTTCAAAAATGTTCCGGCACCCCTTATTTTATCATGTGTTTCTTCATTGTGACCGTCTAATGACACCTGGATTTCAGATATCTTTTTGTGTTTTTTTAGTTTGATAATCGTATCGTTATTGATTAATGTGCCGTTCGTAAGTATAGCGATATTTTTAAAATTATCCGATTGTTCTATCAGGTCTATGAGATAAAAAAGACCCTCCGGTTTCAAAAACGGTTCTCCGCCCGAAAGCGAAATAAAACATTTCATTTTCCATTTAGACATAGCGGCATCTAATTCAAAAAATATAGAGTTAAGAATATCAAAATCTATATCTTTATAGTCATAGTCATCTTGATAGCAGTGAATGCATCGCAGGTTACAGGAGTCTATGAAATGCCATTGTGCGTAAAAATCGTTATTTATGTGTTTTTTATTATTATAGGAATCCATATTGTATAAACCCATAATCTTGATCGGGTCTATTCTATCTTTATGTATTTTTATAGGTCAAAATCTTATTCGTATAAATAAACTATATCATATGATTATCTAATTTTCAAATTTGGTTGGCCTCATAAAAAAATATATTGATTTTTTTTTTAATAATGATATATATATTAACTAACGATGAACAAACCTTATGATACTATTTTAAAAGTTTAATTAAATTAATTTTATTAAGGAGAGAGTTTACGATGAACAAAAAAGCGAAGATCGGGCTGTCTATCCTCGGTGTGGTTTTTGGCATTTCCGCAGTTCTTTCCGGTTGTGCCCCCACTATTACTAAAAAAACTTCGAGTGCCTTACCGCCGGTAAAAAAACCGGTAGTAGTCATGAAGCAAGCCGTGAAACCTATGCCTAAGGTTTCAAAACAGGTGCCTTCCTATGTAAAGGAATATCCGTGGCTTGCGAATTACGACATCCAGAATAGCCTTAACAATATCCATTTTGCTTTCAACAAGTCTATTCTTACGCCGTTAGATAAGATTGTTCTTAAAAAAGATGCGGTTTATCTTCGGTATAACCCCGATGTAATTATTCAGATTCAAGGAAATTGCGATAGAAGGGGTTCTGAGGCCTACAATCTTGCGCTTGGGTGGAGAAGGGCGAATGCGGCAAAGGCATATCTTGAGGATTTAGGTGTTGCAGATACCAGACTCAAAACAATTAGCTATGGAAAAGAAAAACCCCTATGCGGAACGCATGGCAGGGTATGTTATGCAAGAAACAGAAGAGATCATTTTGTTTTGGTTAAATAAATAGAAGAGACAAGATATGGTGTAGTCAAATTGAAATTTACGGTTTTAAACTTAGCCCTGAATAGCGGTTAGTTTTATTCTTTATTCAGGGTTTTCGTATTTTTTTAAGTACTATGTATGCAATTTTATACGTACAGTATGTCCTCCCGTTATTATAACGATAATGCTTGTCATAATGGAGAAGTATCCGTCTTAATGATCGCGTGTCGGGTGTTTTTTTATTAACAGTGTTTTTCGCGCCAAGCATGTTCATTCTTTTTAATAGTCGTATCGGGGATTCTGCAGTTTCGACGTATTCGAATGTTTTAGAATATTCTATTTTTAATTCCGCCCCATTAATTTTCTCGTTAATAAATTTCAATTCCGGAAACACATGAAGTTTTATGGAATCGTTTGCCGTATTTTTAAGGCACTCCGTTAATTCTCTCAATGTTCCGGATATTAAAAAAGATAAAACAATGACGCCGTTGTCTCTTAGGGATGCCTTGCATTGATTTAAAAAGTTTCCTATATTGTATTGGTTCAGCCAGTGCAACGCCATATTAGAGAATATCACATCGAATTTTTTACATTTTAAAGGCAAAGATTCTGCATCGCCGCAGATCAAGTATGCATTGTTTGTATCATTCTTACTCTTAAATTTTCTTTGTGCCTCATTCAATAACCCCGTAGCAAAATCCAGCCCGAAATAATTAAAACAGTCGTTCGACATGTCGCGTTTAAGTGCAAAATATCCTTGTGCCGTCCCGCAGCCTATATCTAATATGTTCTTGGTATATTTTCGGGTATCAAAAAAACTTTTTATTGTTTGAGATATCATTCTAAGAGTAAGATTGTGATACGATGTAAAATTATCATAATTCTTAGCATTAGAAAAATTCAGTTTAACTTTTTGTTTGTTTATCATATGTATTTACTAAAATTTTTAAGGCATTTTCAAGAGCGGTAATATTTATACTTGTGTTTATCCCAAGCCTCAATCTTGCTTTCTTTTTTGGAACTGCAGGGTATCTTATTGCCTTAAGGTATATCCCCGCTTCCAGTAGCCCTTTTTCGATTAAGACAGCCTTGTTTTCATCTCCTATTAGTACAGGTATTATATGAGTCGAGGAATTCAGTATGTTTAATCCGCACTGCCTTAAATAATTACGCGCGAATCCGGAATTATCTTGCAGGGTTTTAACTATTTCCGGATTTTCTTTTATGATATCTATTGCTTTTACACTCGCTGCCGCCGATGTCGGAGGCATGCCGGTAGAGAATATGAACGCCCTACTGAAATTAATAAGATATTCTATTATTAACCGCTTTGAAAGGACAAAAGCGCCGCTAGAGGCCAACGCCTTGCCAAGCGTACCTATTAGGATGTCGGGTTTAACCGCATGAAAATCGACGCTGCCGCCGCCCTTATCCCCTATAGTTCCGGTTGCATGTGCATCGTCGACTATGCTGACCGCGTCATATTCTTCAGCTATATCTAAAATACCTCGTAGATCAGGTATATCCCCGTCCATACTAAAAACACCTTCGGTTATTACCATTTTTATTTCATAATTCCTATGTTTATATAGGATATTTGACAGATAATTCAAATCATTATGTTTAAAGCTCCTAAATTTAGCGCCGGATGTCAAGATTCCATCTATAATGGAAGCATGAGAAAGCTCGTCGAATACTATGAATGTTTTTAAAGGCGATATATCCGACAGTGCCTTTATGACCCCGATATTAGCCTGATAACCGGATGGATATAAAATGCAATTTTCATAATTTCCTTTGAATTCGCAAAGTTTTTTTTCAAGTTTCGTGTGTATATCGGAATGTCCATATATCAAAAAAGATGACGACGTTGAGGTTCCATAAGTATTAACGGCTTTTTTTATAGCATTTTTTATCCTTTCGTCGGAAGAAAGTCCGAGATAATCGTTTGTTGCAAGATTAATAAATTCGGTGTTATAATTTGAATTATATTTGTAGCGTTTAGACGTAAATATGTTATTTTTATTCGAGTGCGGTTTAAAGTCATGCCTCGCAGGGTTTATTTTAGGGATTTCCCTATAAAGACCGGTTCTTTTGTTCGCTTCAATCTTGTTCGAGATTAAATCAGATATAAAAGACATAGATGAAAGTTATGATAACATATTTGCGTATTAATGTTAAATGTTGTAAATAGGCTAAAATTATTCAACTTAACGTTAGAGTAAGGCAAAATAGTGAAAAAAATCTTTGAATTAATTGCAATAGATTTATATCCGGAAATTATGAATATATATGGAGACAGGGGAAACCCCTTCTATTTTAAATACAGGTGTTCTCTTTATGGGATAAATCTAAGAGTTTTTGATGTTTCTTTTGAAGCGGAAAAAAGAATTGACATGGATAGGGCGGATATATTCTTTATAGGCGGAGGGCAGGATGCGGAGCAGGCTTTAATTTATGAAGATTTTATAAAATATAAAAAAAGCGTATTAATGAAAGCCTTGGAAAATGATAAAATAATGCTGGCAATATGCGGCGGTTATCAATTATTGTGTGATTATTATAAATCTTTAGATAATAAAATAATTAAGGGAATTTCGGTATTTAGGGGTTATACCGAATCTAAAACGCTTAGATTAATTGGAAATATTGCCGTTAAAGCGGAGAATACGGTTTTGGTCGGATTTGAAAATCATGGGGGAAGAACTTACCTGGAAAGAGAACAGAAAGCGTTAGGGACGGTGCTCAAGGGGTATGGAAATAACGGAAAGAATGGAACGGAAGGGGCAGTGACAGGCAATTTTTTCGGTACATATATGCATGGAAGTTTTTTGCCGAAGAACTATATCTTTTGCGATTATCTCATTAATATTGCGCTAAAAAAAAAATATAATGTTTCACTTGAAGAAATTATAAAAATAAATGGAATAGAAATCGATAATGATTTTGAAATGAAAGCAAGAAAAGACATAGCCGATCTAAAAAGATTTTTGTGAAATATTTTTAGATTTTCCTACTTCATACTTGGTTTTGACTATAGTATCCAATCCGCCGCGTGATTCAAATCTTGCCTCTATCTCTATAAATTTAGGCTTAAGTATTTTACGCAAGTCTTCAATAATTCTGTTTACGGCATGTTCTTGAAGTATCCCTACGTTTCTGAAGGATAACAAGTAATATTTTAGAGACTTCATTTCTAATAGTTTTTTTGCGGGTAGATATGTAATTAGAAGTTCCGCCGTGTCGGGAAGTCCCGTCCACGGACAAACAGAAGTAAATTCCTTGGTTTTTATCGTTACGAGTGTGCCACTTTCCGGATATTGAAAATCAATAATTTCTAAAGCGTCTATATCTATATTTTTTTCAGATAGAACGTCAAATCTTTTATTGATATATTTATTTTCTGTCGTCATCTCGTTTTTATTTTTATTTTTATGATTTTTACTTTATAATAACCAAATAGATTTAACGAATTTATTGCAATTATTCTATCATAATTATTCAGGTAATTCTATGAAAATAATGAAATTTAATAATTTTCCTATAGGAATATTTGATTCAGGCCTTGGAGGCTTAACCGTTTTTAAAGAAATAAGGAAAATTTTACCATATGAAGACTTGATTTATTTCGGTGATACTGCAAGGGTTCCATATGGAAATAAATCAAAAAATACCGTTATAAGGTATTCTAATGAAATTTTAGAATTTTTAATCAAGAAGAGAGTTAAAATAGTAATAGTTGCTTGCAATACCTCGTCAAGCTTGGCATTAGACAGTTTACGGGAGAGGGCGGTTGTTCCGGTGTTCGGCGTTATAGAACCGGGAGCCCAAAAAGCCGTTCAGGTATTTTCTGGAAAGAATATCGCTGTGATAGGAACATCGGCTACGATTAAAAGCAAGGCGTATTCAAGGGCTATAAATAGAGAAATAGAGCATTTAAACGGGGACAGGGGATACATTGACCATACATTTAAAATTATAGAACAAGCTTGTCCTCTCTTCGTTCCTTTAGTCGAAGAAGATTTTTCCAATGAAGAAATAGTAAGGAATATAATAAGCTATTATTTGAATCCGATAGTTAGTAAAAGGCCTTCATGTATAGTTTTGGGCTGCACGCATTATCCTATCCTTAAAGATTTTATATTAGAGGCAATGGGAACGAACGTAGAGATAATTGATTCCGGTATAGAAACTGCAAAGGTAGTTAAATGTTATTTGGGAGAGAATGGGATGTTAAAAGACAGGAAAGAGGTAGGAAGCGAATCGTTCTTTGTCAGCGATGGGATGGGGCGACTTAAAGAATTGGGTAAAAAGTTTTTGGGCATAAATATGCGGATAGAGGATATACACGTTGTAGAAGATGTCAGCTTGCAGGAGGTGCGAGTATAATGATAAATGATTTTAGAACCGAATTAAAAAATAGGCTGATACTTTCCGACGGTGCCATGGGGACAATGCTTCAGCTTAAGAATCTCATTCCTAAAGGTCTGCTTCCGGAAAGTTTTAATATTTCCGAAAAAATAAGACATATAAAGGATATACATAGTGATTATATCAATGCGGGTAGTGAAATAATAGTCGCTAATACATTTGGAGCCAATAAAATAAAATTAGCCGAATATGGTCTTGCCGACAAATTATATGAGGTAAATTTTAATGCCGTTAAGTCTGTTAAGGAAATTTCCGGAGGTGCCGTACTCGTTGCTATGTCTATAGGGCCTACCGGAAAATTTATTTATCCGGTAGGAGACATGACCTTCAAGGAAAGCGTAGAAATATACAAAGAACAAATAAGAGCAGGGATAGACGCCGGTGCCGATATTTTTCAACTTGAGACCATGATAGATTTGCAGGAGATAAGGAGTGCCGTTGTTGCGGTTAAAGAATTATGCGATAAGCCGATTATTGCGATGATGACGTTTGATGATACTTTCAGGACTATCCTCGGAACTACGCCGGAGGTTTTTGCTATAACGGCGGACAGCCTCGGAGCGGACGTAATAGGGGCGAACTGTTCCGTAGGTCCCGCCGGAATTTACGAAGTTTTAAAGAAAATGGCTTCGGTGACGGATGTGCCGCTGATTTCTAAGCCGAATGCGGGGATACCGAAATTAGTAGGAGGGAATACCGTCTTTCCCGGAAAACCGGAAGATTTCGTTTCGTCGGTTTCCGAGCTTGCGTTAATAGGGGTAAGGGTAATTTCCGCATGTTGCGGGAGCGACAAATCTTTCATAAAAGCGCTTAGGAGCGAAATAGATAAGATAAACAAAAACGGTTTGCCGGAAAAGGGCATAAAGAGGGAGAACGGGCTATTTTTAACGTCAAGAACGGATTTCGTGCCGTGCGGGTATAATCATCCTCCCGTTATTATAGGGGAAAGAATTAATCCCACCGGCAAAAAAACATTTATGGAGGAACTTAAGAACGGAAAGACTAATTATATAAGAAAAACCGCGTTAAGGCAGGTTGAGGCTGGTGCTACTATATTGGATATAAACGTAGGGGTCCCGGGTACCGATGAAATAAATTCCATGAAAAAGGGAATAGTTGCAATAACAAGCGTTGTGCATATACCGATTTCTATTGATTCTTCCGATCCATCCGTTCTGGAAGAGGCCCTTATGCTGTATTCAGGCAAGCCGCTCGTAAACTCTATAAGCGGCGAAGAGAAAAAACTTATGAAGGTTATGCCTCTTATTAAGAAATATGGAGCGGGTGTATTAATTTTGGCTTTAGATGACGAAGGTATTCCGGAGACCGCGGAAAAAAGGCTTAAAACAGCTTATAAGGTATATCGAAAGCTTGTAGATTTTGGCGTAAAACCCTACGACATAATGATTGATTTTCTTACGCTACCTATAAGCGCGGGGCAGGAAAAATCCTTAATAACCGTCGAAGCACTTGCTAAAAATAAAACATCTTTAAATCTTCCAACCGTTTTGGGAGTCAGCAACGTGTCATTCGGTCTTCCGAAGAGGTCGTATATTAATTCATCTTTCCTATCTTTGTGTCTGAAAGAAGGGTTAAGCGTATCCATAATAAATCCAGAGGACGATTATTTGATGGCAAATTTTTATGCAATGAGTGCACTTTTAGGGAAGGATTATCTTTGTAAGAATTACATAAACAGGTATTCTAATGAAGCCAAGGACTATGCCGAAAATAAGAATAAAGAAAAAGGTCTTAATTCCGCCTCCGACAAATCTGTCGGCGAACTCTTATACGATGCCGTAGTTCACGGTGAAAATGAGTATGTAGAACAATATGCGGAAAAACTTTTAGCGGACGGGGAACTGCCGTTAAATATAGGAAGTAAATATTTAATCCCCGCATTGGAAGAAGTCGGTAAGCTTTTTGATAAAAATATATATTTTCTTCCACAGGTTATGGAAAGCGCCGAGACTATGAAAAAGGCATTTAATAGAATTAAACGTGAACTGCCCAAAACCGATATTCTTGCGGGACCGAAGATACTAATGGCTACGGTAGAAGGGGATGTACACGATATAGGGAAAAATATAGTGACTATGCTTTTGGAGAATAACGGCTATCAAGTCATAGACCTCGGCCGGAATGTAAAAACCGAAAGAATAATTGATGAGGCCGTAAAAAATAAGGTGGATTTCGTAGGGCTTTCAGCTTTAATGACTACCACGGTTACGGAGATGGAACGCGTTATAAGTGAATTGAAGAAACATGATCTAAGAGTATTTTCAATGGTCGGAGGAGCTGTCGTAACGGAAGATTATGCGAGATCTATAAATGCCGATATTTATGCCAAAAATGCAATGGAAGCTGTTGAAAAGATAAGGCAATTTATTGCCGTTTTATAGATAAATGTTACAATTGTATTACGTTTTTATTACGTTTCTATGACAATTTCACAATCGTTGTGAATTTCTCTTGCAAAAGTCTTGTTAATATAAAAATTTTTTATAAAAAAATTAGGTAGTTAATCAAATTGATTAATTTTTAATCAATATTAACCTATTGATATCTCAAGGAAAACATTATAACTCATTTAATTTATTATGATTTTAAGATTAAAAATTAAAGCGGAAATTATATTATATTTTTTTTTAAAATACATATTGAACAATGTTTTCAATAGGGAAGGGGATGTTCTGCCCGTTCATATTCTAAAAAAGATAGATAAAGATACCTTCGATAACTTTGCTTCATATATCCATTCTTACGGCATTCCCATTATTTTTGTGACCGGAACCAATGGAAAAACAACCACGGCAAATCTCATTGCGGATACCTTAAGGGCAGCAGGTAAAAATGTATGCGTCAATTCAAACGGAGCCAACATGTCTAACGGTGTGTTCGGAGCCATTATCGGCTCATACGGATTATCGACGATAGATAGATTGTTAGGATTAGATTTTCAATTTAATGCTGATTTTATCGTTATTGAGGCAGATGAAAAAGTTTTCCCTTATCTATCGTCAAAACTAATGCCGAACGTCGTAGTCATTACAAATTTTTATAGAGACCAATTGGATAGATACGGGGAAATCAACACAACGGTTTTTGAGATAAAAAGGGCCATAAAAAACCTATCCGGCGATACGATGCTTATTCTACCCTCCTTTGAACCGCTTGCGATGTCGGTTGGTTACGGCATTAATAATCCCAGAATATATTACGGCTTTAAAAGGGAATTTTTTAAAGAGAAACAATGCCAGGAGAGGGCTGTATCGTCGGATGCTTTAACTTGTCCTTACTGTAAAAAGGTTCTCTTTAACAGAAAGGATGTTAATCAAAATGTATTTTTACTGAAGTTTAAATGTGAAAACTGCGGTTTTACGAACATAGAACCGGATATATATATTTCGGGATATAAGGGGGAAAAGATAATAATAAAATCGAATAAAATTGGTGCTGAATATGACGGTAAAACGGATGGGGCACTTTATTCTGATTTTAAACCTGCATTATCCGGCGATTACAATATGGCAAATTATTTGGCTGCTTACTCGGTTTTAAAGAATTATAAAATTAAAAATGATATCATAATACCTTCATTCGAGAATTTTCAGACAAAATTTGGCAGGTCGTTTAAGAAATATGTAGGAGATTTAGAGATAAACATTGACCTTGTTAAGAATCCTACCGGATTAAGTAGAGTTTTGGAGAAAATAACAGACGTGTACAATAATGACTTGCCTTTTATAGATATTTTATTTGCATTTTCCGATAGGGATGCCGACGGAAGAGATGTTTCATGGATTTGGGATGTGGAGTTTGAAAAATATGTCAAAGACATAGGAAAGATTATTATTACAGGGCTTCGCCCGTTTGATATGGCAATAAGGTTAAAAACGGCAGGCGTAGACAAGAGCCTTATTTCGATAGAGCATAATCTAAAAAAATCATTAAAAAAAATCATTAAAATAGGGAGGTCGCAAGTCTCTTCCAATAAAAAAGTTTTCATTTTATCTACTTATACGGAGCTTTTAAGAATCAAAAAGTACATAATGTAATATGAAAATACGACTGAATATAATTTATTTTGTATTGTCTCATTGCATAGGGATATTATCATGGATATGATTTCTTACGTATTTATAGGCTTAGCCGTCATATTTAACTCGATAGGCCAAATTTTACAAAAAGTCGGTTCCGGCCGAATAAAAAAGGAACATTTAAAAATAGGCGTTAAGTCTATTTTTGTGTTCTTTAACCCTTTTATATTTAGCGCACTCGTAATGCTTCTTTTTGCAACCATTTTTTATCTGTTTGCTTTATCTATGCTTCCGCTTTCGATTGCCTATCCGATGTTATCGAGCGGTTACATCATAGTAGTTCTTTTATCTAAAATATTTTTGAACGAGAAGGTAAGCTTAAAAAGGTGGGTCGGTGTTTTTGTCATAATAATAGGAATATTTATAATATTTAACTCAGGTAAATGAAGGTTTTATTTTTTTATGAAATTACTTTCTTCAAATGCGTTTGTCGTATATGCAAAAAAAATAAACGAAGCGGATATGCTTTTAAGTTATATTACCGAGGATTACGGAAAGGTCACTTGTTTTGCCAATAATGCGAGAAAGAGCAGAAAAAGGTTTCTCGGCAAGTTAGAGCCCGCAATGCTAACCAAGATAAAATTTTATGAAAAGCCGGGAATGACCTTAGATATTTTGTATGAAGTAGATTTAGTGGAAGATTATAAGAATTTAAGAAAAAATATAAATATTTACTTATTTTTAACTAAGCTCATTGAAATTCCAAGGATTTTATGTCAGGAAAGAGATAATAATAAAAATATTTTTTATTTGATGAAGAATATTTTCAAGGGCCTTAATAATTTAAATATTGAAGATATAGATAATGAAGGTAAATCTGCAGGATATGGGCATATTTCCATAAACGCCATACTAATCAAATACGACATTTATTTTCTTTCAAATCTGCTACGATATATGGGCATATTTCCAAATTTTTATAATTGCATTATTTGTTCGGAAAAAAATCTTGGCAATAGTTTTGATTTTAGTTTGAATAGAGGCGGAGTTGTTTGTAGTTCGTGTATCAAAGATAAAAGTAATGAATTTAAATACTCGGAAGTTAAAAAGTTACCGGTTAATTTTATAAATTTATCAAATTTAATGGCTGAGTCAAACTTATCAATAATAAATAAGTTAGCGGTAAAAGAGGAAATTTTAGTAGAGTGTTCGATATTTTTAAGGGATTTTTTGTCTTTTCATACCGGTAAAAGATTAAGATCTTTTGAAACAATTTGATTAATGAAACAAATAATATAAAAATGCGAAATAATAAAAATAATATACTTAGGCAGTTTCCAAGTATGCAGGCTATACTTAAAAATCCGGAGGTCGTTCGACTTACGGAATCGTTTTCGTATGAGTTTGTAAAGGAAAGGTTAGGCGACTTAATTAAACTAAAAAAAAATGAAATTCTTGGCACTATTGATTCGAATGATGAATTCGGGATACCGTACAATTATTATCTTACCGTCGAATTTTTTACGGAAAAACTTAAAGAAGATCTAAATGATTTTTCTTTTAGTCTTAAAAGAGTCATTAACGGAACCGGCGTTGTCGTCCATACAAATTTAGGTCGTTCAATACTGTCTAAGAGCGCGGTTGATAATATCAGTAGAATTTCATCATCGTATTCTAACTTAGAATTTAATTTGGCAGAAGGCGAAAGAGGAAAAAGATATTCTCATGTAGAGTATCTTTTGAAAAAAATCATAAAATGTGAGAAAGCTATAGTCGTAAATAATAATGCGGCTGCCGTATTTATGACATTATCGTCATTCTGTTCCGGGCAAAAGAAAGAGGTCATAGTTTCAAGAGGAGAGCTTGTAGAGATAGGAGGTTCTTTTAGGATACCGGATATAATGAGAGCATCCGGCGCTGTTTTAGTCGAAGTAGGAGCAACTAACAAGACTAGGCCGGAGGATTATGAATCTAATATAAATGAAAACACCGCATTATTACTGAAAGTGCATCAAAGCAATTTTAGAATGGTCGGTTTTGTACATGAATTGTCAAGTAAGGATATTGTTTCTATCGGAAAAAAATATAGGATACCGGTTGTGGAGGATCTGGGCTCCGGCAGTTTTATAAATTTAAGTCGGTTTGGTCTTCCCTATGAACCCACTGCTCAGGAGGTTGTAAGTACAGGAATGGATGTTGTTACTTTTAGCGGTGATAAATTGCTGGGCGGACCCCAAGCCGGAATAATAGCCGGAAAGAAGAAATATATTGATATGATCGCGACAAACCCTTTGAATAGGGCTTTTAGGATAGACAAGATGACCATAGCTTCATTAGAAGCAACTCTATTCGAGTATTTAGATATGGAAAATGCAGTTAAAAAAATACCTACGCTTTCCCTTATCGCTCAATCCGAACAGGATATTAAGAAAAAGGCAAAAAAATTTTTAAATAAACTTAAAAAATTTGAATGGAAAAATAAAAATTTATATAATTTTAAGATATTAGAGGATCTGAGTATTGTGGGTGGAGGTGCTCTTCCTGATTATGGGCTTAAGACCTATGCTTTAAGCATTACGCATAAAACAATGAGCGCTGATAATCTTAGCAAAATTTTCCGCGGTTTGAATATTCCGATTATCGGAAAAATAAAAAACGCAGAATTTTTGCTTGACATGAGAACTGTATTAGACACAGATTTTAAAGATATTTTATACGGGTTGTCGATAATTGATATATAGGAACTTTTAGTTTTATATTTTTTCATTTGCTGGTATAATAATATTAATATTTAAATGGATTTAGCTTTATATCATTATTTTATTGTCGTAAATAATTATGATATCTTCAAGTGTTCTTGTTTTAAATAAATCCTTTTTACCTGTGCATGTGACCTCCCTGAAAAGAGCATTTATTCTTTTTTATCAGGGTATCGCCAAAGCCGTGGACAAAAATTATAGAACATTTAGTTTTGATTCATGGGCAGATCTTTCCGTTATTGACGGATATAATTCAATTGGACTCGTGAATAGGATGATAAGGGTGCCAAGCGTGATAATTCTTACTAATTACGATAAGCTGCCGAGAAGATATGTCAAATTTTCAAGAGCCAATATATTTTTAAGAGATAAAAATAAGTGCCAATATTGCGGTAAGGAATTTAAAAAAAATGATTTAAATTTGGATCATGTTATTCCGAGGATGCGCGGTGGCGTTTCGTCTTGGGAAAACGTGGTATGCAGTTGTATTCCGTGTAATCGCAACAAGGGTGGCAGGACGCCGGAGGCGGCGGGAATGAAGCTTATAAAAAAGCCCATAAAACCGGGGTGGTCTTCGTATTATCATATATCGCTTACTAATATCATGTATAAAGAGTGGATGCCCTTCTTAAGCCTCGTAGATAATGCGTACTGGCATGTAGAATTAGATAAGTAGCAGAATAATATAAATATTTATTAGATTATAGGCGAATTTACCGGTAGTGATAAATTAAAATGGACGCAATACTTAACCCTTTTGAAAGTATCGGAAAATTTATACTGAAAACAATCAACGATTTAGGTTCTATTGTGATTTATATGGGGGAAGCTCTTCTTTCCATACCTCGATATCGCATAAATTTCAATAACTTGATAGAACAGATGATTTTTATCGGTATGGATTCGTTTTACGTAGTAGGATTGACAGGTTTTTTTACCGGCATGGTTTTGTCGCTTCAGGCGTATTATGCGGCTAAAGTTGTAGGTGTTACCTACATGATAGGCCCTACAGTCACGTTAGCTATGACTAGAGAGCTCGGTCCCGTTTTAACGGCCCTCATGATTACCGCAAGATGTGGTTCTTCCATGGCTTCCGAAATAGGCACGATGAAAGTTACCGAGCAGATAGATGCCCTTGAAGTTATGGCGGTAGACCCATATTATTATCTTGCTGTTCCGCGTATCCTTGCCGCAATAATAATGCTTCCGATAATGGCTATCTTATGTTCTTTAATTGGCATAATCGGAGGTTATGTCGTTTACGCTTATTTTCTCGGGCTTAATCATGTTACCTATATAGAAAAAATATATCAATATATTAATCTTGGCGATATATACGGCGGTCTTTTGAAATCTGTTTTTTTTGGAGCTATACTTGCTACTATCAGCACGTTTAAAGGGTTCGAAACAACAGGCGGTGCCAAAGGTATTGGTAAATTTACTACTCAGGCTGTGGTGTTGAGTTCCATTTGTATTCTTTTGGCAGATTATTTATTTACTTCTATTCTCTTTTAATTATTATTTTTGACGATGATTACATTGTATCAATTATCAAAATCTTTTAACGGTAAAAAGGTGCTTGATAATCTCAATATGAGATTCAAAGAAAGAAGAATAACCGTCATTATAGGTAGAAGCGGCGGTGGGAAGAGCGTTATGCTTAAGCATATAATAGGTTTAATAAAGCCTGATTCGGGAAGAGTTCTAATAGACGGTATAGATATGAATACTCTAAAAAAAAAGGAACTTAACGAAATAAGAAAAAAGTTCGGGATGGTTTTTCAGGATGGAGCACTTTTTGATTCCCTTAGCGTATTTGAAAACGTAGCGTTTCCGCTGAGGCAGCACCTTAATCTTCCGGAGGAAGATATACGCTATAAAGTGTATTCTATTCTTAACGATGTAGGTTTAAACGGACATGAGTCGAAAATGCCCTCTGAAATTTCCGGAGGAATGAGGAAGAGAGTAGCCGTTGCGAGGGCACTAATACTTAATCCGGAGATAATGCTTTTTGATGAGCCCACTACCGGGCTTGATCCGATTATGTCTGATGTTATAAACAATTTAGTCGTATCAATGCATGATAAATTTAAATTTACCGGAATAATAATAAGTCATGATATAAAAGGGGCTTATAAAACCGGCGATGAAATAGCGATGCTTTATAACGGAAAAATTATAGAGGTCGGAACGCCCGAAGAGTTCAAAGATTCAAAGAACCCTATAATAAACCAGTTTGTATCCGGTAGCATGAACGGTCCTATTATACTATGAATATTAATAAAGAAACCAAAGTAGGTATTTTCACGGTAGTTGTTTTGCTTATACTTGCTTATTTTTCCGTTAAAGTGGGAAAAATTCATATATTTAAGCCCGAGACGTATACTATTTCAGCTTATTTTAAATCGGCAAATGGAATAGGTAATGGAACTCTCGTTACTATGGCGGGGATAAAAATCGGAAGTGTTAAATATATCAGGTTAGAAAACAATTTGGCAAGGGTCTACATGACGATACTTTCTAAATATAAGGTTTATCCCGTATATGTTGCATCTATCAAGTCTATGAATTTACTGGGGGAGAGCTATATCTCTATTTCACCCGTAAGCAGTAAGATAGGGTATCATCCGCAGAAACATCTGGATAGTGAAGTTATTAGAAGCGAAATGACCCCTCAGAACATATCTATGCTTATTATGAAATTTGCCAAAACGGCAAATAATTTAGAGAAGGTCACCATGTCGCTAAAAAATTCTATAGGGACAAAGGCCGGAGAGAAGAATATAAGAACCATACTTTATAATATCGCTATGCTTTCAAGAAATTTGAATAGACTTGTTTACTTGAATCAGCGAAATGTTAATATTATTATGTCTAATTTTGCTTCTATTTCAAAACATATTAACAGATTAACGATACGGAACAATGCTGCCATAACAAGAACCATACATAATTTTGATTCGATATCTTATAATCTAAAAAAAGAGATTCCGGATATTACTAAGAATATAAAAGGTCTTTCAGAAAATTTGAATTACATGGTAGCCAAAAATAAAAATAATATAAACAGCAGTTTGAATAATATCAATGCCGGTACTAAAAAATTAAACCTTACCTTAAATCAGCTATACGATATTTCTTCCAAGATAAATAACGGTCAGGGTACCATAGGGAAACTTATAAACAGAAGTTCTGTGTATGATAATTTGAACGGTTCTTTGAAGGGTATCAACAAATTAATGGGCGGTTATAGTCAATTTAAAGTTAAAGTCAATATGGATTCGCGGTATATTATTAGAAGTAAGGAGTCTATCTCTCAGATAAACCTTAAATTGCAGCCGTCTCCGGGACACTATTACGAGTTAGGGGTGGCATCGGTACCGATGGGTTACGGTAACACTTACGGTGAGACCCAAACAACCACGCAAATAACCAATAGCCCCCCTTCAGGGCAATTTTATCCATCAAGCATAACTACCGATATGACACGATATACTTATTCCAGCAGCGTTAAATTTAACGCTTTAATAGCTAAAAACTTTTATAATTTTACTTTTCTTGCCGGTTTGTTATATTCTACCGGTGGGGCAGGAATTGATTACTATGTTCCGGATATGGGAAAGGACCTCAAGCTTTATGTGAGAGTGTTTGGATTAAATATGGACAATAACGGTGTTAACGAGTATGTTAATGCGGGCATATCTTATTCATTTTATCGACATTTATTCTTAGATGCCGGATACGATGATATTTTTAACAATAGCGACAGGTCTCTTTATGTCGGCGGGGGCATTAAATTTACCGATAAGGATCTTAAATACCTTATTGTCGGAAGTAAAATTCCTTAATATAAAAATACAAATCCAAAATAAAATAATTATATGACATCTAAAAAATATAAGCTTACCAGTTTAACAAGTGCACATGGCTGAGGATGCAAAATAGGTCCGGAGGACCTTTCAAAGATTATAGGTAAATTACCGGTTCCGGAATGCGATAATGTTCTGGTCGGATTCGGATATAAGGATGATGCCGGCGTTTATAAAATCAGCAATGATACTTGCCTTATCCAAACCGTTGATTTTTTTACTCCGGTGGTAGATGATCCTTATGTTTTTGGACAAATTGCCGCGGCAAATGCCCTTTCCGATGTATATGCGATGGGAGGAAAACCTATAACGGCATTGAATATTGCTTGTTTTCCTATAAATGTCATAGAAGAAGAAGTTTTCAGCAGGATACTTCTCGGCGGATTGCACAAAATGACAGAAGCGGGCGTTGCACTTTTGGGCGGGCATTCGATAGATGATAAAGAAATAAAATACGGGCTAAGCGTTACCGGTATTTGTGATATAAATAAAATTTATTCTAATCAGGGTGCGAAGCCGGGGGATATTTTATGCTTAACTAAAAAATTAGGGACGGGATTTGTCGTAAGTGCCATATGTAAGGATTTTCTTGAGCAAGATACCCTGAATGAGGCTGAGCTTTCCATGTCTAAGCTTAACAAATATGCTTCGGAATTGGCTGTTTCTTCGAAATTTCCAAATGCTATGACCGATATTACGGGATTTGGGCTTGCGGGTCATTTAAGCGAGATGATGATTGCAAGCGACACATGTTGTGAAATAAACTTGTCGTCCCTTCCGGTTATAAGTGGAACGATGGAACTGATAAATAAAGGCGTTAACCCTGCCGGAACTAAACGTAATAGAGAATATTTTAGCAAATACGTATCAGTTACGGGTGGCCTTGATGAAATATTATTGCAACTCGCTTTTGGGGCCGAAACATCCGGCGGATTAATATTTGCCGTACCGGAGGTCAAGATGAACGATTTGAAAAACTTATTTGGCAAGGAGGAGGAGCCGCTTTACGAAATAGGAAGGGTTTTAGATAAAAATACGAATAGTATTTATATAAAATTTTTATGATAAATTATAAATCATACAAACTATAACTTCATGAATTATTCGTTAGGGGTTGATCTCGGCACGACGACTGTGGCAGCGTTTATAATGGATGAAGGAGGCCGATCTTATCCCATTAAAACCACCTTTAATTTTCAATATCCCGAATTTGGATTAGATTCGGTAAAACGAATCCAGAATGGTTTGGATGAAAATTCCGTTAAAAAACTGCAGCGAAAAGCCATATCAACGATAAACGCCTTGATAGACGAAAATAAAAACGAGATAGAATTTGATTACGACGATATAAAGGAGATAGTCATAGCAGGCAATACTGTTATGGAGATGGCATTATGCGGTTATCCTTTAGTTTCTCTATCAAAGCCCCCGTATAGATCTCAGTCTGATATTTTTTTTTATAATAATACTAGTTATTTTAAAGATTTTCATCTGCTGAATAGTAAATTATTCATCTTTCCGGTTCTAGACGGTTTTGTCGGAGGGGATACCGTTGCATCAATTTATTATTTGGATATGTTAAAAAGAGATAAACCGGTTTTTTTCGCAGACTTCGGAACTAATGTAGAAATAGTTATAGGTTATAAAAATAAAATATACACTACTTCGGCTCCTGCAGGGCCGACTTTTGAGGGCGGTAATATAAAGTTTGGAGTTACGGCAAAGAGTGGTGCAATCTCGGAAGTCACACTTAAAGGCGGTATTTTTAAAGTTAAAACTATAGAAAATTCTATTCCTATCGGAATCTGCGGAAGCGGAATAATGAGTCTAATATATGAGCTTTTAAAAGGGGGCGTTGTAGATAAAAACGGTAGAATTTTGCCGCCCGAGCTAATAGATTCGGAAAGTTTTTCCGTTGTGGAAAGAGGGCGCAATGAAAACGAGGTTGTTTTATATTTTGACGGTAAAAACAATATAAGATTTTTTCAAGAAGACATGAGGCAGTTTCAGTTTGCAAAGTCGGCTATCAAATCTGCGTCGGAAATACTTATGAAAAAATTTAAAATTTCAAACAATGATGATTTTGACGTATACATTTCAGGAACGTTCGGTAGTCATATCAAGCCCGATGTTATAGACCTGATCGATATCTTTCCTTTTAATGGAAAAAAAATAAATTTTATTGACGACTCAGTCCTTCTCGGTTGCCAAAAATATATAACATCGGAATCACTTGAAAGGGATAGTGAGTTAAGAAATATAATCGATATTTCAAAAAATTTTCCTCTTTCAGGGAGTAAACTTTTTGAGAGCCGTTTTATTGAGAATATATCTTTTCAGCTTTAAGCTGTCCGCATCCTCCGTTTACGGATTGAGCCTTGGAAAATCTTATAGTTACCGTAAATCCGGCTTTAAATAATTTAGATTTAAAATCCGCTATAGTTTTATCGTCGGATGTTTCGAAGTTTTTTAAATAAATAGATTTTTTTTCTTTATTTAACGGTATTAAATTAAATTTAACTTTTGAAGGAGAAAACATTTTAATCAGTTTCTTCGTATTTCCTATATGGTCATTTATATCTTTTATCAGTACATATTCTATCGTTATTTTATTATGTATAGACGGTTTCCTGTCATTTATCAGCTTAACTATATTTTCTATCGGGAATTTTTTATTTATAGGCATAATTTTACTTCTCGTAATATTATCTGCTGCGTTTAAAGATATAGCAATTTTATATTTATGATTTTCTATATTCGGCAGTGTACTCAGTACACCGCAAGTAGAAATCGTTATCTTTCTCGGCGCCACGGCAATAAAATTAGCGTTGGATATGATATCAAGTGATTTTTCTACTTCGGCTATGTTATCTAGCGGTTCGCCCATACCCATAAAAACAATATTTGTAATTTTATTTTCTATATCATCTTCAATAACCAAAATTTGTGATATTATTTCTCCTGATGTTAAATTTCTGATAAACCCCAATCCTGAAGTTTCGCAGTAGACACATCCCATTTTGCATCCTATTTGAGATGAGACACACAGAGTTTTTCTATTTCTGTAATTTATCAATACGGATTCGATAGTTTCGCCATCTGAAAGTTTTATTAAGTATTTCTTAGAATATCCATCAGAATCCTCTTCGTATTTAGTATCTACTATTTTAGGGGTTTCGGCGCAAAAATTATTAGCTAATTTTTTTCGTAAAGATTCGGAAAGATCGGTCATTTCGGCAAAATCGAATGTTTTGCGGCGATAGATCCATTTCATGATCTGGGTGGCACCGTATTTTTTAAATCCGCTTGTGATGCAGTATTTTTCCAGTTCTTTTTGAGATTTGTCGAATATCCAATCTTTTCTTTTATTTTCCATCGTTATCGGTTACAAACTTGTTTTAATCGGTAAAATATGATAAATTTCATCGTGTATGTGTTTTTCTATAATGATTATAACACTTGCATACATTTAATGGAATTATACAAAATTTATCGGATATAAAAAATAATGAATTTTAACGATTCGACAAGCAATAATACAGGTAAGGGCGAAGAAATTTATAAAAAGAGTATTGCAATAATAGATTCTCTTCTAAAAGATAATCGTTATTTTAGTGAGACTTATTCTGAAGCCGAAAAATCTGTCGTAAAAAGGGTCATCCATGCCACAAGCGATATACGTTATGCAGAAACTGTTTTCTTTACTAATGATTCGGCTAAAAAAGGGATTGAACTCATTAGAGAGAAGGCTTTCAGGAAAGAACCTTTAAAGATAGTATGCGATTCGGAAATGACTAAGGCCGGTATTAGCAGGAATATCAATAAAAATATACTACTAGACTTAAACTGCTATATTGGCGCAAATTATAAAACCGACGATAGCGATGTGACGAAGTCGGCTCTTTCCATAAGAGCAGCTATTTCGCAAATATTACCGAATATAATCGTGATAGGCAATGCGCCTACTGCCCTAATAGAAACGATGGATCTATGTAAGCGTCTTTATGAGACTACAGACTATAAGCCTTCCTTGATCGTAGCCATGCCGGTCGGTCTTGTAGGTGCGGCGGAGTCGAAAACAATATTACATGAGGATAATTTTTATAGCTCTATAGGTAATTTTGGAAATATCGGCGGAAGCTCCTCGGCTGCGTCGGCAATTAATGCTTTGCTGCGTGAAGGACTATGAGATTGAATTTATTTATTTTTTTATTAGCGGTTTTTATTAGCGGTTTTGCAATAAACCTAAATGACACAAAGATTGTCTCCGCCGATATTTATATGCGCGTAGGCGAAAACGGAACTATTTATTTTTCGAATGTTCCGGTCTCAAATGGATACGAGCTTTATATGCGGACGAAACGCAAGAAAAATGATATTAAAAATTATAGTAATGTTGCGTATAGTAAAATAATAATTGAGGCTTCAAAAAAATATAAAGTAAGCCGAAATTTGATAGAGGCGGTTATTAAAACGGAATCCGGATTTAATAATCATGCAGTTTCGGATAAAGGAGCAGAAGGTCTCATGCAACTTATGCCTAAAACACAAAAGTTATTTGATGTATTAAAACCGTTTAATCCATATCAAAACATTTACGGAGGTACAGAATATTTAAAAAGTCTTATTGTAAAGTATGGAGGAAACATACCGTTAGCTCTTGCCGCTTATAATGCCGGTAGTAAAGCTGTAACTGAATACAATGGAATACCTCCGTATAATGAGACTCATAATTATATTAACGAAGTAATACACTATTATAAGAGATATAGTAAAAGTGCAAAATAAAAAACAAATATATAATACCCCTAACATCTTAACTATTTCAAGAATTTTAATCATACCCGTAATATTTTTTTTACTTTTTTTTAAAGAAGAATTTTACGGCATATATGCTTCTATTTTTTTTGTAATTGCGGTTTTAACAGATTTTGTAGACGGTTATATAGCGAGAAAAAAGAATATAGTGACTAACTTTGGTATTTTTTTAGATCCTATAGCTGATAAGCTTCTCGTTATAACTATTCTTATAATGCTTATACCGTTAAAAAGAATCCCTGCATGGATAGTAGTCATAATTGTATTTAGGGAGATATTTATCATGGGTTTAAGGGCTATTGCAAGCGAAGAAGGGGTCGTTCTTTCAGCGGGAAGAGAAGGCAAATGGAAAACTGCGTTTCAAATGTTCGGGATATTTTTTCTTCTTGTTCATTATGATAATTTTTATCTTAATTTTGAAAATACAGGGCTTGTCCTTATTTTTATCAGCATAATATTTTCTATAATTTCCTTATATAAATATTTGAAAAGTGTGTCCGGTATATTTATAGGATAGTTAGTTTTTCCTGCTTTTTAGGTCTATTTTTGCTTCCTCTATTAACAAATCATAGTTTTTATAACTTTTTTTTAAATTTAACTCCGAAATGCCGTATTTTAAAACCGGTTTTATGCTGTCTTGGAACCTCAATAGTTCTGCAAAATCGCTTTTCATTTTCTTGAATTTATTATAGGCATTCTCATAATATGTATGAGGAAAAATACCCATAAAATTATTAAAATCCATTCTAAAAAAAATATCGGTTTTTCTAAACTTTTGCTTAAAATAAATACCTATAAATTTAAGCACCTGATTTAGTTTCTCATCCCCAAATGTTTGTCCGAAAAAAATTAGATTTTCAAAGTTAAATACAGAGACGGTCAGCGTAGAACCATACCTCCTAGCCCTCTCGGTCTCTCTTGAAAATATGTCCGTAAACTGGTTCTTTAAAAACATCCCTGTTATTTCATCATAAACCCTATTGTTTGAATTGAATTTGTTGTTTATGATAAAATTGGCCAAGGAAGTCAAATCTTGAAAGATAAATAGGGTTCCGTAGAAAAGCCCGAATTTGTTTAAAAGAGTCATGCTTTCTATATGAAAAAATCTTTCTTCTATCGTGCCGCTTTCTGTCTTTAATTCTATTTTTTTATCTATGGATATAAGCCCAAGTTCGTTTATTTTGATTGTATCGTCGGATAATTCTTCATTATATGAAACAAATATCGAATTATTAGAATTTTTAGAAAGTAATTTTGCATATTCGTTCATATAAATTATCTCGCCTCTTATCCCTTTTATTGCAATCGGTATATGAGAAGAAGCGAATGATTTATCGTAATCTAAATCTATTAATGGATCTATCGGCGGAATTTGCTTTGAAATATTCATGATGTAAAATAAAGCACACTTTAAAATTGAATTTTTTTTAAATATATTTTATACTATGAATGATAATTTTCTATTATATATATATAATATACAATAAAAAAATATAAATATGAATAAAGAATATGCTTTTTTTTGGGGTTGCACTATACAAGCTAAGTTTCCATTTATGGAAAAAGCAACGAGATTAGTGCTTGACAAATTAAAGGTAAAATATAGGGATATTGATTCATTCACTTGCTGTCCGGAAAAATCGTTGGTGAAGAATATAGACGAAACGCTTTTTTATTTAACCGGAATAAGGAATATTGCGCTTGCCGAAAATGAAAATATCGATATAATGTCGGTATGCACAGGCTGCTATTCAAATCTGAAACAAATAAAGACAAAGGTCATTTCCAATCCTGCGTATCAAAAAAAGCTAAATCAAACATTAGAGAGAATTGGCCTAAATTTTTCCGGCAAATCCTCGATATATCATTTTATAGAATTTCTTCATGATGATATCGGACTTGATAAAATCAAGGCAAACGTTAAATATCCCCTCAAGAATTTAAATATCGCAATACACTACGGATGTCATTTAGTTAGACCTTCTCATGCAATAAATTTTGATTCTCCTTTTGAACCGCGCAAATATGACAATGTTTTAAAAGCGCTCGGTGCCACCGTAGTAAATTATAAAGATAAAATGATGTGCTGCGGACAGGCATTGGATAGAGTTGATGAACATAACAAGGCATTGGTCATGACTGAAATAAAGTTGAATTCTATTAACGAGAGTAATGCTGATGCAATATCTACGGTTTGCCCTTCATGTTTTACGCAGTTCGATACGAATCAGTTTATGCTCTTAAAAAAAGGGCTTGATCATCAAATTCCGGTTATTACGCTGGAAGAACTCATGTGTTTGGCCTTCGGTATAGACGGTGCGGAAGAACTCGTATCTCAGCATAAAATAAAAGCAGGGAAGTTTATGAAAAAGTTCAAAGGCATTAAGGCTATAGCTGATTATTCTGTTGTTTTGGACAGAGATTCTTTAGTCAGATGTTATAACTGTTGTGCATGCAAGAATGATTGTCCGATGAGTTTGTCATTTGAATCCTACGATCCTCCTTTGGTTATAAAAATGATTTTAGATAACGACGTCGAAAGGGCGATGTCTTCAAAGATCGTATGGGAATGTTTGGAATGTCATACATGTTCTGAGTTATGCCCTCAAAATTATAGCTGGGAGACTGTCCTTACGACACTTAAAAATCTTGCAATAAAAAACGATATCGGTCCGCATACGGTTAAGAAGGCAGGAGAGCTTTTTTTCAAAACTTTAAAATTCGGTGCCCCTCAGGAGAGAATGCGTAAAAAATTAGGTCTTCCACCTATAAAAAAAGGTGTTGATACTGAATTTAAAAGAATAATAGATGAAAATATTCTATAAATTCGTAATTTGTTGATAGAAATTCAACCGAGACGGTAAAATCTTTTTAGCTACATATTTTTCAGTTATATAGTTATCACTAATTATATTCACCCATAAGGTGGGTAATGAATAAAAAAAGGATAAAATAAATATATCAAAACAAATGAGTCTGAAGCTGGAATTATGAACAAAAAAATAACTTCGGGGTCTAATACTATAATCTATGCCAAAGTCTTAAGGGAATCAAATATAAACTTTCTTGTAGACGAATATATTTGTACTCCTTATTTTTGACGGAGGTTATGAATTTTCTTCAATACCCATTAACGATATAGGCATGGACGGTAGATACATGAAAGGCTTAAGAGAATTGATAAACGACAAATATTGTTAAAAAGATGCGTATATGTTATATTTAAATTAACGATTGATAATGTAAAATCTGCTAAACAAAAGACAGAGAGGTTAATGTGCTTAAGTTAAAAAATGAGTTTAGTCTTGAAAGGGATATTTCGGGATGCGGATTGTGCGGCATCATAAATTCAAAAAAAATTAAAACGAACGGTAGCGATATTAAAAAGGCCATATCTATAGAGCATGACAGAGGGAACGGACTAGGGGGAGGATTTGCCGTTTACGGAAATTATCCCGATTATGCAGAATTATATGCATTTCATATAATGTACGATAATTTATCGGCAAAAAAAGATGTGGAAGAATATCTTAAGAATAACTTTATTATCGAAAAAGAAGAACCCATACCGACTTTTAAGACTTCTAAAATTTACGATCACCCATATTTGCATCGTTATTTTATAAAACCCAAATCCGATAGGCAAGATAAACTGTTTCATGAACTCGGTGATGATGATTTTGTCGTTAACAGCGTTATGCTGATTAACCAAAATTATAACGGGGCATATGTTTTTTCAAGCGGGAAAAATATGGGTGCCTTTAAGGGGGTCGGTTATCCGGAAGATATTGCGGATTTTTATAAGTTAGAAGAGATAGAGGGTTATATGTGGACGGCTCACAATCGTTTTCCTACAAATACTCCGGGATGGTGGGGTGGGGCACACCCCTTTACATTGCTGGATTGGTCGGTTGTGCATAATGGAGAGATATCTTCTTACGGTATAAACAAAAGATATCTTGAAATGTATAAATATAACCTCTCGCTCAAGACTGACACTGAGGTTATTACGTATATTCTCGATCTTCTTATAAGAAAGCATGGCCTTCCGATCCGGTTAGCTGTTACGGTATTGGCCTCTCCTTTCTATCATAATATTGATAAAATGGATAAAAATAAAAAAGAACTATTAATTGCTTTGCGACAGATTTACGGCAGCGCACTTTTGAACGGTCCGTTTGCTATCGTATTTAGTTATTCTAACGGTATGATTGCGATGAATGATAGGATAAAGCTCAGGCCTCTTATCGCCGCTACTATGGGTCATTTTACCTATGTGGCATCAGAGGAGGCTGCAATAAGAGCAGTGTGTCCTTCTCCTGATTCGGTATGGTCCCCTAAAGCTGGAGAGCCGGTTATGGTTGAATTCGAAGAACCAATGTTGCAAAAGGGAGGGTTGGTTAGTTTATGACAAAATCTTCATTCTCCAATATACAATCTGAATATTTGGCCCTGGTAGACCACAATAAATGCGTTAGATGTAAGAGGTGTATTCAAAATTGCGGATGGGGGGTATACAGTTTTGGCGGTGATAGAATCATCTCCGATCATAATAAGTGCGTAGCTTGCGGAAGATGCTACACATATTGTCCGGAGGGAGCCATTTCGATTGTTAAAAATCCTACTGTTGTTCGAGAAAATGCAAACTGGAAAGACGGTCTCATGAAGGATATATGGAGGCAATCGGAAACCGGCGGTATTCTTATCTCGGGGATGGGAACGACTTTTAAATATAAAAAATATTTTGACCATGTGCTTTTAGATGCTTGCCAGGTCACAAATCCTTCTATAGATCCATTAAGAGAGCCTATGGAGCTAAGGACTTATCTAGGCAAGAAACCTTCTAAATTAGATATTGAGTTTGACAAAAATGATGAACCGATTTTAAAAACTAAAATGCCTCCGCAGATAGAATTGCAGACCCCGTTTGTTTTTGGCGCGATGTCTTACGGCTCTATCTCACTAAATGCGCAAAAAGCTATGGCTTTGGCTGCTAGGGCATTAGGTATAATTATGAATACGGGCGAAGGAGGATTGCACGATGATTTAGTCCCATTTGGTAAGAATATTATAGTTCAAGTGGCCTCCGGAAGATTTGGCGTACATAGGGATTATTTAAACAGTGGAATTGCCGTGGAAATAAAAATAGGACAGGGTGCGAAGCCGGGGATAGGAGGTCATTTGCCCGGTGAAAAAATAGGGGTGGATATATCGAAAACGCGAATGATCCCCGTCGGAACCGATGCTATTTCACCTGCTCCCCATCATGACATATATTCCATAGAAGATTTACGGCAACTTATTTTTGCCATAAAAGAAGCTACTGATTATGAAAAACCAATTTCCGTTAAAGTAGCAGCTGTGCACAATATAGCGGCTATAGTAAGCGGAATTGTTAGAGCGGGAGCAGATATTGTTTATATTGATGGTTATAGTGGCGGAACCGGGGCGGCACCTAACATAATAAAGAATCATGTGGGAATACCCATTGAACTTGCTCTTGCTCAAGTAGATGAAAGACTTAGAAATGAAGGGATTAGAAATGAGGCGTCGATAATTGCGGCAGGGAGTATCAGATCTAGTGCCGATGCGATAAAGGCGATAGCTCTGGGAGCAGACGCTGTCGCAATAGGAACGGCTGCTCTTGTAGTAATGGGATGCCATGTTTGCGGTAAGTGTAATACCGGAAATTGCAGCTGGGGGATCACGACGCAGAGGCCGGAGCTTGTCAGAAGGCTTGATCCTGAAGTTTATGGGGAGAAATTATACAATCTTATTTCGGCATGGAGTCATGAGATTCAAGAGGTTTTGGGTGCTATGGGGGTGAATTCTATTGAGAGCCTGAGGGGATCCAGAGAAAGACTAAGGGGTGTTGAACTAACCGATACAGAGTTGAAAGTTCTTGGAATTAAACATGCAGGGTTTTAATCTTGATATATATAATAATGAATGCAACTTGCATTAAATTAAAATATAGAGGGAGGATTAAGTAGCATATGATAACGATAGACGCTGTCGGTATGCATTATAGGGAACTCAACGTACTAATAAAAGAAGGGATAAAAAGGGGTATAAAGAAATTTTTTCTTGAAAACGTTAATGGACAGTATTATATCGGCGATGGAATTAAAGGGGATGATGTTGTTATTACCATAAACGGCGTTCCCGGCAATGATCTGGGGGCTTTTATGGATGGACCGACGTTAATTGTTAATAACAATGTTCAAGATAATATAGGTAATACTATGAATGCCGGTAAAATATTAGTTAAGGGTGATGCCGGAGATGTTGTAGGTTACGGTATGAGAGGGGGAAGAATTTATATCTTGGGTGATGCCGGATATAGAATAGGAATACACATGAAGGGATATGACGAACAATTTCCCGTTATAATTATTGGAGGGAAGGTTGGAAGCTTTTTTGCAGAGTACATGGCAGGAGGGATTATAGTTCTATTAGGGCTTAACGATAACAACTCAGATGAATTTTACGGCGAATACTTTGCTACCGGCATGCATGGGGGTACAATATATCTTAGAAAAAAGATAGATTTTTCTAAATACTCAAAGGAAGTTGAACTCTATGAAGCCGACGAAGACGATATGATTTTTTTAAAAAAATATTTAATTGAGTATTCTGATAGTTTTAATATTCCCCGAGGACAAATTATGGGTAAGCCTTTTTATAAAATTGTACCTTCGAGCGCAAGGCCGTATGCTCATCTCTATACTTCGGCATAATATAAATAAACAATGTATTTATTTTAAATTTATGAATGAATTATTTTTGGAGTCTCAAAAGATGGATATTGACAATCTTAATGCTATAGAGGAAAGGATTATTTTAATCAAAGAGTCATTTGAAAGAATGAAGATGGAACGAGATCAACTTTTAACGGAGGTTAAAGCTAAAGATGACGAGATCAACGAGTTAAAAGATAAAATGTTGCAAAATGAAGCAGGAAACGATATTGTAATAAAAAAAATCGATAGTATATTAAATAATTTAGAGACGATACAATTATGAGTGATTTTATTGAACTTATGATAATGAATCATAAGTTTGTTATAAGTAGTGACAAAGATAAAAGATACTTAGAACGACTTGCGTCGTATGTAAATGCCAAAGCAGACGAGGTAACGAAAGGAACTAAGTCGGTAGATTCTCTTAATGTTGCCGTTTTGACTGCACTTAATATAGCAGACGACTTTATGTCCGATAAAATAGAAGTTAATAATGAAAGTAAAAGGGTTTTAGATAAGGTTAATAATGTTTATAATTATATAGCTAAATCTTCATAGATACAATTATGGTTTGGTTTACGGAATACCCTGCAGTGTTCGATGTCGGGTTTTTAAAATTGACCCAACAGTTGGATAGAAAGGGATTGTCACTGTCCTTTCGGTAAAGAAACATGGGAAACTTTGATTTTTTACCAATAGGATATACGATTACCACCTATTTTTAATAGGTCTAATTTTAAAACTTCTTCGGCACAAGCGGGGTTTTCTGTGCAACGTGGTGGTGTCTTTCGCTGCATTTATCCCCTTTTATCCCCTTATTTTTATTATTTGTATAGAATAATGTGTTAAAAGATGATTAAGAAAAATGCCATAAGGAATACGATGAAAGATAAACGGAATAGATTAAGCGAGCCGCTAATTATGACTTGCAGCTTGGAGATCACCAAAATTGCTTATGATTATATAGTAGTCAATTCATTTAAAAATGCTGCGATTTATATGAGCATTAAGAATGAGGTGAGGATTGAGTATATGGTAGCTCTTAATAAGGGTAGGGCTATTAATATCTTTCTGCCGGTATGTAAAAACTACAATGATATTTATTTTAATAAAATAGATGATATTAATTGTATGCAGAAAGATTATTTCGGCATATCGTGTCCAAAAAACGATTGCGCTACCGCTGTGAAAGAAATTGAAGTTTTTTTTATACCGGGGTTAGCATTTGATATGTCTGGAAATAGGGTGGGTTATGGTAAGGGTTGTTATGACGGAATATTGACAAAAGCCGAGGAATCTTTGTTTATAGGCGTGTGTTATGAATTTCAGCTAATTTTCAATGATGTTCTAGAGCAGAATAGTCATGATATAAAGATGGACTATATACTTACGGAAAAAGGAATGTATAAGGTAAATAATTTACCGCGATTTAGGTAATATTGTAATAATTAAGGAGAGATATAGATGGCTGAATATTTTTTAACCGGTATAGTAATTATTTTTTCGGTCGTGTTTTTTATCGGGGGGTTTTTTGTTAAATATATTTTTGATAAAAAATCATCGAATAATGCATTATCAAAGGCTAATTCTATAATAAACGAAGCAGAAAAAAAAGCGGGAGAAATTAAAAAGGAAGCGATATTAAGCGTCAAAACCGAAATAATAAGACTAAAGGAGATCGCGGACGAAGAAATTCGTGCGCATAAACAAGAATTAAACCAATTAGGAAAAAGATTGTCGATAAAAGAAGATAACATAGAAAAGAGGATATCCTTAATAGAAAGAAAAGAAAATGATTTTATGAGGAGAGAAAGGATATTGTTTCAATCGGAAAAGGCAGTTGTTGAAAAAGAGAAAATTGCCGACGAAAAGCTTAAGGAGAGGATTTTAGAATTAGAAAAAGTATCCGATATGACATCTTTGGAAGCAAAGAACACATTAATAAATTCGATAACTGAAGAGGCAAAACATGAGTCTGCAAAAGCAATTAAAAGGATAGAAGACGATACAAAAGAAACGGCAGATAGGAAGGCAAAAGAAATCATAGCAATGGCCATTCAGCGTTATGCAGGCGATTATGTAGCCGAAAAATCTATATCATTAGTTCAACTTCCCAGCGATGATATGAAGGGCAGAATAATAGGGAGAGAAGGTAGAAATATTAGGGCATTGGAATCGGCAACCGGCGTTGATTTGATAATTGATGAAACTCCGGAGGCAGTAATTTTATCATCTTTTAATCCTATCAAAAGGGAGATAGCTCGACTTTCCTTGGAAAGATTAATAGTAGACGGCAGAATTCATCCGGCTAGAATCGAAGAAGTAGTCGGCAAGGTAGAGGAAGAACTCAATAGGACAATGAAGGAGGCTGGCGAACAGGCTACGTTCGATATAGGGATTCATGGTATTCATCCGGAGCTTCTTAAGCTTTTAGGGAGATTAAAATATAGAACGAGTTATTCTCAGAATGTTTATAATCATTCCGTGGAAGTTGCTTTTCTTTGTGGGATAATGGCATCGGAGCTCAATATTAATGTTAAACAGGCCAAAAGATCAGGCCTTTTGCACGATATTGGTAAGGCTGTTGATCATGAGGTTGAAGGATCCCATGCTATTATAGGTGCCGACCTGGCAAAAAAATTTGGCGAATCCTCAAAAGTGGTACATGCTATAGCAGCGCATCATTTTGATGAGGAACCCAATAGCGTCCTGGCTGTTTTAGTTTCTGCAGCCGATGCTTTGAGTGCTGCGAGGCCCGGTGCCAGGAAAGAAATGTTTGAGACCTATGTAAAGAGATTAGAGGGCCTTGAATCAATAGCTAATTCATTCAGCGGTGTTGCTAAGAGCTACGTTATTCAGGCAGGGAGAGAAATTAGGGTAATAGTTCAAAGCCAGAAAATAACAGATGAAGATTCCGTTATGCTGTCGAAGGATATTGCTAAAAAGGTGGAGTCTACGCTTCAATATCCGGGACAGATAAAAGTGACGGTTATCAGGGAAACGAGGGCAACTGAATTTGCTAGATGATGATATAAAAATCCTTTTCATAGGAGACATTATAGGAAAACCGGGAAGATTAACCGTTAAGATGCTCATAAATGGGTTGATTGATAAATTTAAACCGGAATTTATAATAGCGAACGGAGAGAACTCAGCTCATGGGATGGGGATCACGCCGGATATTGCAGAGTTTTTATTTGATTTAGGCATAGATGTTCTTACTACCGGTAATCATATATGGGACCAAAGATCTATAATTCCGTATATTAATATTCATCCAAAACTTTTACGACCCGCAAACTATTCTCTTTTGACTCCCGGAAAAGGATACGGTGTTTTCGATTCTAAATTAAAAAAGAAGATAGGCGTTATAAATCTCGAGGGAAGAGTATTCATGAAGGGATTTGCCGAGTCTCCATTTAAGATCGCTAAAGATATAATCAAGGAAATTCATGATGATGCAGATGCGATAGTTATAGATTTTCATGCAGAGGCAACATCCGAAAAAGAAGCTCTTGCATTATACTTAGATGGCGAGATATCGGCATTGCTTGGCACACACACCCATGTTCAGACCAACGACAATATAATACTACCTAAAGGTACTGCTTATATAACGGATGTAGGGATGGTAGGTTCAAAGTATTCTGTTATCGGAACCGACAAGGATGTTGCGATAAGAAAATATCTTACCGGAATGCCCGAAAAATTTATCCCGGAAGAAAGAAATATTATTTTAAATGCTGTTTGCGTAACCGTAGATAAAAAAATAAAATCGAGTAGTAGTATTGAAAAAATTTATATTAACACAGATTAGATCTATATGAATAACGTAAAGCACGGAATAGAAAGCGCGATTAAAGAACAGATGGATGCTATAAGAAGAGGGAGCGTCGAGATTATAAAAGAAGACGAGCTCTATAAAAAATTGTCGTATTCGTTAAGCAATAACATCCCGCTAAAAATTAAGGCAGGTTTTGATCCTACATCTCCCGTCATTCATTTGGGGCATGCCGTTTTACTGAATAAGCTTAGGGTCTTTCAAGAATACGGGCATACCGTGTTTTTTATCATCGGGGATTTTACTGCAATGATAGGGGACCCTACCGGAAAATCCGAAACGAGAAAATCTTTATCTAAAGAAAGTGTCTTAAAAAACTCTATAGATTATAAGCGTCAGGCATTTAAAATATTAAAACCGGAAAAAACCACGATTCTTTTTAACAGTTGGTGGTTGTCCAATATAAAATTAGACGAGTTTATCATGGTTTCCTCAAGTTATACGGTTAGAAGAATGCTTGAAAAAGATGATTTTGAAAAGAGATATAAAGATAATAGGCCGATCGCTATACATGAGTTTATTTATCCCTTACTTCAAGGCTTTGATTCTTTGTTCCTTAAGTCAGATATCGAAATAGGTGGGAACGACCAAAAATTTAATCTTATCGTAGGCAGAGAGTTAATGAAAAGCTTTGGGTTAGCCCCTCAAGTTATCATGACCATGCCTTTGCTTGAAGGGCTTGACGGAAAGAATAAGATGAGTAAATCCTTGGGCAATCATATAGGGATGTCGGATGAACCGAATGAAATGTTCGGCAAAATAATGTCGATATCGGATAAAATGATGATTAAATATTATGAGCTTTTAAGTTTAGTTTCTAATAAAGTGCTGGCAGGATTAAAAAGAGATATAGACGAAGGTTTAAATCCAATAACGGTAAAGAAAATGCTCGCATTAGAAATCGTTGAAAGATATTGGGGTAAATCTTCCGCCGATAAAGCTCAAAAATATTTTGTGGATAAATATCAAAAAAAAGTTAATCCTGAAGATATAAACACTATAGAACTCAATAGCAAAGATTATGAGAAGTTTATAACCGGCAGTAAATGGCTACTTAATGACATTCCATCCTTATTGGTTCCGACGGAAGTTATTATCTCATTTCTGAATGGCATAAACGCTGTTTTAAGTAATAGTGAAGCGAAAAGATTGATTAAGCAGGGAGCGGTTAAAATATATTTCGAAACCGGGGATAAGGATATTATAGAATCTAAGGTTGATATCAATACTTATGTAATCCCGAAAAACATCAATGAATTCACACTAAAAGTAGGTAAGAAAAAAATATATAAAATTATTAAAAAAAAGCTTGACAATGATGTTGCATAGTAATATACTACTTAAACACTTCGAGTTAAGGTATTAAGAAAGCCTGCTATAGAAGATTGGTCTTTGAGAACTAAACAGCACGCATTAAAAAAAAAATAGTTAATTTCTAACATAATTTACTGTTATAGAGAGTTTGATTCTGGCTCAGAACAAACGCTGGCGGCGTGCCTAACACATGCAAGTCGTACGTGAAAGTTCAGCAATGGACGAGTAGAGTGGCGAACGGGTGAGTAATACATAGGTAATCTACTTATAAGATCGGAATAACAGTTCGAAAGGACTGCTAATGCCGGATAACATACTCTATCAAAAGATAGAGTATCAAAGGTGGCCTCTTCACAATGCTATCACTTATAAATGAGCCTATGGACCATTAGTTAGTTGGTAAGGTAATGGCCTACCAAGACAAAGATGGTTAGCTGGTCTGAGAGGATGATCAGCCACACTGGAACTGAAACACGGTCCAGACTCCTACGGGAGGCAGCAGTGGGGAATATTGCGCAATGGGGGAAACCCTGACGCAGCAACGCCGCGTGAGTGATGAAGGTCTTCGGGTTGTAAAGCTCTGTTAAATGAGAAGAAATTCCTATATTCCAATACAATATAGGATTGACGGTATCATTAGAGAAAGCACCGGCTAACTCCGTGCCAGCAGCCGCGGTAAGACGGGGGGTGCAAGCGTTGTTCGGAATTACTGGGCGTAAAGGGCGTGTAGGCGGCATAACAAGTTAGGTGTGAAATCTTCAGGCTCAACCTGAAAAGTGCACTTAAAACTGTTAAGCTAGAGAGTGGTAGGGGAAAGCGGAATTCCTAGTGTAGAGGTGAAATTCGTAGATATTAGGAAGAACACCGGTGGCGAAGGCGACTTTCTGGGCCATTTCTGACGCTGAGGCGCGAAAGCGTGGGGAGCAAACAGGATTAGATACCCTGGTAGTCCACGCTGTAAACGATGAACACTAAGTATAGGGGGATTTTTTCTTTCTGTGCTCAAGCTAACGCATTAAGTGTTCCGCCTGGGGAGTACGGTCGCAAGATTAAAACTCAAAGAAATTGACGGGGGCCCGCACAAGCGGTGGAGCATGTGGTTTAATTCGACGCAACGCGAAGAACCTTACCTGGGTTTGACATCCTCTGACAATTAAAGAAATTTAGCTTTTTCCGTAAGGAAACAGAGAGACAGGTGCTGCATGGCTGTCGTCAGCTCGTGTCGTGAGATGTTGGGTTAAGTCCCGCAACGAGCGCAACCCTTACCTTTAGTTGCCATCATTTAGTTGGGCACTCTAGAGGAACTGTCGGTGATAAACCGAAGGAAGGTGGGGATGACGTCAAGTCCTCATGGCCTTTATATCCAGGGCTACACACGTGCTACAATGGTCTATACAAAGGGAAGCGAGTTTGCGAAAACAAGCAAATCCCAAAAAGTGGATCTCAGTTCGGATTGAAGTCTGCAACTCGACTTCATGAAGTCGGAATCGCTAGTAATCGCAGATCAGCATGCTGCGGTGAATACGTTCCCGGGCCTTGTACACACCGCCCGTCACACCACGAAAGTCTGCAATACTAGAAATCGTGACGCTAACTCGAAAGAGAGGCTAATGCTTAAGGTGTTGCCGGTAATTGGGGTGAAGTCGTAACAAGGTAGCCGTAGGGGAACCTGTGGCTGGATCACCTCCTTTTAAAGGAGTAAAAATGTGCTGTTTAGTTTTGAAATACCGGTTATTAGGCTTATGGGCCTATAGCTCAGGTGGTTAGAGCACACGCCTGATAAGCGTGGGGTCTCTGGTTCGAATCCAGATAGGCCCACCAATAAATATGTGGTTTGTGAATAGAGGGGGTGTAGCTCAGTTGGTAGAGCGCCTGCTTTGCACGCAGGAGGTCATCGGTTCGATTCCGTTCACCTCCACCATTAAGTTTATGAGAATAGTACCGGTTAGATTTTTTATTTGCTCTTTGAAAATTGAATGTGAATTAAGCAATTAGTAATTAGGATCAAGGCGAATGTTTTTGTTTTAAGTATAGATTAAGTTACTAAGGGCGTATGGTGGATGCCTTGGTATCCGGAAGCGATGAAAGACGTGGTTAGCTGCGATAAGCATTGGGGAGCTGCCTAACAAGCTATGAGCCAGTGATTTCTGAATGGGGAAACCCGCCGAGACAAAATTTCGGCATTTATTATTGAATACATAGATAATAAAGGTGAACGAGGGGAACTGAAACATCTAAGTACCCTCAGGAAGAGAAAACAATAGTGATTTCCTTAGTAGCGGCGAGCGAAATGGAAAATAGTCTAAACCTTATATAATTATAGCCTGCAAGCGTTTTATATAGGGGGTCGTGAGATATTTTTATGGGTTTTGCAGAGACCTAAAGGAGTTACAAAATTAATTTATAGCTGAACAATCTGGAAAGGTTGATCATAGTGGGTGATAATCCCGTAAGCGAAATGAGTTAATCTCCTTAAAGTATTCTCGAGTACCGCGGAACACGTGAAATTTTGCGGGAATTACGGAGGACCATCTTCGAAGACTAAATATTACCGGATGACCGATAGTGAACTAGTACCGTGAGGGAAAGGTGAAAAGCACCCCGAGAGGGGAATGAAATAGTACCTGAAACCATATGTCTACAATCAGTAGAAGCTCTATGTTTATTAGTAATAATAGACAGAGCGACTGCGTGCCTTTTGTATAATGAGTCAGCGAGTTATTATGTATAGCAAGGTTAAGCCGTTAATGGTGGAGCCGTAGCGAAAGCGAGTCTTAATAGGGCGACTTAGTTATATGTAATAGACCCGAAGCCAAGTGATCTATCCATGGCCAGGATGAAGCAGGAGTAAGATCCTGTGAAGGTCCGAACACACTAACGTTGAAAAGTTAGGTGATGAGCTGTGGATGGGGGTGAAAGGCCAATCAAACTTGGAGATAGCTGGTTCTCCTCGAAATATATTTAGGTATAGCCTCGTAAGTTAGTAATTGGGGGTAGAGCACTGGATGAGCTAGGGGTCTTACCGGACTACCAAACTCAATCAAACTCCGAATACCAATTATGGAATTACGGGAGTCAGACTGCGGGAGATAACTTCCGTGGTCGAAAGGGAAACAACCCAGATCGCCAGCTAAGGTCCCAAAATTCATGCTAAGTGGAAAAGGATGTGGAAGCGCATTGACAACCAGGAGGTTGGCTTAGAAGCAGCCATCCTTAAAAGAAAGCGTAATAGCTCACTGGTCAAGTGAATCTGCGCCGAAAATGTATCGGGGCTAAGCATGATACCGAAGCTGCGACTATGTATGTGAATACATGGGGTAGAGGAGCATTCCGACAACCGCTGAAGACAGATCGAAAGGACTGTTGGAGGAATCGGAAGTGAGTATGCTGACATAAGTAGCGAGAAAATATGTGAAAAACATATTCGCCGTAAGTCTAAGGTTTCCTGAGCAAGGTTAATCCTCTCAGGGTTAGTCGATCCCTAAGTCGAGGCCGAAAGGCGTAGATAATGGGAAACGGGTTAATATTCCCGTACTGCAATATTAGCGTTATTAGCGAAGGGGGGACGCAGAAGGATAGGTTGTCCTGCTGACGGAATAGCAGGTTTAAGCATGTAGAATTATACTTTGGAAAATCCGGGTATTTTAAGTTCAAGGTGCGAATAGGAGAGGCGAAAGTCTCATAAACCAATCAATTCCATACTGTCAAGAAAATCCTCGTAGCGAGTTAATATTGTAATCGTACCGCAAACCGACACAGGTAGACTGGGAGAGCATCCTAAGGCGCTTGAGATAACTCTGGTTAAGGAACTCGGCAAATTGACACCGTAACTTAGGGATAAGGTGTGCCTATATTAGTGAATGATTTACTCAGTAAGCTTTTATAGGCTTCAATAAAATGGCGGTAGCGACTGTTTACTAAAAACACAGGTCTCTGCAAAGTCGCAAGACGAAGTATAGGGACTGACGCCTGCCCGGTGCCGGAAGGTTAAAGGGAGAGGTTAATGCTTCGGCATGAAGCTTTGAACTGAAGCCCCGGTAAACGGCGGCCGTAACTATAACGGTCCTAAGGTAGCGAAATTCCTTGTCGGGTAAGTTCCGACCTGCACGAATGAATGGCGTAACGACTTCCGCGCTGTCTCAACCAGAGGCTCAGCGAAATTGAAATACCGGTGAAGATGCCGGTTACCCGCAACTAGACGGAAAGACCCCATGCACCTTTACTATAGCTTGGCATTGAAATTCGGGGCGATATGTGTAGGATAGGTGGGAGACTAAGAAACCGTAGCGCTAGCTTCGGTGGAGTCAACCTTGAAATACCACCCTTATCTTTCTGTGTTTCTAACTATAATCCGTAATCCGGATTTAGGACAATGCCTGGTGGGTAGTTTGACTGGGGCGGTCGCCTCCCAAAGAGTAACGGAGGCGCGCTAAGGTTCCCTCAAGCTGATTGGAAATCAGCTGTAGAGTGCAAAGGCATAAGGGAGCTTGACTGCGAGACTGACGGGTCGAGCAGGTACGAAAGTAGGTCTTAGTGATCCGGTGGTTCCTCATGGGAGGGCCATCGCTCAACGAATAAAAGGTACGCTGGGGATAACAGGCTTATCTCCTCCAAGAGCTCATATCGACGAGGAGGTTTGGCACCTCGATGTCGGCTCATCACATCCTGGGGCTGTAGCAGGTCCCAAGGGTTTGGCTGTTCGCCAATTAAAGTGGTACGCGAGCTGGGTTTAGAACGTCGTGAGACAGTTCGGTCCCTATCTGTTGTGGGCGTAGGATATTTGAAGGGAGCTGTCCCTAGTACGAGAGGACCGGGATGGACGAACCTCTGGTGTTCCAGTTATCACGCCAGTGGTAATGGCTGGGTAGCTATGTTCGGAAGGGATAACCGCTGAAAGCATCTAAGTGGGAAGCCCCCCCTAAGAAAAGATATCCCCTGTGGTAACACAGCTAAAGATCCCTCATAGACTATGAGGTTGATAGGTCAGGTGTGTAAGCATAGCAATATGTTTAGCTTACTGATACTAATAGATCGTGAGACTTAATCATTACATATAAAGCCATTGATACTTAAACTAATTTGCTTAGTTTGCATTCGATTATTTATAGACAAGTTTTCGGTAACTATAGCATAGGAGAAATACCCGTTCCCATTCCGAACACGGAAGTTAAGCCCTATTGCGCCGATGGTATTGCGTGGGTAGCTGCGTGAGAGAGTAGGTCGTTACCGGATTTATTTACCCCAAACAACATATAATATGTTTGGGGTATTTTTTTAATATCTCTTCAGCCATTATGGACTATAAAAATATTGTTTTAATTCAGACTTTATTTTCCTATCGTTTTTTTCTTTTCTTTTCTGTATTTGTATTTTTGTTTGGATTATCTATCGGCAGTTTTATAAATGTTCTTATATATAGACTGCCAAGGAGCCTTTCGATAATATATCCATCTTCAACTTGCCCGAGTTGTGGGGCAAGAATCAAATTTTACGATAATATTCCTATTTTAAGTTATGTAATTTTATTGGGTAAATGTAGAGAATGCGGAAGTAGAATTTCGCCGTTATACCCTGTAGTGGAATTTTTAACGGGTGTATTGCTGTATTTGTTGTTTTTGAAATATTTTTATTATTCGTATTTTATTTTGCATATTAATGAATTTAACGTAGGTTATTTTAGGGATTATATATGGGAACAGTTAAATTATTTTTTTACTTTTGCCTTTTTTATAATAATTATCATTTCCATAGCTTTTATAGATTCATTACGTAGAATTATTCCGGATACTCTGAATATTTTATTAATAATTTCCGGGTTCGTCGCAAATATTTTTTTATTGCATAAATCTATAATGTTTTCTTTGTACGGGTTTTTAATACCTGGATTATTTTTTTACTTTATAGCTTTTTTTTATGAAACCGTTAAAAAAAAAGAAGGACTTGGAGGTGGGGACATAAAGCTAATCGCTGGAATAGGTTCTTATTTAGGACTAATCGGGGCAATATTTACGATTTTCGTCGGTTCTATTTTCGCGTTAGTCGGGTTTATGTTATTTTTTGTATTTCGAAAACTGACAAACGTTGAAGCCGTGAGCTACGATTTTAAAATACCGTTTGGGCCGTTTCTTTCACTTGCCGCTATTTATTATATATTTTACGGCCATTCTTTAATAAAAATTTATATGAATTTTTTAAAATTATACTGATATTGATGTAATATAGTAATAGGGGTGATATATTGATTTGACATATTTTTTTTATTATGTTAAGAATAAACATGATAAAAAAAATATGATTTTTATTTTAAGAACGAAAGAAGTTTAAATGATTTTATATGGAGAATATGTTTGTTTAATATAATGAAAAATAAGAGTTTTTTTATTTTTATTTTTATATTCCTATCTTCGATTTTTATATTTAAAAAAAATGCTTTTGCGTATATGAATGTCGGAATAATGCCTTATAAAATTATTTCCACGCATAACAAAAAATATTCATATATTGCACGCGGTATCCCATTGCTTCTATCTTCAAGTTTAGCCTCTAGCGATATTCGAATAGTGAGATATTCCGATCTCGTTTCATACATCAAAGGCAATAATATAAATTTTTCGTCGAAAGATTTTTTAAAATTATCTAAACATTTTAAAATCAATTATTTAATTTTTGGAAGGATTATCAAGATAGGGGATACTTTTGTTCTGCAATCTAACATATTTAGCGTCGTTAGAGATAAAATAATTTATAGAAATAGCATTCAAGCGCTTGGAAGTAAATTTATCGTCAATGATGTAAATAGGCTCTCTAATATTTTAAAGAAAAAAATTGTTTCCATGCATCCGCCGAAGATTTCTTTGCTTAAAAATAAGACGACGGGCAGTGTGCCTGAGGCTATTGGCGGCAGCATGTTTATAAAGCAGTTTGCTAAGGGTGACAATGGACTCGTTAGGACAGCAGTTAAGGAATATATTATACAAGCTATAAGCACAGGTAGATTTTTATCTAAGGGGATTCAGACCGTTATAGCAACGAGACATAGAATTATTTTATATAATTTATCCATTAGCGGAAAACTGACCAAATTGGCGCAGCGCGAATTATCTCCAAGGAGTAATGTTATATATGTCGGATTTTATAGAATTTCCAAAGATCATCGGGCATTAATTATTACCAAGGCGAAACTTGGTGTAATAATATCTTATATGTTGGTTTATAAGAATGATAGTCTTGTAAAATTAACTAAAAACTATAATCTATTTTTAAGAGTTATGAATTTACCCGGTTTAGGAAATGTTATTGTAGGCCAAAGACCCATTCCAGTAAGTCCGTCAGGCAGATATTTTAATGATTACGTTATAGGACAGAATAATTATCCTATAGGTCAATTTGGCGGTAAAACTTATGTATATCGGTTTAATAATAGTACGAGTACATTAATAAAAACACGGCAACTTGCTTTTTACAATAATATAACGCTCTACGGAACGGTTTACGGAGACATTAAGGGAAACGGTAAAAATTATCTTTTGGCATTATCTAATTCAGGAAACTTAATGATTATAGACAGCAAAGGAAAAACGATTTATACCGGTCAGAAGACGTACGGAGGGTCTCCTTTACAGGTTAGCGTCTCGTCTTTTGGAGGAGATTTGAGTTCAACATATGCCGATGGGTTGATATATAATATCCCTGCGCAAATTGACGGACTATATCATAACGGTAAATTAGATATTATTGTTTTAAAGAATTATAAGCAGGCAGCTTCTCTGCATAATCTTAATTATTACATTAAAAACTCTATATTTAGTCTCACTTGGAATAAAGTGGGGTTTTATCCTCGCTGGGAGATAAAGCCGATAACCGGTTACAGCGCCGGATTTTCTATTTTTAAGGAAGGCAATGACCTTTATCTATCTGACGGAATAGTCGAAACCCCCGGCTCTATGTTTACTAAACCCAAAAGTTACATAGCAATTTATAAGATTGAAAATTAGAATTTTATCTATTATAATAATATGCTATATATTATATAGTCGGCGGTGTAGCTCAGTCGGTTAGAGCATACGGCTCATATCCGTAGTGTCCGGGGTTCGATTCCCTGCACCGCCACCATTTTTAAACATATTTGCAATCCCGGTTTCACTTTTGCAGGCTGTCCGTTCGTAAATTTTATTGAAAGCAGTTGGTATGTTTTTGGTGAGGCGATATATCTCAAGGTAAGAGTTTTAATGTGACGGGATGTCGAAGCCGGGGAAGCTATGCGTATATCGTATGTTTTATTGCAGGTAATAATGATATTATCTACTATTTCCCGCGTGTTAAGTTGTTGTTATTCGAAATTATCGCGCCGATTTTTCTTTTATAAACAAATCTTTTACCGAAAGGCGTGATTGGGTATCCTTTTTTGTTCACTTTAATATTTTTAACAAAGCCTTTTTTTACTAAGACGGAAAGATTATTGGGAAATTTACCGTATTTTACCTTATAAATAACTATAGCTATATCTATTTTATTAATATCTTTTTTATAAGTTGATATTTCGGCATATTTTATTACTGTTAAATATCGATGTATAAAAATGACGGAGAGAACGAAAATAAAGATTAGTATGATAATATTTTCAAATGATGTTTCAGAATTCTTATTTAATTTCATAATGTTTGTTTAGAAATCAATTAAAAAAATGGATTGTAATAAATTTTTAAAAAGTATAGAATTTGTTATAAAATAGCCCTAACAATCGTTAAAATGTGCCTTAAAATTTTATGAACAAGAAAAAATATTACTATATAATTTTTTCAATAATAATTATTCAGCTTTCAATAGAATTTATCTTTTTATTTATTAATTTTATAAATATATTCGACTCAACTTCAAGCATTATTTTTTATAAAGATTTAATTATATTTATTTTTACTCTATCTATAGCTTTACTTTTTATAAGATTTAGAAAAGAGATATTTAATAGTGATCTCGAAAGCATGGCATTAAAGGATAGCCTGACTGATCTCTATAATAGAAGATATTTTGATATTTTTTATGAAAATATTTTCGCTCAAAGCTCGAGGTATAATATTCCTCTTTCCTTAATAATGTGTGATATAGATTATTTCAAAAAGATTAACGATACTTACGGACACGAAAAGGGAGATGCCGTTTTAAAAGAAGTTGCAGGAGTACTAAGGGATAATATAAGGAAGTCCGATATCGCCGTAAGATTCGGAGGGGAAGAATTTATTTTATGTTTACCGTCTACCCATATTGCCGATGCCATTGATGTTGCCAGAAAAATAAAACAGATGATTTTAAAAATTGAGATTAAAGATATGAAAAAGATTACAATCAGTATGGGAATTACATTCTATAGGGAGGAGTTTAAAAATAAACCCCATGATTTATTTAAGCGCATGGATGATCTGCTTTATGAGGCTAAGAATAGAGGCAGAAATAGAATAATTTCAGAAGACCACTTGGGCGGTATCGTAGAGGTTGAAGAAAATCCGTGGGTTGACGACCAATAAATAATGAAAATATCGTCAGTATGTTGCTGTTTTTTTGATTGGCGTTTATCTAAAATTATAATTTTTCGATAAAGGGAGAAGATTATGCAGAACCAAGTGAACCCGGGGCACGACATCTTAGAGGTCGGGCAAAACAGGATGGAGCTGGTTGATTTTAGATTATTTAGGATAGATGAAGAAGGAGAAAGAAAGGAAGGTGTTTACGGAATAAACGTTGCTAAGGTTATCGAAATAATTAAAATGCCTGAAGATATATCGGAAACCCCTAACACGTCGGAATTTGTTAACGGCATGTTTAATCTGAGAGGTTTTGTCGTTCCATTAGTTAATCTTCCAAAATGGATGGGTATAGTCGAACCGGAAGAATTGGATAGAAAGAATTTTAAAGTAATCATAACCGAATTCAATAAAATTAAAGTCGGCTTTGTTGTCCATGAGACTACTAAAATAAGGCGTGTTTCATGGAACGATATAAGTGCTCCGGAACTTTCGTCCGTAAGTTCCGTTGATTCCAAAGTGACAGGTATTATCAAGGTAGAAAATGATGAGCTTTTACTCTTGCTGGATTTTGAGTCTATTGTTGATGAGCTTGGATTCTATAATAAAGAAAATAAGGAAATAAGCGTAGAGGAAAGAGAATTTAACGGAGATAGGACCATACTTATCATTGATGATTCATCTTCCGCAAGAAAAATGATCAATAATGCTTTAATCAAGGAGGGGTTTAAAACTATACTGTCGGAAAACGGTAAAGCGGCATTAGATATACTATATGAAGGTAAATATGAATTAGATGTAATTATATGTGATGTGGAGATGCCCGTTATGGACGGTTATACTTTTACAAAAACATTAAAATCCGACGATAAATTTAAAAATATTCCGGTAATAATGCATTCTTCTTTGAGTGGGGCCGAAAATTCGAGCAAAGGAATGAGTGCCGGTGCAGATTTCTACGTTGTAAAATTCGATCCGGCAGAATTCGTGAACACAATTAAAAAGGCCTTTAAAAAAATAAGTATATAAAGACAAAATCTACAAAATAATTAAACATATGATTCTTAGAATATCGGGTATAAAATGTTCTTTAATTTATCTCTCTGATTAGAATAAACAGGCGGATTCCTTTCTCATATATCATAATTTATTATTATGTCAGATAAAATATTTTTTATAACCGGCACGGATACAAATATCGGCAAAACATTAGTCAGTTTGCTTTTATTACTCGCTTTTAAACAACATGGGTTAAATGCGGGATTTATGAAACCTGTTGAAACCGGAGTTAAAGTTGATAAAGCCGGTTCTAAGAACTATACGGATGGCAGATATTTAAAAAATCTTGGCGATCTAACCGAAGCTCTTGACGTTATAACTCCGTTTACCTTTAAAAGCCCGTTATCCCCTTACGCTGCGTCGAAATATGAAGGTAACACATTATGTATCAAAGAGATACTTTTAAGGTTTTACGAGCTGAGTAATAATTATGATTATATGATTGTCGAAGGGGCCGGGGGCATGCTTGTCCCTTTGAAACAAAAGCATTTTATGATAGATATTGCAAAATATATTGATGCCGGTGTCATTTTAGTTACAAAAGCAGGATTAGGAATGATAAATCAAACATTATTAAATATAGAATATGTAAAAATACATGATATAAAAATATCCGGCATAATTATAAATAATGTCCTGAATGAGACTGATGAGAGTATATTTTCCAATAAAGAAGTACTTAGCGAATACATTGATATTCCGATTTTAGGAGAGATACCTTATATAGGCACCAAGAAACAGTTGGAAAATATAGTCTTACTTAAAAAAATGGCCTTAAAATGTATAGACATTAAAAAGATTTTAATATAAAATATAGTGAAATATTTTTGTTAAAAGTATATTTGTAGAATTGATAAAGTATCTATTGATTTAAATTGTTAAATATATTAAATAGGCAGATAAGGAGGATAAAGGGCGATATGAAATTTAATTTTTCTGAGAGGTTAAATAAACTTCCGGCATATCTTTTTGCCGAAATAGACAAAATGAAAGCACAAGTGAAAGCCGGCGGAGTGGACATAATAAGTTTCGGCATAGGCGATCCCGATCTGCCGACTCCCAAGGAAATAGTTGACGTATTAAAGAAAGAAAGTGAGATAGACATTAATCAGAAATATCCTTCATATGAAGGACTTCTGGGGTTCAGAAAGTCCGTTTCAGGCTGGTACAATAAAAGATTCGGCGTTTCATTGGATCCCGGAATCGAGGTTTTATCCCTAATAGGTTCTAAAGAAGGCATAGGGCATCTTCCCCTGGCTTTTATAAATCCTGGAGACGTAGTATTGATACCGGATCCCGGTTATCCGGTATACAGAGCCGGTACTGTTTTTGCGGGTGGAATTCCATATATTATGCCGTTATTAGAAGATAACGATTTTTTGCCTGATTTTTCTCGTATACCTGCGAATATCTTAGAGAAGGCTAAAATAATGTTTTTAAATTATCCGAATAATCCGACTTCGGCAACAGCGGATAAATATTTTTTTAACGAAGTAGTGAAATTTGCAAAAAAGAATAACATTATAGTTGCTCATGATTTTGCATACTCGGAAATTTATACCGGCGAGAAGGAAAATGATTCTTTCCTATCGGTTAACGGGGCGAAGGATATTGGAATTGAGTTTAATTCGCTCTCCAAGACTTTTAACATGACAGGGTTCAGGATTGGATTCGCAGTAGGAAACGAAGATGTGATAAAAGGACTTGGGGCCGTTAAAACCAATTTGGATTCCGGTGTGTTTCAAGCAATACAGCTATCGGCGGCTTATGGATTAGATAACGAATTTCATGTCGTAAAAGATAATAACTCTATATATAAGAAAAGAAGAGGCCTATTAGTAGAGGGATTGGAAAAATTAGGATATAAGGTTTATAAATCCGATGCTACCTTTTATGTATGGGCGCATGTCCCTAAAATAAATATGACGTCAAAAGATTTTGCGATGTCATTATTGAATGAAACCGGTATAATAGTAACTCCGGGTTCCGGATTTGGCGACTATGGAGAGGGATATGTGAGGTTTTCTCTGACCATAAGTGAAAACCGTATTAAAGAGGCTTTAATTCGCATGGGTGCATAGAATTGGAATTCGATAGCATTTTTTACGATATTTGTCTTGGATTAGGAAGTAATATTGGAAGATTAGAGGATAACCTGCTAAAGGCTATAGATTTAGTAAAAAAAGAGATGACCGATATTGCGGTTATGGTTGCTTCTAACGTTTATTCGTCTTCGCCGGTAGGAAATGTAAATCAGCCCGATTTTCTAAATTGCGTCATTTTATTTAGATTGTTAAGAAAAACAGGCAAAACTCAAGGTTTTATTGGGACAGGTAGGATTTTTGCGGAACGACTTCTTTTGATTTTGAAAAATATAGAAAAAAACATGGGAAGAAAAAATGAAACCGAAAGATATATGCCAAGAGATATAGATATAGATATTCTTTTTATTTATGATAATTTTTTAAGAAATTTTGTAAATTTGGAACTACCGGAACTTAAATTACCGCACCCAGAAGTGTTTAATCGCAAATTTGTGCTTTATCCGATGTTAGATTTATCTATCTCTTTTAAAAAACCGTTTGACGAAGAAAGTATAAAAAAAGCCCTTATAACATTAAAAAATTTAGATATAGGGGTTTCCCAAAAAATATTTTGTTATGGTAAATTTGACAAAAAATTTACTAAAATTTTACGCTAACGGGCGACAAACTTCTCTTCGCGCTGTACCTTATGGGGAAGTTCTTCGTCGTAAATAGATATAAGTCCTCTTTTTATCTCCATAATTTGCGGCTCTAAGGACTTGAATCTTTTTATTAAAAATTCTGCTGCTTCTTGAGGCTTTATTAAATTTCCGCAGGTAAAAATATCCACCGCCGCATAATCATATTCCGGCCATGTGTGTATAGAAAGATGAGATTCTGCTATTATTACCATTCCGCTAATTCCGAAGGGGTTAAATTCATGAAATTTATATTCCACTATAGTTGCTTTTGCTTCCACCGCCGCATCTAATAAAGCGGTTTCGACAAAATTAAGATCGCCCAAAATATTTTTTCCACATTTTTTTAATTCTAAAAGTAAATGCGTCCCTAAAGAATTCATTTTGTCTTACCTCCTTTCTTAAAATTAAGATAAAAACACAATCTTTTATTATATTTTATACAGCTAAAATTGCAAGAAAAATTTTAGCAATTTCATTCGGAAAAAATATTCTTTCCCGCTTCCTTGATTATACTTCCAACTCAAATCTTTATGCTGTTATTTATATTTCAAAAACAGCTATGTTTTTAGACAGTATAGATGCAAGTTTTGATAATTCCAAAGCACTGGATTGGATTTGTTCTGCACTTGCAGATGTCGATTCTTGTGCTTTTAAGATTAAATCGGATGAAGCAGAGATCTCTTCGGTAACTATCGACTGTTCTTCTGTAGCCGCTGCTATTTGAGTAATCATATCCTTCAGTCTATTCGCAAGTTCTCTTATGGTTTCGATCCTCTCCCCTGCTTTTTTTGCAACATTGACGCCATTTTTTACTTCCTCTTTTCCGTTATTCATTGATTCTATGGCCTTTACGGAATCGCCTTGAATGGAAGTTATCATTGATGTAATTTCTTTCGTCGCTTTCGTGGTTCTTTCTGCTAATTTTCTAACTTCATCCGCTACGACGGCAAAACCTCTTCCCTGCTCACCTGCTCTTGCGGCTTCTATGGCTGCGTTTAGGGCTAATAAATTAGTTTGATCGGCTATTTCATCAATTACCGCTATAATCTCCCCTATTTTTTGCGATGAAATACCTAATTCTTCCATTACCGATGATGCTTTATCGACTGCTTTTTCAATCGAATTTATCTCTTCAATAACGCCCTGAACTGCAGTGTATCCTTCTTCAGTCGCTTCTTGGGTGTGATCCGCCTCTTTAGCACCTGAACTTGAATTTTTAGCTACATCTATGATGGCCATAGTTATTTGCTTTATCGATTCTACTATTGAAGAACTGCTTTGCTTCATATTTTTCATATTATCCTTAAGCTCTCTCGAAGAGTTATTGAGTTCTTCTCCCTGGCTGGAAATGGAATTAACCGCATTATTTATAGATTTAACATTAGAGGATAAAGACTCTATTAGAGTATTGACATGCCCTATGAGCCTTCCTATCTCATTTTTAGGGTTTACGCTGATTTCTATCTTAGTCCTTATATCTCCACGGGCAACGCATTCTATCCTTTTAATAGCGATTTCAAGTTTATCTATTAATGCCCTCTTAAAATAGAAACTTACCAAAAGTAAACCTAGTAGTACTAAAAACGGAGCAATTACAAATATATCAAATAAGGAAGTCATCTTTTTACTGGAACCGTTAGATATGTTTTTTTCGACGACAGTAAGCGATTTAATAATCGTATGTACTCCATTCCTATAGTAATCAATACTCGCCGTCGGACCGAAGGTGAAAGGATTTTTTACGAGTTTCACAATCATCGGCCTGTATTGCGCTAAAAATATTTTCAATTTATTCATTGCCGCAATAGATTCCGGATTAGTAGGTCTTTTTAAATATTTCTTATTTACGCCGAAAACCGTCTTAAATTTTTCATGCTTAAAACCGGAATAAAAACCATTAATGGCTATAATCTGTCCTTTCCTCCTCAGATGCAGTTTTTTTATTAGTAGGGCTATTTTATTATCTATTTTATAGGGGTTGAAAGCCTTTTTTTCTAATTTTGCAATTAACATTTTATCTTTTCTGATTTTTGAAAGGTATATTATACTTAAAATATCGCGGTTAGCCATTGATAGGGACGTGATCGTGGAACCGATAACGGACTGCTTGAGCGACGAATATCTGAAACTGCTAATATAACCGACAATCATTAAATCAATAAAAAGAAAAAGTAAAAACATAACAACCGCTGAAATGTAAAGCCTTGACTTGAAAGTTGAAAACATAGACCCTCCGAAAGATAATAGTAATTATTACTTGTTTGTTTTTTGTGTTTGGCTATTTTAATTCTTATTATGGATAAAGGTCAATAAAAAAAATAACGGCGGTTCATATTTTAAGCGGTTTAAAAAGTCATTGACATTAAATTTATTTTATTATATAAACATATTAAGTATCAAAGGTGTTGTTTTGAGATTAATTCAATTTTTTTAAAGGAGGTGAAAAATTCTATTATGCAAAAGATTATCACATTTTTATTAATTGCTGCAGCCTTAACGTTTAGCGCTTCTACGGTTTTTGCCGCATCAGGGGCATCGATTTTTAGTTCAGAAGGCTGCATTGCTTGCCATGTCATTAACGGCGCAGGCGGTTCAATCGGACCCGACCTTTCGCATGTCGGGAGCAAAAGGAGTCTTTCATGGCTTAAGACACAGATAACTAATCCATCCGCCCATTTTGCGTCGGGAACTTCCGCCACTATAAACGGTAAGTCCTATATGGTGATTATGCCCGGACACAAAAATATTCAGGCGTCAAAGCTTAATGCATTGGCAGATTATCTTGAATCTTTAAAATAATGATAGGCATTTTAAGGTAATTTTAAATATTATATTAAAACCTTCGGCTTATATTTTGTATTAATGTCGAAGGTTTTTTTTATGTTTACTTAAAATCCTTGACGGTTATTTTAATAAATTGATATAATTTGAAAATGCCGTTAAACCTTAATTGTTCATTTAACTGTAAAAAAAATGGAACTGGAATTTACGGATAGAAAAATATTAAATGCGCTTCAAACTAATTTTCCTATTTCTATTCGTCCGTTTCTAGGCATTGCTAATTATATAGGTATTTCGGAACAAGAGGCTATAGATAGAATATTAGAATTAAAAAAAAATAAAATTATAAGGCAGATTAGTGCTATATTTGATTCTCATAATATCGGATATAAAAGTACGCTTGCAGCGTTTAAGGTAAACGATGATATAACGGATTTCGCCGCGAACATTATTAATTCTCATAGCGGTGTCAGTCATAATTATCTAAGAAATAACGAATATAATATATGGTTTACCATAACTCTGCCTTCCGAACGAAAACTTGAAGATGAGATTAAAACTCTGAGTATACGATCTAATGCCTCGGATTATTTAATTCTTCCTACATTAAGGTTGTTTAAAATAGGCGTCAATTTTGATATGACGGGAGGGGAAACATCGTCTTTTAAGTTCTTTTCTCATGATGATTTTAAAAATGATTCCGATATTAAAATTACCGATTTTGAAAAGGCATGCATAAGAGAGCTTCAAAAAGATATTGAAATTAAGCCGGAGCCATTTGAGGATTTGTCGGCTAATTTAGGAATTACCCAGGAAAAATTATTAGATACCATAAAAGATTTTATATCGGATAAAAAAATGCGCAGATTTGCCTGTGTCTTGTATCATCAAAAGGCTGGGTTTAGCTATAATGCAATGGGTATATGGAAGTCGCCACAGGAAGAAGTAGAAAAAAATGGGAAAATAATGTCTTCATTAAAAGAGGTCTCTCATTGTTATTTGAGGCCGGTATATCCGAGAAAATGGGAATACAATATATTTACCATGGTACATTCAAAATCTAAAGAGGAAGCATGTATAGTAATGAATAAAATATCACTGCTTACCGGCATAAAAGATTTCGATACTCTTGAAAGCACTAAGGAATTCAAAAAGGTTAGAGTAAAATATTATGTTTAATCAGGCAAACCTCCTTACGGAGTTTTTTCTATATCCTTTAATATTATGTTCTATTATTATGCTTGCTATTGTAATCGAAAGGTTTTACAGTCTTAGAAGGTCAAAGATATTTCCGGAAAAGTTTCTGCTTAACATAGAAAAATATTTAAAGGACGGTGATGTCGATAAGGCTAAAGACATGTGTATAATGGCGAAGACTCCGATAGCCAAAATTTACCTTACCATTATAGATAATTATAAAAATTCTATTGATACGATTAAACTTGAGGTTCAGGAATCAGGTAAAAGGGCATATTTAGACCTTGAAAAAAATTTGGAAGGATTGAGTGCCATAACTACGGTAGCTCCGCTCTTAGGTCTCTTAGGAACAGTCGTAGGTATGATTAAAGCCTTGAGTGCCGTTTCATATCGAAACGGAATTACTAATCCTCATCTTTTGGCTCTCGGTATTTCCGAGGCGTTGTACTCTACTGCAATAGGACTTATAATTGCTATAATATCATTTTTATTTTTTAAATATTTTTCTTCAAGGGCTTTTAATTTTGGTATTACAATGGAGGATATTGCATCAAGAGTTATATCATTTATAAAGTGAAATTGAATTATTATTTTTTAGATTGAATCTTAAATAACTTTGCTAAGGCAAGATTAGTATGAAGTTTGCTGCGAAAAGAAAATCCGAGCCGATCATAAACGTTATTAATATGGTAGATGTCTTTTTAACCTTATTAATATTTTTCATGATAACGACTACGTTTGCTTCAAATCATGGCATAAAGGTACATCTACCTGAGTCCGGCGTAAAGTCGTTTGCTTCGTCTAAAAAGTCGGTGACGATTTACATAGCTAAGTCCGGAAAAATATTTTATAAAAATAAACAACTTTCAAAAAAGCAGTTATCATTACTTTTAAAAAATATCAAGGCGGTAAACAGTAATTCTACGGTAATAATTAAAGCCGATAAAAAATCTACAGTCGCAAGCATTGTCGATGTCATGAGCTTGAGTGTCGAACACGGTCTTTATAAAATAGCTATTGCAACTAAAAAATAAATATTTGGAGATACCTATATGGAGGTTACAATTTGATAGAAAGATATTCTCTTCCCGAAATTTCAAAAATATGGTCGCAGGACAATAAATACAGGATATGGTTAGAGGTTGAGCTTGCCGTATGTACTGCTTATCATGAGTCCGGTAAAATTCCAGATGCATCTTTTGAAGAAATTATTCGAAATGCTAAATTTAACGTCAATGAGATTGAAAATATAGAGCAGCTTACGAGACATGATGTGATAGCATTTTTAACAAACGTTGCTGAATATGTCGGAGAAAATTCAAGATATATACATCTCGGTCTTACGTCCTCTGATATTGTCGATACATCATTCTCGCTTATACTGCGACAGGCGCTTAACCTTATTCTTAAAAAAACCGAGGTTCTCAAGGAGTCCCTAAGAAAACAGGCGTTAAGGCATAAATTTACCCCTATGATGGGAAGAACGCACGGAATGCATGCGGAACCCATTACCTTAGGTTTTAAATTTCTTATATTTTATGAAGAAATTAAAAGGGCAGAGGAGAGGATTAAAAAAGCCGTGTCATCGGCTTCGTTCGGCAAACTGTCGGGAGCGGTAGGGACATATGCCAATATACCTCCGGAGATCGAAAAAATGGCGTTAGATAGGCTTGATTTGAGAGCTATTTTGTCTAATCAGATAATACAGAGAGACGTTTACGCAGATGCCTTTTATTCCCTTGCGTCGCTTGGTGCGTCTTGTGAAAAAATAGCCCTTGAGATAAGGCATCTTATGAGAACCGAGGTTTCAGAGATAGAAGAGCCGTTTGCTCCGGGACAAAAAGGATCATCCGCTATGCCGCATAAAAAAAATCCGATTGTTTCGGAAAATATTTGCGGTCTTTCAAGAATTTTAAGGTCTAATCTTATTGCGTCTATCGAAAATATTCCGCTTTGGCACGAAAGAGATATTTCGCACTCTTCGGTGGAAAGAATTATTGGCCCTGACTCTACTATTTTGGCATATTATATTCTTGATCGGTTGACTTACTTAATAGACAATATAGTTGTCAATAAAGATAAGATGATCAGCAATATCGGTTTGACAAACGGGGTAATTTTCTCTCAAAAAGTTTTATTGGCGCTTGTGAATAAAGGGGTATTAAGAGAAGATGCTTATAAAATAGTACAGAAATTGGCTCACGAAAGTATTCAAACTGGAGTTAACTTTGAAAGCCTTTTGAAGAAAAACGCAATAGTATTGAAAAGTTTAACATTAGATGAGATAGAAGATATTTTTGATATAAATTACTATTATAAATATATAAATTATATATTTGACAGATGCGATGTCGTATGAAGGGGAAAAAATGATAAAAAAAGCCTTTGTTAAAGTAATGTTAAAAGAAGAAGTACTTGATTCTCAAGGTAAAGCCGTCTTGTCGGTCCTTAAATCTTCAGGTTATAACAATGTTAAAGACGTAAGGATCGGAAAATACATAGAGCTTACGATAGATTTAGATATATTGAATAAATCCGCCGAAGGCAAAACCTACACAATGGAAGAGGAAATAGAAGAAATTTCGGGAAAGATTCTTTCTAACCCGTTAATAGAAGAATTTAATATAGAAATAAAAAATAAAAAATGAATAATAATCGTATAAAAGCCGGTATTACCGTTTTTCCGGGTTCTAATTGTGACTTTGATGTTTATTACGTTTTAAACGATATATTTGGGCTTAATACCTCATATATATGGCATAAAGACAAAATTAACGATATGCGTTCTTATGATTTTATCGTAATCCCCGGGGGGTTTTCATACGGGGATTATTTGCGGTCGGGTGCCCTTGCGGCAAGAGGTCTGATTATGGAGTCTTTAAAAGATTATGCCGCTAACGGAGGAATAATACTCGGTATCTGTAATGGTTTTCAAATACTTTTGGAGGCCGGGCTCTTAGCCGGTGCTATGTTAACCAACAATTCTTTGAGATTCGAATGTAAGGATGTTTATCTGAATGTGCTGAAAGACGATACGCCCTTTACGTGTGACATAAAGAAAGGTTCGATTCTTAGAATGCCGATAGCTCATCATGACGGGAACTATTTTGCCGCACATGATATAATTCAGGATTTTAATAAAAACGATAATATTATATTTAAATACTGTGATTCGGCAGGAGAACCCACTGAGGATTCTAATCCTAACGGTTCGCTATTGAATATAGCCGGTATTATCGGTGAAAACTTTAATATAATGGGGCTCATGCCTCATCCGGAAAGATCTTCGGAAAAACTAATGGGTAGCGAAGACGGCGGTTATATTTTTAAGTCCATAATAAAATACATAAAGGGAAAGTAGTTAAAATAAGATAAACGGTAAAATGAGTGTATACATGAAAAAACAAGATAATAAACATGAAAAAGCTGAAAATAAAAATTATAAATTATTCGGTTTGTCGCAGGATGAATATAAAGAAATAGGCAAATTATTGAAACACGAACCGGACGATTTCGAGCTTGGTATATTTTCGGCGATGTGGTCGGAACATTGTTCTTATAAAAGTTCTAAGGTTTACCTTCAAACACTTCCTTCAAAAGGTGATAAAGTTTTGATAGGCCCGGGAGAGAATGCCGGAGTAGTAGATTTTGGCGATGGAGACGTACTTGTTTTTAAAATGGAGAGTCACAATCATCCGTCTTTCATAGAACCGTTCCAGGGTTCCGCTACAGGAGTCGGTGGGATTATGAGAGACATTTTTACCATGGGCGCAAGACCGCTTGCCAATCTTAATTCGTTAAGATTCGGAAGTCATTTACATCCTAAAACACCCTATTATCTTTCCGAAGTCGTGAAAGGAGTAGGATTCTACGGAAATTGTATGGGTGTGCCGACTGTAGGCGGGGAAGTCGTTTTTGACGAATGTTATAACGACAATATACTCGTAAACGCTTTTACTATCGGCATAGCAAAACAGGATAGGATTTTTTTGTCCTCTAAATGTGAGGTGGAAAACATAGTAATTTACGTTGGTTCGGCAACCGGAATGGATGGAATACACGGTGCCACCATGGCTTCAGAAGAGTTTGATTCAAAGAATAATAAAAAGAGAAGCACCGTTCAGGTGGGTGATCCGTTTACGGAAAAATTATTATTAGAAGCGTGTATTGAGGCAATGGATAGGAAATTGATAGTATCTATCCAGGATATGGGAGCGGCAGGTCTGACAAGTTCGTCTTTTGAAATGGCAGATAAAAGCGGACATGGTATGACGATTGATCTTGATGCTATTCCTCTTAGAACGTCAGGTATGGCCCCTGTAGAGATAATGCTTTCTGAATCTCAAGAAAGAATGCTCCTATCGTGTAGAGGGGAAAATCTCGATGCTTTGAGTTCTGTTTTCGATAAGTGGGGATTAAGTTGCGTAAAAGTGGGAGAGGTTATAGATGAGAAAAATATAAAATTTTATTATAAATCTAAACTTTATAAGATATTTGATGTTGATACGGTAGTTAACGGTCCGGTTTATGAGAGACCAAAAAGAAAGCCGGATTACTTGAAGAAAATTTTGCCGATAAAAATAAATAATTATGAGATCCCTAAAAACATTAATGATATTGCAGCAAGATTGATAATGCACCCTAACATAGCATCAAAACGACCCGTTTTTACTCAATATGATTATACCATAGGGACAAATACTATAGTACCGCCCGGTTTTTCCGCCGCAGTTCTTAGAATTAAGAATGAAGGCAATGGCAATAGATTAACCAAAGGATTTTTGCTTGATATAAACGGTAATTCTAAATATACTTACTTAGATCCTTACATCGGCAGTGCTTTGGCGGTTATTGAGTGCGCCCGTAATATTTCTGCTTGCGGCGGGACCCCGGTTGCCATTACGGATTGCCTTAATTTCGCAAGCCCGGAAGATCCTGAAACCATGTGGCAGTTTAGTGAAGCCGTAAAAGGCATAAAGGAGGCGGCAATAAAACTTAAAACACCCGTTATAAGCGGCAATGTCAGTTTTTACAATGAAACCGTAAGGAAAGAAGGGGGTAATGCGGTGGCTTCTAAGATTTACCCTACGCCCGTAATTGGAATGGTAGGATTTATAGAAGACATTGATAGAGTCGTAACCCCATATTTTAAAGATGACGGTGACGAAATTTTTTTATTAGGAAGGCTAAAGGGAGATCTTGGAGGTAGTTTGTATATGGAATACTTTCATAAAGATTTTCGTCAAAAACCGATGGATATTGATTTGGATTATGAAGTCAATCTTCATAACTGTTTGAGATCAATGATAAATGGTGGTTACATTAAAAGTGCAGTCGATATTAGCGAAGGAGGAATATTTACGGCATTGACTGAGAGTTCTATTACTAATCCGGATAAGACGTTAGGATTTGTCGTAGAATATGAAGATAAAGAAATGAGATTAGACGCTTTTCTCTTTGCAGAGTTAGAGCAGGCTTTTGTATTGACATTAAATAATAAAGCTAAGCCGAAAGAATTTTTTGAAAAAGCTTCATTTTATGATATACCTATAAAAATGATAGGTGTAGTAAAAGAAGGAGTAATAAAAATTAATAGCGCTATAGAACTAAAAAGTGATAAAATAAAGAAAGAATATTATTCGGTTATAAAAAATATTCTTAGCAAATAAAATTAAAATTTAAAAAACTAAGCTTAACTAAATTTAAAAATGGGCGAAATTAAAGACGAGTGTGGTGTATTCGGTATATATAACAATGAGGAGGCTCCTAATATTACATATCTGGGGCTTTATGCTCTTCAACATAGGGGACAGGAATCATGTGGTATTGCTTCCTCCGACAATAATAATATCTATTTCCATAAAAGCCTCGGCATAGTAAACGACGTATTTAAAGAGAATACGATATCTCAACTAAAAGGCAGGAATGCTATAGGGCATGTCAGATATTCTACGGAAGGGGAAACGCTTGTTAAAAATGCTCAGCCCCTCGTTGCCGATTATTATTACGGTTCTATTTCCGTGGTTCATAACGGAAACATCACAAATTCCCGTATGTTAAAAGAAGAGCTGGAAGAAAACGGTTCAATATTTTCCTCGACGTCAGATACCGAGGTAGTAATACATTTAATTGCCTCTTCAACCGAAAATCTTCTTATAGGTAGGGTTATAGATTCCTTAAGAAAACTTAACGGCGCCTATTCATTTCTTTTTCTTTCAGAGAAAGAAATGATTGCAGCAAGGGATCCCTTCGGTTTTAGGCCGCTTGTTATGGGAAAACTTAATAATTCCATTGTTTTTGCTTCCGAAACCTGTGCCCTCGATTTAATAAATGCCGAATATATAAGGGATATTAAACCGGGCGAGGTTATATTGGTAAACGACGATGGAATAAAGAGTTTTTATCCTTTTAGGGTCGAAAAAAATTCCAATTGTCTATTTGAGCTGATCTATTTTTCGAGACCGGATAGTCTATTTAACGGAAAATCCATATATAAACTTCGTATTCAAATGGGAAAAGAACTTGCGAAAGAATCGGCGATAAATGCTGATATAGTGATACCCGTGCCTGATTCCGGTGTTCCAGCCGCATTAGGTTTTTCAAAGGAGTCCGGAATAGATTTTGAAATAGGTTTTACGAGAAACCACTATATCGGTAGGACATTTATAGAACCTAAAAGGTCGATAAGGCATTTTGGCGTTAAGATAAAGCTTAATCCGGTTCTTGATGTGATTAAGGGCAAGAGGGTTATCGTCGTTGATGACTCCGTGGTTAGAGGTACGACGTCAAAAAAGATTGTAGATATGCTTAAGATTGCAGGGGCAAAAGAAACCCACCTACGGTTAAGCTCCCCGATGGTTATAGCTCCTTGTTTTTATGGAATAGATACACCGGTTAAAGATGAACTTATAGCTTCGAAATATAGCGAAGAAGAGATGAATGCTGTACTTGGTGCCAATACCACTAAGTTTCTTTCATTAGAAGGATTAAGAAGAGCGGTAGGGGGTAGGGATAATTTTTGCGAAGCCTGTTTTTCAAATATTTATCCTCAAAAAATATACAATGAGGTTCAATACGACAGTCAGTTAAAGCTGTTTAGTAAGGAGATTTTTTAACCGGACGGCATCATTACCTGAAATAATACTGCGAGATATAAAGAAAATAAATTTAAATTGGTTTTATGGGATATGAGAAAAGAAAAAGAGCACAAATCGAGAGCGGAAGTGCTTAATGCTATAACAACTCTTTGTTATGAAAAAAAAGAATTTACCTTAGCTTCAGGCAAAAAAAGCGATTTTTATATAGATTTACGCCGTATTTCCTTCGATGGAAACTATTTATACCTAATAGGCAAATTATTATATGACGAGATTATGTCTGATGAATATTTAAATTTTTCAGTGATTGCAGGGGTGCCGATAGGCGGCATACCTTTAATATCTGCAATTCTGATCGCCGGCTTTTTAGACGACAACCCGTTAAAGTCTGTTATTATAAGGAAAGAAAAAAAGGGATATGGAAAAGGTAACCTCATTGAGCCGGCACAATTTTTATTCAAAGGTTCAAATATTATCATAGTGGAAGATGTCGTTACGACTGGCGGTTCTATTCTGAATACCGTAAAAAATGCCAGAAATGAAGGCTATGAAGTTACTGACGCCGTTTGTATAGTAGATAGGCAAGAGGGAGGGGAAGAATTTCTTATGCAAAATGGTATTAGACTCCACTCTATTTTTTGTAGAGAAGACATAGTAATATAAAAATAAATTTTAAATTTATTGTAAAAATTGAAATGAAAAAATATATTTATTTAATTATTTTATCCCTCTTTATGCTCGGTACGTCTTTTTATTTTTCCGGATGTTCGACATTAAGTTCGACAGGAATCTCTTCTGTTGCTAAATCAGAAAGTCCATACGCGGCGATTTCTTCGTCGGATAGATATAGAAACATATATCTTCAATCTTTAAAAAAATACACCAGGAAAGCCGATATTTACGATAAATTTAATACTGTAATGTATATAGGAGCTACATATTTTACCAAACCGTTTATATATGTTCACACAAAAGAATATGCAGAATATTATCCTCTAAATAAAAATGCATTTATAAAAAAACTTAAAAAGTCATACGTCAAATTCGGCAAGAATATCACATTCTTTGTTTCCGTCTATACACCCGAAAAATCTTATAACGATTTAAATTCAAACCGCTCTATATGGATGGTTTATTTAGTAAATAATTTAGGTGAGAGTGTGTTGCCGGTTAGCATCAAACTTCCAAAACGAAAGAAGGTATTTTTGAAAAAATTTTTTCCATATATTACCGATTGGTCTAAGCAATATATAATAAAATTTCCCATATATTATGATAAAGAAAATAATAAATTATTTATGAATAATGCCGCTAAATGGATAAAACTTGTAATTACGGGTGTAAATGGAAAAGCGGTTCTGAAGTGGAACTTAAAACATGGCACGCTTTGATGTTATCATTATAGGTTCGGGAATAGCGGGTCTTTCTCTTGCGAATAGATTTGACGAAACCATTTCTGTCGGTATATTTACAAAAAAAGAAGAAGCGGAATCAAATACCAATTATGCGCAGGGCGGGCTTGCTGCCGTAACGAACCTGACAAAGGACTCTTACAGAAAACACATAAACGATACCTTGACTGCCGGTGATGGTCTTTGTGATGAGAATATAGTAAAAATGGTAGTAAGGGAAGGACCCGGCGTGGTAAACGATCTTTTAAACTGGGGTGTAAACTTTGCAAAATACGAGGAAAATATTAAAGAGTTTGACCTTGGAAGGGAAGGTGGGCACTCAGAGAGAAGGGTTCTGCATGCAGGGGATATCACAGGGAGAGAGATAGAGAAGGCATTAGTAGATGTCTCAAGAAAGAAGTCAAATATAAAAATATTTGAAAACCATATAGGTATAGATTTAATAACCACCCGTAAGCTAAAAGTAGAAATAAAAAAAAGGAATAGAGTCCTTGGAGTATATTTTTTAAATAAAAATAATAACAAGGTAATAACAGTTAGTGCGGACGTTGTAGTTATTGCTACCGGAGGCGCAGGAAAGGTATTCCTATATACGTCCAACCCGGATATATCAACCGGTGACGGCATCGCTATGGCACACAGAGCGGGCGCCAAGGTTGCGAATATGGAATTTTATCAGTTTCATCCGACCATATTGTATCATCCTCAGGCGAAATCTTTTCTGATTTCGGAGGCATTAAGGGGAGAGGGAGGCACGCTGAGGTTAAAAGACGGAACGCCTTTTATGGATAAAGTTCATCCCCTGAAGAGTCTTGCTCCGAGAGATATAGTGGCGAGAACGATAGATTTAGAATTAAAAAAGACGGGTGATGAATGCGTATATTTAGATATGACGCACAAAAGTAGAGAATTTTTAAAAAAAAGATTTCCTGATATTTTCGAAACGGTTTTAAGTTTCGGTATTGATATATCAAAAGAGTATATCCCGGTAGTTCCTGCCGCTCACTATCTTTGCGGGGGCATTTTGACTGACGAAAACGGTTTAACTTCGACGTATAATCTTTACGCAATCGGTGAAGTAGCTTGTACCGGACTTCATGGTGCGAATAGGCTTGCAAGTAATTCTTTATTGGAAGGGTGTGTTTTCGCGAAAAGGGCTTACGAAGCAATCGCCCCGATGCTTAAAGGGATAAATAAATTAAAGAAAAATGTCGATTTAAAACAGAATGCATTTATAGAAACCGAACAATCGGTCGGAATGTCTTACTCCCTTCCTAAATGGAAAGATTCCGGTTTTAGCGATAGCGACGAGACGATTGTTACCACCCATAACTGGGATGAATTGAGACGTGCAATGTGGAATTATGTCGGCATAGTTCGTTCAGACAAGAGGCTTGAAAGGGCGGAAAGGAGAATAGATAATCTAATCTTTGAAATTAAGGAGTATTATTGGAATTTTAAGATTACGCCGGATCTATTGGAACTGAGAAATATAGCCGAAGTGGCAAGTTTAATAATAACATCTGCTATCTTAAGGAAAGAATCTCGCGGTACGCATTATACCATTGACTATCCAAGCAAAGACGACAAAAATTTCAAGCATCCTACCGTTCTGTGATAATTTATCTATTTCGATCTTTTCACTAAGCGATAAACCGTATTGATTTAAATATTAGTGAAGCAAGTTCTATTGCTTTAACATATTGCATAATAAAGATAAAAAAGATATCCGATTTAAAATCGGATATCTTAAAATAGAACAAATCTGATGATGCACTTAGGACTGACAAGGCACAAAGTAAAATCCGTCGATGTTGTTGTTTATCGAATATGTAATAAGCATAACTGTCGACCGTAGAGCCGTTTGAATAAACATAGTCAATATTGCCTAAAGGTAGAATATACTCATTATTCGGAACGTCAAAACTCGGTTGTGTAAAATTACTATTAGTGGCGGTAGAGTTATCGCAAGTGGGAGTATATGTTACCGATGATGATATGATGCCGGGACCGACTGCAGTACCTGGAGCAAAATTAAGCCACCATGAATCCGAAGGTATTGTAGTTAAACCTATGGTTATAGGGTTCCCAAAGTTATAAGCCGTACCGGAGCCGTATCCGGATGATGGCATTAAATAGTTCGGCAACACT
>QIJE01000001.1 GCA_003232385.1 bacterium
TTATAAGTTCTTACGGCTGCGGGAACAGCACGGGATTCTCACCCGTTTCCCTTAAACTTTTAAGATAAAATTTAAATAAGCTATTTGCTTAGTTTTTCAAGGTTACCATTAAAAATATAAAAAGTCAAACGATATTGCATTTGCCAAGTTACCCGCCCCCGTCAGATTCCGCGAGGGCTAAGTCCTTAGCAATTTATAACTTTTGGAGAGGCAACGTATCTTTTTAATTTAGTCCTTGCCCACCTGATATTCGGATTATATTGTAACCCCTTCCGAAGGACGTCTATGGCTAAATGTATATCCCCGAGTTTGCATAAAATTACACCCATGCGCGCATATGCCATAGCGAAATTAGGTTTTACGACGATAGCTTTTTCGAAATGTCGAACGGCAAAATAATAATACCCGCCCTTTATTGCACCAAGGGCTTTATGATACTGAAATTCAGCGATTTTGGCATTGAGCCGAATTGACATCTTTACCATTTTTGCAGACATATTCGGCATATTTTTCGCCATTTTAGCCATTTTAGCTGCCATAGTCGGTGCCTTTACCGTCTTCGCCGCCATAGAAGATTTTGGAAATACGGCTAAAGATAACATCGCGGTTAATACCAGGACAATGAAAAATATCCCTTTTTTAAGCTTATCCATTTAATAACCCCCGTTTCAAAAATTATTAATCATGCCTCTAATTATATCTAAGCCGTTAACTTTGTCAACACATTTTTAGCATCAAGCAACCGGATTAACAGCTGTTCGACATGCTGTCTTAATTATAGGAAGATCGTATTAAATCCTCGGCCATGCCATAAAAACCGTACCGGTATCTATATATAAAAATATAAAGAACCCTACCGTGATCGCCACGGACAAGTAAAAAACTATTTTGCTGGCGCTAAATGGGCTTGCCGTCTTGCAATCGCATGTTTCACCGCTTGCGCCTACGGATATATTAATATCTCCCTTGCCGAGAGAATAAGCGACTTTTTTTGACGATATTTTCGGCGATATATAAAGAAAGTAAAAAGATAAAAGGACGCCGATAATATCTACGATTAGAAAATAATTTCTATAAGGCACGAAACTCTTTAAAAAAGACATCCATGATCCGAGAAAACCCCCCGTACTTGCGGTTATCCCCAGTATGCTAAAGGTCAGAGGCCCCCAACAACAAACTCCGCCTAAAATCGAGAATACGGCTGCGGTACCGGAGGATACGTTAGAAACTGCAGCGGCAGTATTAGAGTCGACAACGTTTTTACGTTTAAAATAATTTTTTACGTTCATAAAGCCCCCTGTTAATTTATTCATCATATGCATAATCTCGCTCAATTATGATATTTTACACCTTATACTTTGGTATAAGGTCAAGCTTTTTTTATGCATCGGCTGTTTAAAAGTGGAGGGGTATCATTATGAAAAAACGGAGAACTAATATTTGATTTGAGTTTTTTGTATTATCGGGGCTAAATATCTCGTTAAACGGAAACAGCGGCGGCAATTCGGACAGATATCAACCTGACTCTATTTAATCTTTAAATCCCGACATACTGCATCCAACCATATGCGGCCGTCAACACTAAAGAGTACAAAACCAGAACATAAAACCATTTTTCCGAAAACTTAGGCGTTTGTATCGGGGATAAATTAAGCACCGTAAACATCATTAACAGCACATAAATAATTACCGAAAAAACCGAGTGGCTGAAAAGACTTTCAAACAAAAATACAAAGGCGAGGATAATAATATTGTTATCTAATGCCAGACCCATATATGTCTTGTCGTTAATCAGACCGAAAATATTAAAATAACTCAATCGTATAACACCGGCGGCGACTATAAAAAATGCCCCCGGCAAGAACCATGGATTGAATTTGCCGTAGCTTAAGAGAAAAATAGCGGGAAACACTCCGAAACTCACAATGTCTATTAATGAATCAAGCTGATTCCCAAAGGCTCGATGATAGTCCGTCCGCCCCTTTATTCGGCGAGCAACTATTCCATCGACCCAATCAAATACAACTGCCCATAGAACTCCGATCATCGCAATATAGAAATAGCCTAAAATAGCGTAATAAATGCCAAGCACCGCACACAGCAGGCCTATAAGCGACAGAATGTTTGGAAAATCTCCGGCAAAAAAAAACATTGTCGGTTGTCGTGATTCCGGATATGTCGTTATTTTCATAGCTCTTAATTTTTTAAGCCGATTACGTCAATCAAAGCCGTGACCATTTTGCAATTCTCTTCTTCAGTACGGCTGGCAATCCGAATATAGCGATCGGAATCCGGTTGGGTTTTGCCCGCGCAGTCCTTTATGTACATATTATGTTTAATAAATAACTCTTTCGCAACCTCGGGAGCGCTTTGTGCATAATCAGGCAAACGACAGAAAACAAAATTTGCATCAGGCTTAAAAACCGTCATCCCTTTTATATCACAAAGTTTTTTATAGAGACTATTTCTGTCGTATCTAACTTGTTTGCAACTTTCAAGAAATTCGTATTTATAATCGGGTAAAAGCCGTAGAAATTCTTCTGCAAATCCATTAATATTCCAAATAGGTATTCTATTCCTCACGACTTCGGCAAATTTTAAATCGGCGGTCAGCATATAGCCGATCCTAAGCCCGCCTATACCGTAAGCCTTACTCATACTTTTAAAAATCACCATATTCGGATAATTTGCAATATCCCGTTCTATGCTTATTTTGTCGGGATTTTCTGCAAAATCTAAAAATGATTCATCTATAATCAGCATGCAGCCGTGAGATTCAAGTTTTTTTGCAAGCCAAACGAGGTCGGGCTTTGGAACCAACATTGACGTCGGATTGTTAGGCGTTATTACGACGGCTATATCGGCCTTTACACGAAACGCTTCAGCGGCAAATTTTTCTACGCACAACTGGAAAGACGGAAACTCAAGCGGAAATTCAACTACCCGACTCGAAGGAGCGGCATTGGCATATTCATTAAAAGAAGGTACCGGGATAATCAACTTACCCGATATTTGCCCGGATACTATTTTTATTAATTCGGAAGCCCCGTTGCTCACAACGATTCTTTCAACAGGCTGATCGATTATTTTGCCGATAAGCCCGGCAAGGGCATCTTGCGCCACCGGATAATTTAAAACAATATCGCGAATTTGTTCTTTAAAACTCGTAAAAATAGCTTCCGGCGGGAAATATAGATTATATAGATAGGCGTGATCGATAAAATCATGCCGATAGTAGCCGCCGTGTTGAGTAGAAACAAACCTGTATTTTTCAGATTGAGTCTCGTAATTATTTTGCGGCATCTATGATTCCTGTCTTTTTTCGGGAGATATCGCAACATTAATAGACGATTGCATATCAAAAATATCAAGTTGAGAAAGGGTATCATTTCCTGCAGTCTCATAATTGTTTAACGGAAACAGCTTCTCGGCCTCCGCTAAGTCTTTAATAGTGTCTATTTCATACCATGGTTTACCGTTAAAAAAAACTATTTCAAAAGAAAGATCGCCGTTAGCAATCATTTCCGCAAATACGGTTTCGTAATAGCCGTTTACCTCACCGTCTAAAATATGCTTGTCTAATTTTTTTATGATACAGCGCCATGAATCAGGTGAAATGCTGTAAATATTAACGGTTTTATATTTGACCTCGCCAAAAGAGTCTGCATTATACGCTAAAAATCTCCTAACCCGTCGAGATTGGCTGATCGTAATACATGTCCCGTTCATCCAGGGCTGCAACTTTGCAACGGCTATCTTATCGGTATAATGCATAGCGTCTAAGAGTGATTCGTCAAAAACGAGATCGCTTTCAAGTAATAGAAACGGCTCATTGATAACCTTGCGTGCCATCCAGAGAGAATAAATATTATTAGTAGTCTTGTATAACGGGCTAAAAATATATTCAATTTCTACGTTACCTATTCGATGTCCCAGAAAATCCCTGATATGCCTTTCCATATATCCCGTAACCACGACCAATCGTTTGAAGCCGTGACGGTTAAGATTGGAGATTAGTCGTTCGAGTATCGACATGCCGTTAACTATGGTTAAACATTTAGGGGCATTTTGCGTTAACGGATAAAGACGACTGCCTGTGCCTGCCGCGAGAAGTAATGCTGTAGTAACATGTTCTTCATGATGAGAATTGTGTTCCATAATTTATATCCTTTTCCTAATTGTGCAATGCCTCTTGATGACCTATTTCAAATGTCTGTCGGCTGTACCGGCCAATAAGCAGTCTTATGACATGGCGTTATCTTGCCTACTTTATATGTCCATTAGTATGATTTAACTAATTTGTGTATTTTATCATAATATCTTTAGAAAGTATATAGGGTTACAGATATATTATTGCTCCTGTTCTATTTCTTTTCGTACCTCCCATATCATGGTTATTCCTACAGTTTAAAGCCTCTAAGACCGAATTTGCACCTATCTCGCCCTTTTCATCTATGGTCCCTCTTACATAAATCAAAATTCCTATTGTAAGCGGCAGGTCGAAAAGCGGACACTCTTTCCTTAAATTAGCAGGGGCAAGATCTGATGAATATATCTTGCCAAAATTATTTTTAAAATCCTACGCGCTGATGCTGTTATTGTATAAAATTCACTGCTTCAATATTATCGAGGGGGGCCGATTGAACGGTTAAGCTTTTATTGAAATTTAATGAAGTCATACCTTCCAGCCCTTATCCGATGCAAGTTTTCGCAAATCAGGCAGGATACGTGCTGTATTTTTTATATCGCTCAGTAAATACGCCGCAACGACATAATCGAAAATACCGTCGTAAAATTCTTTGAAATCGTTCATTATATCCATAACGCCTTCAAAATTAGTCCCGGGCAGAAATAAATATATAAAACCATTTTTAGCGCAGATGATATCGGAATCCCTCAATACGCCGCCTATGGTTTTTGTAAAATCATCTGCATATTCTTTTGTATTTAAATTAATATTTAAAATTGCAAGCGATATAAAATGGACGGATTCTATCACTTCGGCAAGAGCCAGCTCTTTTTTTATCCTTTTCATATTTGAAATCGAATGCTCTACGACCGTCTCTAAATATTCTAACGGAATAATTTTAGCCATTTTTTCGTACCCCCCCGTCTAATTCTACCTATATACACTTATTTTACAATTATACTACATTTCCAAAAAAGAGATGAGCAGGAAAGCTTTTTTTCGCCGTCTCTCTATTTTTTATACGAGTCTTTTACCGCGGGAAGCGATGGCGCCGCCTTTGCGGCTGCGGGAATTTTAAGCGACTTTGTGCCTGAAATATTATGTTTTTTAGGGAATACGATAGGCCTAATTCCGGTTCCCTGAAGCTGTTTGTTTCGGGTTAATGTAAGCGATTCTCCAAAATAATAAAGCTTAATAGAACCGAACAAAAATAAAATAACTAATATTAAAACAACGGCATATTTTACAAAAGAAACAATCCGATTTTTTTTAATTCTTCGCTTATTGAACGTCTTCTGATAAGATTTCCAGTTTTTTACTCTTTCCATTCTAAAATTATTTTAATTCTTACCGCCTACGATTATTGAAGGAATTCTTAGCGTAGGCTGGGCATCGGATACCGGGACCCCTTGACCGTCCTTACCGCATGTTCCGATACCGAATCCCAAGTCGCTGCCGACCATATCTATATTTTTTAATACCTCGGGACCGTTTCCCATAAGTGTTGCACCGCTAACGGCTTCACCTATAACACCACCTTTTATAGTATAACCCTCCATGACATCAAACACAAAATCTCCGGTAACCGTGTTTACTTGACCCCCGCCCATTTTCCTAACGAAAATGCCGTCGCTTACGCTTTTTATAATGTCTTCGGGGTTGGATTCACCTTTGGCAATCATCGTATTCGACATTCTTACTATAGGCGGATGTTCATACGATTGCCTTCTGCCGTTACCGGTAAGCCCGTAGCCGTATTTTATAAGGGATAATCTATCGGACATATATCTTTTTAGAACTCCGTTTTCCACAAGCACATTCCTATCCGAACATGTTCCTTCGTCGTCAAATCTGTAAAAGCCTCTTCTTCCCGCTAAAGAAGAATCGTCTATAACGGTTATCAATTTTGACGCTATTCGTTCTCCTATTTTGTCGGAATATACGCTCAAACCGTTGCCTGCTATATCCGCTTCCAATCCGTGCCCGATCGCCTCATGTATCATCGTTCCTCCGGCCTCACTAGATAACACGACGGGCATCGTCCCCGAAGGAGCAAAGGGAGCGTTAAGCTGAGTTAATGCTCTGTCTAATGCCTTTTTTACGATATCTTCCGGAACATTTTTATCAAAAAATTCGAAACCGGTAAACCCTCCCGCCACTTCATAGCCGACCTCCGCTCTATCCCCGTCGGACACCACGACATGAGCTAAAAATACTATATTCTCCCTGGTGTCTTTTACAAAATCGCCCAATGAATTCACTATTACGACATCCTGCTTATAATCGACGTAAGTAATATTGACCTGAACGACTCTTTTATCAAAATTCCATGAGTAATCAACAACGGGCTTTATTTTACTTAATTTTTCATCTATAGAAACGTCGGCAACGTCTCTTGCTATGCTAAAATCCGTTTTAGGCTTCTTTTCGTTAAAATTTAAGGGCTTAAAAACCGCACCGCCGTTGCCCCCTTTGCCTACATCGTTGCGCGCCGCTTCTCTCAAATCTCCTGCAATTTGTATTAATTTTTTTTCTTCTAAGTTATTGGTATAGGCATAATATGTTTTATTATTGGAAATAAGCCTTAGGCCTACCCCCTGAATTACACCGTTAATAGCCTTCTCAAGCCTCTTGCCCTCATTCGACAATAAGGTAGAAACCTTAGTTTCTATAAATATATCTACAAAATCCTCTTTATTCAAATAAGCATTTTTAAGAATCCCCTCAAAATTTAAATCGGTTATCGTCATTTTTATCCCCTATCGCCCCTAAATTAATTATCATAATAAAAGTACATAATATCAAAAACGCCGCTTTCAGACAAGCATAAACGCTCCCAAATATCCTAAAATTGACTTTTACCGGTTTTTTCCTTAGAATGAAAGTTATGCCCGATACCTCTCTATATATAAATCTAAGGGACCTTAAAGAAAACATTGATGCCGTAAAATCTCTTAAATCTGTCAAGAATAAAACCGTCATTGCCGTTATAAAATCTGACGCATACGGTCACGGGCTGATTCCGGTTGCAAAAACACTTTCCGATAACGGAATAAATTTTTTCGGAATTATTTATATGGAAGAAGCGGAGGCCATTCTTAAAAATATTCCGAAGGCTAAGCTCCTGCTCCTCCGCGGGGTTGCCGAATCGGATATAGCCGAGGCCATAAACCTCAATTTAAGCATATCGGCGATAAGTTTGGAATACCTGCATATTCTTTTAAGCAAGGCAAAGACGCTGAAAAAATCCGTAAATATTCATATAAAATTCGATTCAGGAATGAATCGATTAGGCTTAAGCGGGGACGAAATGAAATCCGCGATAGATATCATAAGGAAAAACAAAGATTTTATTAATACCGAGGGTTTTTTTAGCCATCTGTCCTCAGCCGGAAATGATATGGAATACACTAATTTCCAATTGGCCAACTATAAAAAAGCCCTGTCTTTATTACACAGCGAAGGTATAAAGCCTTTATATACCCATATAAGCGCCAGTTCATCGCTACTAAACGATAAAATAGACGAAGATTATTCAAATGCGGTAAGACCAGGCATTTCTATCTACGGAATAAACCCCAATTTAAATTATACCGGGTATTCTCATGTAAATCTTAATCCGCTTATGACTGTAGAATCTTCCGTTATGCAGATCAAAAAAGTTAAAAAGGGTGCATTTGTCTCTTATAATAACACATACAGAGCAAATAACGATATGGTTATCGCAATTGTTCCCGCAGGCTACGACAACGGCATTCCAAGACTATTATCCAATAAAGGAAGATTTTTAATAAACGATAAATTTGCAAAAATTATAGGCATTATAACAATGAATACGACAATGATAGACGTAACAAAAATAGAAGGAGTAAAACCGGGCGACAGAGTAATAATCGCGGGAAAAGACGCCTCAAACAAAATCGCTCCACAAGAAATAGCACAACTTGCTCAAACCATTCCTTACGAAATATGCCTTAATTTTGGAAAATCTAATAAAAAAATTTACCGTTAAACCGCGTTTACTTCTTTAACTCCCGGCACACGTTCTTTAAGCAAGCGTTCTATCCCGCCCTTAAGGGTCATCATGGAGCCCATGCAGCCGGCGCATGCCCCTTTAAGCTTGACGTTAACCGTTCCGTCTTCAAGAATATCAATTAATTCTACGTCTCCTCCGTCAAACTGCAACGAGGGCCTAATCTCATCTATAACCTTCATCACCTGATCCCTATCTAAAGCCATTATAATCTCCCTTTTTTCTTATAATATATTATGTGCGCATGCGTTTATTCTACTATCAAACATATTTAATGTCAAGGATTTCAAACTCCTTAACCCCATTGGGAACTTTAATGGTTACTTCGTCCCCCGTACATTTTCCTATAAGCGCCCTGGCGATCGGAGAACTTATCGAGATTTTACCGTTTTTTATACTGGATTCCGTGTCTCCGACTATTTGATACGAGACCTCCTTGTCGCTATTTAAATCCAACAAACTTACCTTTGCGCCGAATACGACCTTCTCTTCGCAAATTTTAGCCACATCGATAACCTGAGCACGAGCAATTTTATCCTCCAGCTCTAAGATTTTTCCCTGTAGAAAACCCTGTTTTTCCTTTGCCGAGTGATATTCCGCATTTTCCGATAAATCTCCGTGCGCAATAGCTTCTTCTATTGCTTTAATGTTTGCCGGCCTTTCGACGGACTTTAATCTTTTCAAATCTTTAATCATATTACTATAGCCTTCTTTTGTAATATAAAAAATCTTCTCATCAAGTGCCAAAACCTCACCCCCCTAGCATTATATGTCATTTATACGTTTATAATAGTCCTGTAAGGCGTTTACGGATAAATTATTTTCCTTAAGCGCCTTAATTGCCATGCATGCGGCAGTTGCTCCCCTTATAGTCGTATAATAAGGAAGTAAAAACTCTACGGCGCTTCTTCTTATTATATAAGAATCCTTAAGAGACTTCATCCCACTCGGCGTATTAAAAATCATAGAAATCTCTTTGTTCTTTAACGCATCTATTATGTGAGGCCTGCCCTCTTTAACCTTATTTATCTCTTTATTTTTAATACCATATTTATTTAAATATTCCGAGGTTCCCTTCGTAGCGAGTATATTTAAACCCATATCTATCAGGGACCCGCACAAATCGTTCAGGTATTTTTTATCCTCGTCCTTAACACTTATAAGCACGTTTCCCGACAACGGAAGATTTTGTCCGGAGGCTATCTGTGATTTGGCATATGCCATGCCGAAATTTAAGTCTATACCCATTACCTCGCCTGTAGACCTCATTTCAGGTCCAAGCATAGGATCTACGTTCGTAAATTTGGAGAACGGGAAGACCGCTTCCTTAACGCAAAAATAGTTTATATGAAACGACCTTCCAAGCCCGAAGGTCTTGATCTTTTCCCCTAAAAGCACCTTTGTCGCAAGTTTTGCCACGGGCACTCCGGTAGCCTTGCTTATAAAAGGGATAGTCCTTGAAGCACGAGGGTTAACCTCTATTATATATATTTCATCATTTTTTACGGCATACTGCATATTTGCAAGCCCCTTTATATGAAATTCCCTGCATAACGTTTCCGTAATATCTTTTATCTTCTCCACAGCACTCGGTTTTAAGGAAAACGCCGGCAAAGAACAGGCACTGTCCCCGGAATGAACGCCCGCCTCTTCTATATGTTCCATTATTCCGGCAATATAGGTCGATTCACCGTCGCTTAAAACATCTACATCAACCTCTATCGCATCTTCAAGGAATTTATCGATCAGTATAGGAAAAGAGATATCTTGTTTGAATATTTTTTTGATATAGTTCAACAAACCGGCCTCGCCGTAAATAACCTCCATTGCTCTTCCACCTAAAACATAAGAGGGACGGAGTAAAACAGGAAACCCTATTGTGGCGGCTTTTTCATAAATTTCTTCTTCCCTAAACGCCATAGCATTTTCCGGTTGTAAAAGATTTATTTTTTCTATAACATTATTAAACTTTTCTCTGTTCTCAGCTATATCCATATACTTAAAGGGCGTCCCTAATATTTTAATACCGTCGGCATCCAATGCCTCGGCAAGCTTAAGCGGCGTTTGTCCGCCAAATTGCAATATAACCGGAGGATTACCCTCTGCATTACAAACAGCGATAGTGTCCTCAAACGTTAAGGGTTCAAAATATAGCCTTGAAGACGTATCATAGTCGGTAGAAACGGTTTCGGGATTACAATTAAGCATAATAGAGGAGTAATTACCGTCTCTTAACGCAAAGGAACAATGGACGCAACAATAATCGAACTCAATACCCTGACCTATTCTGTTAGGACCGCTTCCCAAGATTATTACTTTCTTGTCTTCCAACGGTTTAATTTCGTTAAACTTGTCGTAGGACGAGTACATATAAGGCGTAGCCGCATCAAATTCACCGGCACATGTATCTACTTTTTTATATACTCTTACTATATTATTTTTATCACACATTTCATATATAATTTTTTCCTTATTTTTAATCAAGGATAAAACATCTTTATCTTTTCTTAAGTATTCTTCGGGCGGAATATGCCTGCCATCGCTCTTTCTTGTAATCATTTTTGCAATAATTCTATTTGAAAAACCCAATTCCTTTGATTCCCTTAAAAGTTCTATATCTTTTTCCGGATTTATGCTAAAAAATAGTTTTTTCTCCTGCTCCACTATAAGTCCAATCTGATTGATGAATAGTCTGTCTATTTTAGAAAATTCATATATCTCATTGACGGTAAAACCTACCCTTAGGGCATCGGCTATTAAAAATAATCTCCTATAATCGTTATTTTCTATAAAAGATTTTATTTCCTCTTTTATTGCCGGGATATCCCGTCTAATTTCTACTTCGTCATAAGTTAAATCAAGCCCGTAAAGCGATTCTATCCCGTAATAACCGTTTTCTAAAGACCTCGCCGCTTTTTGAATGGATTCGCAAAGTGTTCTCCCTATCGCCATTACCTCGCCAACCGATTTCATATGCACCGTTAGAGTGCTATCCGTCTGCGGAAACTTCTCGAAGGTAAACCTCGGCATTTTCGTTACCACATAATCAATGGACGGCTCAAAGCATGCGAGGGTTTTCTTTGTTATATCGTTGGTAATTTCATCTAAGGTGTAGCCCACAGCAAGCTTAGTGGCTATTTTAGCGATTGCAAAACCCGTCGCCTTTGAAGCTAAGCTCGAACTCCTTGAAACCCTCGGATTCATCTCTATAACATAGGCATCGTCGGAATCGGGATCTAAAGCGAATTGAATGTTAGAGCCTCCGGTCTCTACGCCGATCTCCTTCATTATCTTTATAGAATAATCGCGAAGTTTCTGCAGATCCTTGTCGTTTAAGGTCTGTACCGGAGCAACTGTAATAGAATCACCCGTATGAATACCCATAGGGTCGATATTTTCGATGGAACACACTATTATGGTATTTTTATTTTTATCCGTCATGACTTCAAGCTCGACTTCTTTAAACCCTATGACTGATTTTTCTATCAATATTTCATTAATGGGGCTTGCATTTATGCCGTTTTGAGCAAATTCGGCAAACTCGTAAGTATTATATGCTATTCCGCCGCCCGTCCCTCCAAGCGTAAAAGACGGTCTTATAATTACCGGAAAACCTATTTCCTTTTGGACTCTATAAGCCTCTTCCATGTTGGTGGCAAAACCACCCTGCAAAACCGGAATGCCTATTTTTTCCATGCTTCTCTTGAAATATTCCCTATCCTCCGCCTTTTTAATTGCGTCTATATTTGCTCCGAGGATATTTATCCCGTATTTTTGTAAAACCCCCGCTTCGTGAAGTTCAAGCACGAGATTGAGTGCCGTCTGTCCGCCTAATACAGGCAGTATGCTATCGGGCCTCTCTTTCTCGATAATCCTAACGATAAAATCCATCGTGAGGGGTTCTATGTAAGTTTTATAGGCATAATCCGGATCGGTCATAATAGTGGCAGGATTAGAATTGACAAGGACTACTTTATAACCCTCTTCGACCAACGCCTTTGTACCTTGGGTTCCGGAATAATCAAATTCCGCCGCTTGTCCGATAATGATCGGGCCGGAACCTATTATTAAAATTTTCTTGATATCCGTTCTTTTAGGCATAATTTTATTTTTTTATATATATAAATTACGATCGTTCTGAAAAAACCCCGTTAAATTGTCTTCGGCTATCTCTTTAAGAGCACATAGATATTCGCTTTCCGTTATCTTTCTGTTTATAGAAATATCATAAACCGCTTTATACGCAGGAAAATACTGACTCATAAGGCTTATCGGCACGTTACCGCCAATCTCTTCCGCAATGAATTTAAAAGAATCCGCGTATCCGCTAATACCGTTCGGCAAAACGAGATGCCTCGCCAAAAGACCGGAAACCGCAATGCCGCAGTCATTTACCTTAAGTTCTCCAACCTGATCATACATGATTTTTAACGCTCTCCTATTGACGATGACATAATCGGCTACGCCGGAATACTGCAACGCATATTTATCGTCGGAATATTTTATATCCGAAAGATATATATCTATAATGCCGTCCAAAAGATACAGTAACTTTTCTTCTTCATACCCGGAACTATTATAAACGATCGGGATTTTTAAACCTTGATTTTTAGCTAAAAAAATTGCCTCTGCTACAAAAAACATATAATGCAAGGATGTAACGAGATTAATATTGTTAGCCCCTTTCTCCTGCAATTTAAGCATACCTTCGGCAAGTCCCGAGGCATCGTAAATTTTCCCCGTGCAATATCTGCTTATAGGATAGTTTTGACAAAACTTACACTTTAAAGAACAACCGCTAAAGAATACCGTTCCCGAACCGTTTTTACCCGATATCGAAGGCTCTTCGCCAAAATGTAAATTCATACTCGCTATCTTTAATACACCGGCCGCTCCGCATAACCCCTTCTCCCCCTCAAATCGCTTTGCCCCGCATTTGCGCGGGCATAGTTCACAGCCCTCCGTTAAATCGTAAAGCCCGTCTATTTTTGAACGAAATACCGTGTTGGAAAGATTTACATATGACGGAATACGTTCTGCCTTCATTTTATTTTCTTAAACATAAATCTTTAAATTCCGTGAAGAGGTACCTTGAATCTCTGGTACCGGGAGAACTCTCCGGGTGATATTGCACTGAAAACGCACTGAGATTTTCGTTCTTAATACCCTCCACGGTATTATCGTTAAGACTTATATGCGTAAGTTCGGTATTCTCAACATTTGTTGAATTACTCCCGGTCTTAAGCAAATCAACACAAAAACCGTGATTTTGCGACGTAATTTCCACCCTTTCCGTCTTTAGATTCTTAACCGGATGATTTATTCCGTGATGTCCGAATTTTAGCTTGTAAGTGCTAAAACCGAGAGAACGGGCTAGTATCTGATGTCCCAAGCAAATCCCAAGGATAGGCTTCTCGCCTAACAGGCTTTTTAAGGTTTCTGTCTCTTCTTGCATCGTTTCGGGATCGCCGGGTCCATTCGACAAAAGAATACCGTCCGGCTCGGTCGAAAGTATATCTCTTTTAGAGAAATTATACGGAACAACCGTAACATTGGCATTCAACTCGTTCAGACATCTTATCGTGTTATATTTTACCCCGTAATCTATGACGGTTACTTTAAATTCCGGAGAATTAACCCTGCTTTCGTAGGCATTTTCGGTAGAAACACCGGAAACAAGATTTAGTCCCTCCATTTTAGGCAATGAGTTTAACCTTCCCCTTATATAAGTAATTCCGGCTTCTTTCGGGGCGATATACGCATTTAACTGCCCTTCGTCTCTAAGCAAGATAGTCATGTATCTCGTATCTATGCCGGAAATTACTGGATATCCGAAAGAGTTGATAAACTCCGACAAGCCTCTTGAAGCACTGTGATGCGAAAAATCTCCCGTATAATTCTTAGTAACAAGGCCGGAAACCCATACCCTGTCGGATTCAGAATCAATATCGTTTATTCCGTAGTTGCCTATCATAGGATACGTCATAACAACAATCTGGCCGCTATAAGACGGGTCGGTAATTAATTCCTGATAGCCGTTCATGGCCGTATTAAACACAGCTTCTCCACCGGATTCGATAACATGCCCTTCATATAGCCCCTCGTAATAATTCCCGTTATCCAACATGATTATAGCTTTTTCTTTCTTGGAATCAGTCATAAAAATCAAACCCGTATACTATATAAAATTTTGCTATTATTAGATTATTGATTAATAGAAATCAAATTTCCCCCGACTATTACGCCGGTTGGAATGCCCGTAAATTTCTCGCCTATAAATGGGGAATTCTTGCTCAAGGATTTAACTTTATCCCTTGTGAATCTCCAGTTTTTTTGAATATCCACAATCGTAATATCGGCTAAAAACCCGTTCTGCAAAGAGCCCCTGTTTCCTAAATTTAAAATTTTAGCCGGATTAAGCGACATTAACGCGGCTATATCCGACAAAGAGAGCTTATTCTCGCGATAAAGCCTCAATGTTAGCGGCAGTGACGTCTGAAGGCCTATAATTCCGAAAGGCGCGCCGTCCAGCGTGGTATTCTTCTCGCTTTCGCTATGCGGAGCATGGTCTGAGGCTATGACGTCTATGGTCCCGTCTGCCAGCGCTTCTTTTATTGCCGCGACGTCCTCCTTTGTCCTTAACGGCGGATTCATCTTAGCATTGGTATTATACATTAATAATGAATCTTCCGTAAGGGTAAAATAATGGGGACACGTCTCGCACGTAATTTTTATTCCGTCCTTTTTTGCCCGCCTTATTATGTCGACCGAACCCGCCGTGGAGACATGTGCTATATGAGCGTTTGCACCGTAATATCCTACAAGCATAACATCCCTTGCCGTGCCTATTTCTTCTGCAATATAAGGAATGCCCTCGACTCCAAGCCGCTCGGATATAACACCCTCGTTCATTACTCCCTTACCGCGAAGCTTTGTATCCTCACTATGAAATATTACCGGCAAATCAAAAGTCCGGGCATACAATAACGCCCTGCCCATAAGGGCGCTGTCTTCTACCGAATTTCCATCATCGCTTAACGCGACCGCACCGGATTCTTTGAGTTCCCCCATGTTAGATAACGAGGTGCCGGATAGCCCCTTAGATATAGCCCCTATCGGAAACAGGTTAATTAAATTAAGGCTATCGGCCTTATTACTCAAAAATATATTTACCGATTTGGAATCATTTACCGGATTAGTATTAGACATACAGCAGATAGACGTAAAACCGCCTGCTATTGCCGCTTCCATTCCGGATTTTACGGTTTCCTTATATTCGAAACCCGGCTCACGCAAATGAACATGCATATCTATTAAACCGGGTAAAATTACCGAATTTTTTACGTCTATGACCTTAACATCTCTTGTTTTATACTCCGGAGGCGCATCTCTTATGACCCCCGCTTCGATATAAATATCCCTTTTTACCTCCGTTTTAGTAACGGGGTCGACTACTATACCGTTTTTTATAAGCAAACTTTGCATATCAGTGAATATAATATATTTATTCGATATATTTAAGTTTAATTTTTTTGACGACTAAGCAAAATATAAAGACATGCCATTCTGATTGCCACGCCGTTTTCAACCTGCTTAAAAATATGCGTTTTATTATCGTCTATTATGCTTCCCGCTATCTCCACGTCGCGGTTTACCGGCCCGGGATGTAAAATCTTAACATCCTTTGCCGATAGAGATAAAAGCGACGGCGTTAACTGAAAAAAATTCCTATATTCTTCTATTGACGGAATAAAATGGTAGCTCGCCCTTTCTTTTTGGATTCTTAGCATTATTATGACATCGGCATATCGAAGTGCCTCCTCCATGCTCTCTGCAATTCTCACGTTTTTTAGTTCGATCAACTTCGGCAAAAGGGAATGCGGTCCATATAGGCAAATTTCCGCTCCCAATTTAGCAAATCCGTATATATCCGACCTTGCAACCCTCGAATGGCAAATATCGCCTATAATGGACACTTTTAAGGATTTAATATCTCCCTTTTCTTCCATAACCGTCATAATATCCAAAAGACACTGAGTAGGGTGTTCGTTAGTGCCGTCACCGGCATTTATAACGGATGCCTTTGTAACCTCGGATACAAAATATGCCGCCCCCGATTCCCCGTGCCTTACCACAAAAACATCAGGATTCATTGATTCAAGGTTAAGTATCGTATCCCTGAGGCTTTCGCCTTTAATAACGGAACTCTGAGAAACGGCAATGTTTAGTGAGTCTGCACTCAGCCTTTTCTGTGCAATCTCAAATGACAATCTCGTTCGCGTGGACGGCTCATAAAAAAGATTTATTGCGGTTTTTCCTCTCAGGGTCGGAACTTTTTTTATACCCTTTAACGATACTTTTTTAAACTCCTTGGCTATTTCTATAAAATGATGAATATCGGATGCGGTAAGGTCGTTAATAGAAATGAAGTCTTTTTTATTAAAGCTCATCATCAAAGATAAATATTATTTTTCGGTAATTTTTTCTACAAATATTTCTTTATTTAAAACATTTACATGTATCGTCTCATCTTTTCCTACCTTGATTTTTTTTCCCGTAAAATCCGGACATATCGGCAACTCCCTGCCGCCTTTGTCTATAAAAACCGCAAGTCTGATTCTCTCCGGCCTCCCAAAATCAAAAATCTCGTCAATAGAAGCCCTGACCGTTCTACCGCTGCTTATGACATCATCTACCAATATTATCTCTTTACCATTAATATCGAATGGTAATTCCGTAGCGTCGACGGTTTTTTTAACGGTGAGCGGATCGTCCCGATATAGCGTCATATCCACGTATCCCATATCACAGCCTATATTGAAACGCTTGAGTATAGCATCCCTAACCAAGGCAGCAAAAGGCACTCCCCCGCTCTTTATCCCCACTATAAGGACATCGTCGAAATTAATCCGAGACTTTAAAATGCTATCTAAAAATTTATATAGAATTAAATCCGTTTCTTTTTTGTTTAATAATATTTTCTTCTCCAATTCTAAAAAATCACCCTATTTTATTTTTTAAAACTACAATCGGGAATTATCTTTAAAAAACGCTTGTAGCGAATATCAAAATGATTTTTAGGATTCCACGAAAAATAAATCATAAACGCTTGACCAACAATATCCTTGTACGGAACAAAACCCCAGTATCTGGAGTCGAAACTATTGTCCCTGTTGTCTCCCATAACAAAAAGCTCACCCTTGGGAACTACGATCGGACCGTAGTTATCCCTCGGCGAATCATAAGAAGGGAGCATCTTTTTCGACGTCCACTCCGTATATTTGCATTTAAAAATATGATTATTTATATAAACTCTGTTATTGATAATCCTGATTTTATCACCGGGTGTTCCAACCACCCTTTTAATAAAATCTATTCCGGGTTGCAGATTATATTTTCTTGCATAAGGATACTTAAATACTATGACTTGCCCTGTCATGGGGCGGGATACCGGAATGTCTATTTTTGCGAAAGGAATATGAATACCATAGGTAAATTTATTTACTAATATATGATCTCCGGGTATAAGGGTAGGCTCCATTGAACCGGAAGGTATTTTAAAAGCCTGCACTACAAATGTCCTGAATATTAAAGCAACGATTATAGCTATCGCTATCGCTTTAAAATAATCCCACAGCGTGTGTTTGTCCATATTTTAACTTTTAATATTTAAGAGAATACCTAAAGCTTCATTTACAAACTGTTAAATTATACCAATTTTTTCTTTTCAAGTCTATAAATAAACCCTGTTATTAAATTATATTTTCAATATCGAAAGGAAGGCTTCCTGCGGTATTTCGACAGACCCGATATTCTTCATCTTTTTCTTACCCTCCTTCTGTTTTTCCAAAAGCTTCCTCTTTCTCGTAATATCGCCTCCGTAACACTTGGCAAGGACGTTCTTCCTCAACGCCTTGATTTCTTCCCTTGCTATAATCTTTGACCCTATCTGCGCTTGAAGGACCACCTCGAACATTTGTCTGGGTATCAACGTTATTAACTTTTCCACGATATTTCTCCCGCGGAAATAAGCTTTGTCCTTGTGAACAATCATGGACAAAGCGTCAACAGGATCTTTATTGACTAAAATTTCTAACTTTACCATGTCCGCCGGCCTATACCCCTTAAACTCGTAATCAAACGAAGCATAGCCCTTAGACAAAGATTTAAGCTGATCGTAAAAATTAAGAACTATTTCCGATAAAGGCAAATCGTAAACAAGCTGAACTCTGTTCTTGGTTATATATTTAAGCTCTATCTGCAGCCCCCTTTTGTCGACGCATAAGCTTATTATTCTTCCCAAAAATTCGGAAGGAACATAAATATTCGCCCTTATGAAAGGCTCCTCTATGCGCACTACTTCCTGTGCCGGTATCTCTTTTGAAGGAGGAAATTTCATGGGGTTAAGGGTCGGCTTTACTTCGCCTTTTACGGTAATTATATTATAAAGAACGGTAGGAGACGTAGATATAAGGCTTAAACCATACTCCCTCTCCAACCTCTCGACTACTATTTCCATATGCAAAAGCCCTAAGAAACCGCACCTAAAACCAAACCCGAGGGCAAGCGAATTCTCCAATTCGTAAGAAAATGACGGGTCGTTAAGTTTTAATTTCTCTATTGAGTCTTTAAGCTCTATATAATCCTCGGAATCTATCGGATAAATACCTGCGAATACCATCAGATTAGGTTCTTTAAAACCGGGCAAATGTTCCTTGGCTGGGTTATTTTTTAGCGTAACGGTATCGCCTATTTTAAACCTGCAGGCATCTTTTATATTAGCTATTACAAACCCGACTTCTCCGGCGGACAGACTATCCAACTCCTTCATATGCGGATCATAGACACCCACTTTTTGAACCTCGTAAGAAAAGCCGGAGTGCATTAAAAGTATAACATCCCCGCGAGAGACCTTGCCGTCAAATACCCTAATGAGCGCTATAATGCCCCTGTATGAATCGAACCAGGAATCGAAGACCAAAGCCTTAAATGGGAACAGCGGATCGCCTTGCGGCGGAGGTATGATATTTATAACCGACTCTAGTATCTCTTTTATTCCTATACCCTCTTTCGCGCTTGCCAGTATAGCGTTGCCTGCTTCGATACCTACGACGTCCTCAATCTCTCTTTTGGTTTTTTCGGGATCCGCGCTGGGTAAATCTATTTTATTGATAACGGGAATAATCGCCAAATTCATATCGGAAGCCATATAAACATTGGCGAGGGTCTGAGCCTCCACGCCCTGCGTTGCATCTACGACAAGAAGCGCCCCTTCGCACGCGGCTAAAGATTTTGATACCTCGTAAGAAAAATCAACGTGTCCCGGGGTATCAATTAAATTAAGCACATAGGATACACCGTTACAATTATAATTTAATCTGACTGTCTGTGCCTTTATGGTAATTCCTCTTTCGCGCTCAAGATCCATGTTGTCTAAAAATTGAGACACCTTTTCTCTTGCGGTAATTGCTCCGGTAAAATCTAAAAACCTGTCTGCAAGCGTGGATTTGCCGTGATCTATATGGGCTATAATAGAAAAATTTCTAATATTTTTGATTTCCATTGATGAGATGATTTATATGATGGATAAGATTATAGTCGTAAGCAAAATCATAAGCCGAGTTCTGTCTCAAGGTCGGTCATTTCTCTTTGCAAACAACCCGAAGGCATATGGGGCGAGCAGCCCCTACCTTCCTATTTGTTCTTGCTCCTGACGGGGCTTGCCATAGGCACTATTTACATAGCACCTAAGTGAGCTCTTACCTCACTATTTCACCCTTACCGTATATTAAACTTCAAATTCGATACGGCGGTATATTTTCTGTTGCGCTTTCCTTAAAGTTACCTTTACCGGTATAAAACGGCGTCATGCTCTGTAGAGCCCGGACTTTCCTCAAAAAACATTAATTTTTGCCTTTTGCGACCGACTGCTTTTGCCTACGACTAATGTTTAATTGTAGCAATTTACAACTTTTTCGTCAATCTATTTGTGGGTCGCCTCATCTATCGCCAAATTAGCTAATTTATCCGCTTCCTTGTTTAATTCTCTTGGAATATGAGTAAATTTAGCCGAATCCGCCTTTATATCCTCAAGCAGTTTTTTTGATTTCTTATAGAGAGGCAATATATTTGTGCTTTTAACCGAATATGCGCCGTTCATCTGTCTTACAAGCAGCTGCGAATCCGAAAAAAAAGCTATTTCCAACGGTAACTTACCATCTGTATTTACCGCACCCTTCAAATAACGAAGCGCAATAATCAGAGCCATATATTCCGCTTCGTTATTTGTCGCAATACCCAAATATTCTCTTAAAGAAATTATGGGAACGGCAGCATTTTTACCTACGGGCGAAGATACGTTAAGGAGCACGATACCCGCACCGGATTTGCCCGGATTGCCCCTTGACGCCCCGTCGATATAAACTACCATTGCCATATATATATTTTCCGCCTTATTTTTTTTATTTTAATCCCGCCGCCTCCGCAGGCAAAGATGCTTCTATATAAAGTATCCTTGAACAAATCGGGCACTGCATAAACACGTTTCCGGATATAAGTTCGTTAAACTGCTGGGGAGGAAGCATCCTGTAACATCCGGTACATGCTCCGGATTCCATTACCGAGGCTATTGCCGGAAATCCTTTATTTTTTCTTACCGTCTCGTATATATTCAAATAATTCTTTTTAATCTTGCTCTTTACGGATTCTCTTTTATCGACAAAGCCTTTTTTAATAGCGTAGCATTCTTCCTCTTTCCCTTTGTATTCTATGTTTTTATCCGATAAATCATTTTCTATTTCAGCAATTTCTTTTTGCATAGCCGTTATTTTACCGACTAACGATTCTTTGTCCTCCATGCATGCGAGCGATTCATCATCTAACTGCTTTTTGAGGATTTCATTGTCTTTTATAGACTTCTGAATCGCATTATACTCTTTATTGGTTTTTATGAGCTTCTGCGTGTCTTTCATTTTAATCATTTTGCCTTCGCATGATTTTATATCAAGTTCCGCGGCATCTGCTTTTTTACTTATCTCCATTAATTCTTCGTTAAGCTTTTCCATATCTATTCTTTTTGTGTCTAAAAGATGTTCCGCCCCCTCTATCTCCTTAAATTTTTCCTTGAGCATATCCTCTAACTTCAGTAATTCCAAATCGATATTCTGAATATCCACAATAAAAGAAATCTGTTCGTTCAAAGTTCTCCCCCTTTATTATATTTTATATTTAAAAAACGGATTATTTTCATAAACATTTTCAATTACCGGTACGTCTAACTCTTCAGATAGTATCTCTCGAACGATACCGGAAAAATACCTTTCCGTATCAAAGTGAGATAATTCTATCACACATATTCCGCTGTTGTTCGCCTTAATTGCCTTGTCGTGAGTTAATTCCGAAGATATGATAACATCACTGCCGGATTTTACGACTTCGTCAATAAATGAAAATCCGCTTCCCGAAACAACGGCGACTCTTTTTATTTTTCTATTTAGATCTCCGCAATAATTTATAAAAATCGGAGAAAATAATGTCTGTATTTTGTCCAAAAGAACGCTAAAGAACATTCCGTTTTTAAAATCTCCGACGGCACCCATGCCTTCCGAGCTACTGCCGCCAAAATCGTAAACAGGATATAAATCGTACGCCATTTCTTCATACGGATGAACTTTTTTCATCTCGCTTACGGCCTTTTTTATAAATCTTTCGTCTATTAAAAGTTCCAATTTAGATTCATCGGCAAAAGAGGTTTTCATACAACTTCCTATAAATGGATTTGAACCGGGGAGTGGTTTAAATGAACCCTTGCCCCTTGTTTCGAAAGAGCAATTTTCATAATTTCCTATTTTTGGATTACCATATGCGAAAAGAACGTCTCTTACGGTTTTGACATAACCCTTAGGAATAAAAACCGACAACTTATAAAGTTTTCTCTTGCGGGGTATCAAAGGGGAGGGTTCTTTTATTCCAAGCTTATTTATCATAAACCTGCTCATTGAATAGACGGATGAATCAAAATTAGTATGCATAGAATAAACGCATATATTATTTTTTATGAGAATACTTAAAATATTTCCGCTTTTTGAATCTAAATCCATTGAACGTAGCGGGTGAAAAAAAACCGGATGATGAGTTAGAATAAGATTAAAAGAACGACTTATCGCTAAATCAATACATTTATCGGAAATGTCTAATGACGTTAGAACGCCTGAAAGGGGAGCGTCTGCCTGTTTTATTTGAAAACCCGAATTATCCCACTTCTCCTGAAGACGAAGCGGGATTAGATTCTCTAACTTACCTATTGCATCCTTTATAAATAATGGCATTTTAAAATGGTGGGCCCACCCGGGTTCGAACCAGGGACCAACCGGTTATGAGCCGGCCGCTCTACCAGCTGAGCTATAGGCCCTAAATCTACTACTTTGCAAATGTTTTAAGCCTCTTGGAGCGGCTCGGATGTCTGAGTTTTCTGAGAGCTTTAGCCTCTATCTGCCTAATTCTTTCTCTTGTAACCCCGAACTCCTGGCCTACTTCCTCAAGCGTATGATCAGACTTTATCCCTATACCGAATCGCATTCTCAAAACTTTTTCTTCTCTTTCCGTAAGTGTCGATAAAACTTTTCCGGTCTGATCTTCAAGATCCGCATTTATTGCGGATTCTAACGGAAGAACTGTCGTTTTATCCTCGATAAAATCTCCAAGATGCGTATCTTCTTCTTCGCCTATGGGAGTTTCCAGCGAAATAGGCTCCTTGGCTATCTTTAAAACTTTTCTTACCTTGTCTATAGGAAGATCCATTCTCTCAGCAATTTCTTCCGGAACAGGCTCCCTTCCTATCTCCTGTACTAAAGCCCTTGATGTCCTGATTAATTTATTTATAGTTTCTATCATATGAACCGGAATCCTTATGGTTCTTGCCTGATCGGCAATTGCCCGAGTTATTGCCTGCCTTATCCACCATGTAGCGTATGTAGAAAATTTATAACCCCTTTTATATTGAAACTTTTCTACCGCTTTCATGAGTCCTATATTACCTTCTTGGATAAGGTCCAAAAATTGAAGACCCCTATTTGAATATTTTTTTGCAATAGACACGACAAGCCTTAAATTGGCCTCTACAAGCTCGGTTTTTGCAACCTTCGATTTTTCTTCTCCGATTTTAATAGCTTCGACTATTGTTTTAAGTTCATCCTTGGGGACGCCCACATCTTCTTCGGACGCCACTATTTTTGACATATATTCTTTTATAAGCTTATTTATACTTTCTATTCGCTTATGTTTCTGTGATTTCGACTGCTGACTCTTTTCGTTCTTATTACTCAAAGTCGATTCAAGTTCTCTTATATTTTCTTCATATTCTATAATTTTCAGATTTTGATTTTTAAGCCTAACTATAACTTTATCGGTTATCTTTTTTTTAAGTCTTAACTCCTTAATATAAGCAAGTATCTTTTTTTTCGTATCTATAGACAAGTTTTTAGGGCTTATCCTCGGGATAGTCCTTGCCGTACCCTCGGAATCTGCGTCCTTGACGGAAAAATTATTCTCGTTAGAACAGTTTACCGTGTTGTCGCTTGAACCGATTTTATTGAAGGATTCCGAATATTTTTTGTCTTTTTTTAATTTTTTATTAATGCTGACTACTTTTAACTTAAAATCGGTAAAGCCTATCTCCTTCTTGATTTTTTCAATAATCGTAAGGACCCTGTCTATCGATTTCTCAATATCTTTATCGCTTGGAAAATCTACGTCGTCGAAATCTGAAATAACACCGGTAATATTAATCTCCTGACTCTTTAATCTATCCCCTATAGATATAATCCATTTAATCAGCACATCGGAATTTAATACGGAAGAGAAAATCTCTCCTTCTCCCTCTTCAATACTCTTTGCTATTTCTATCTCTCTTTCACGGGTAAGCAAAGAAACGGAGCCCATTTCTTTTAAATACATTCTTACGGGGTCGTTTGTCTTAAGGGATAAATCTTCCGCCTCTACCACTTCCTCGCTTATTGTTTCGTCATGAATAAACTTAGAATGAGGATTTTTCCTCTTATTAAAAATGGTGGAGGAGTTCCTGTCCAACTCAATATCCTTTTCCCCAAGCATGCTTATAAGGTCGTCGATTTGATCCGGCGATATTAAATCTTGAGGTAAAATATCGTTAAAATCGTTATAAGTCAACCTGCCGACTTGCTCTTTTGCTTTTTCGATGCTTTGTTTAATTATTTTATTCTCCAATTTTTTATCCTTTAAGATATCATAGACCGCTGCTTTGACAGACAGCCCTTCATTGTCCTTATACTCATCATTTATGTTTGCGTTTTTTTTGTTCATGTTATAAATTTTTTCTCTCAGAAGCCGCAGATTTTTCTTTGAAAATCCCTTGAAATATATTTCAATCTGCTAATTTCTTTAAGCCTCGATAACCTGCCGACTTCATCCAGCGAACCGCTTTTAATTTCGCTTGAAAGACCGCCGCACGTTTTATTAATATTATCTACTTTTAATTTAATAATAAGTTTTTTAAAGTCTTCCCTTCCGTTTTTATCATCGTTTTCATCGCTTAACAATAAACTCGAATAATATATTTTACCCCATTTCGAGCTATTTTCCATTTTAGAAACTACTTCTTCGAATTTAGTCGTTTTTTCTTTAACTATGCCGCCCGCTAACCCTTTTTTCACTTCTTTAATTATATATACGGCATCTTTATCAGAAAATTCTTTAATTATATCATCATTAATATATTCTGTCAATATGGGATCGCAAAATATCCTCCCGATTATCAGGTCTTCTATGCTCAGCTCCTTTTTTTGAAAAGCAGTCGGGGGATTGGACGTAAAACGACTCTTCGAGTAAACGCCCGATTCGAATGATTCTTTAGAATAAATATAATCTCTTATTGCATTCTCTTTCAACCCGAGCCTATTCGCCAGCAAATTTATATAATGAGAAAGTACAATATTATTATCTATCTTCTTTAAAAAGGGAGCGACTTCCTTTAAGACAGATATTTTTCTTTTAAGTCTCTTTATACCGTCTTCATTAGGAATTATACCACTATTTTCAATTTTTTCCATATAATAATCCAGAACAAAATCCACGGGGGGCTTTTTATCGTTCGTTACTAATTTAATAAGACCGTCTCGTCCGTATTTTCTCACAAAACTATCGGGGTCGCTATCGTCGTTTAAGCATACGGCATATATGTTTTTGTCCGCACCGTCCATAAAATCTAAAAATAATTCCATACCCCTGTTTATAGCATTAATGCCGGCTTTATCGCCGTCATAAAGCAGAATAATTTCATCGCATAATCTTGATAGGTTCCTTATATGATTTTTGGATAGCGCAGTCCCCATTGTCGCTACTACGTTTTTTATACCCTTGGAATAAAGCATTATCATGTCAAAGTAGCCTTCAACCACAAAAACGGCATTATCCTTTTTGATAAAAGGCATGGCTTTATCTAAACCGTACAACGTGTTACTTTTTGCGAAAATCTTGGAATTATTGGTATTGATATATTTCGGAACATTATAGGAAGAGAGTCCCCCTGCATGCTGCGAGACTACTCTGGCGGCAAATGCAATAGGGTCTCCGGCTCTATCCATTATGGGAATGATAAGCTTATTGACAAACCTATCGTAATATCCGGCATTCTGTCCCGATTTTTTAAATAATAACCCTATATCTGCAGCAATGCTTAAATCTGCCTTATTATTTAATAAAAGCGTTGTCAAACCGTTTTCCAACCCGGCAAACCCTAATTTAAAATCCCCTGCCGTATTTTCGTCTATGCCTCTTTCTTTGAGATATTTAATAATATGCCGGCTTCCGGAGAGATATACAAAAAGATTTTCATAGTAAAAGTTTAAAGCAAGATTAAGAATTTTTTTGATCCCGTTTTCGCTTTCTTCGTTTTTATCCGATTTATAAAATTTTGTGTTTTCTATCGGCACATTATACTTTTTTTTAAGATAATCCATCACTTCCCCAAACGATTCTCCCTTTATATCTCTTAAAAAGTTTATAACATTACCGCCTTTGCCACACCCGAAACAGTAATAAAGCCCCTTTGACTCACTAACATGAAATGAAGGCGTTTTTTCAGAGTGAAAAGGACATAACCCGGCATAACTCCTACCGGATTTTTTGAGCTTAACAAATCCGGATATTTCATCGACTATATTTGCATAAGACAAAACGGCTTCGATATTACTATCCATAATTAATAAAATTTATTGATATACGGGATTAAAATCTTTCCTGTTTTAAGCAGGTACGGAACGAGGCTGCGAGACTTATAAGCACCAAAATAGCTTTTTGCCGGAGAAAATGAAAAAATAAAATACAAGATTATACCTAAAAATACAAACGTCTTAATCCCGGCAAAAAAAAACCTCCGATACGATTAAGCAAGCCGAGATTAATTAATTTCATAAATTTGGTTAATAATGCGGATATTACAGCAAAAAAAACCATTATTACAACAAAAAAGGCAATGAAAATAAGTATTTTAGTAATAATTTCGTTGTGAAATATTTTAATATAATCATAACCGGACGTGCCGGTTAAGATATATACGGCATAACCGGAACCGAAAAAAGCAATAAAAAGCCCGCCTAAGGATAGAGCCTCCTTTATAAGTCCTCTAAAAAACCCCCTTATCATAACTGCGGCAAATATAATTAAAAAAAATATATCTATGTAACTCATAAAACCTTAATTAATAATGATAATATTTCTTTTTTGAATTTCTTTTTCTTGACGCTGCGGCTTTTTTCTTTTTCTTGACGCTCGGTTTTTCGTAATGCTCTCTTTTTCTGATTTCTGAAAGAATTCCTGCTCTCTCGCAGGATTTCTTAAACCTTCTTAACGCACTTTCAAAAGACTCATTTTCCTTAATTTTAACTATAGACAAACCTATTTTTTCGCCTCCTTTTGCAACTTTATGTTTACATTATGTATGCTAACTTATAGTATCATATATTTCTTACTACTTTGTCAACCGATAAATTTTATCTTGATTTTTTTTCGTCTAATCCGGAAATACCTTCCCGCCCTTTTAATTCGCTTATTATGGCAAAAAAATCTACTTCCGAATATACCGACATTACTATATAAAAAAATATTAAATCGGCCAATTCGTACACTATCTTATCTTTATCCCCGCTTATCACCGACAAGATCACCTCTAAGGATTCCTCTTGAAGTTTTTTCCCTATTTTTTCCGCACCGGCGTTTAAAAGCCTTGCAACGTAAGATTTATTCGGATCTGTCCCTTTTCTACTTGCGATAAGGTCATATAATAATTTAAGCGAATAAAATAATTCTTTATTGTTATTATCGATTTTCCGTTCATCTTGATTTCGGCTATTATTTTTTGCAATTAAACTATTATTTACTTTAGAATAAAAGCAGGTCCTATGACCTGTATGGCATGCAACGCCTTTTTGAACTACCTTGAGCAAAATACTATCGCCGTCGCAGTCAAAAAATATCTCCTTTATGCTCTGAATATTGCCGGAAGTTTCACCTTTTTTCCAAAGTTTATGCCTTGACCTTGAAAAATAATGGGCTACACCGGTTTCGACGGTTTTTTTCAACGCTTCTTCGTTCATAAAGGCAAGCATCAGGACTTCTCCTGAAAAATAATCCTGCGCGACCGCAGGAATAAGACCGTCAAGCTTGGAGAAATCAATCTGTTTTAAAAATAAATCTACCCCGTTCATAATTTTCTACCGTTCCAATCTTTTATTTAGTTGTGCTATAACCTTACCTGTATCCCTTTGGATTTTAAATATTTTTTTATCGGAATAATGCCTGTTTTCTTATAATGAAATATTGATGCGGCTAAAGCGGCACCTGCACCGGCTTTTACAAAAACCTCCTCTATGTCCGCCTCATCTTCTGCCCCTCCGGAAGCTATGACCGGGATTTTAACGCTTTTAACCACTGAGGAAGTCAAATTTATTTCATAACCGCTCCCGGTTCCGTCTCTATCCATACTCGTTAAAAGTATCTCGCCTGCGCCGCGGTTATATACCTCCTTTGCCCATTCTATCGCATTAATACCCGTATTGTTTCTTCCTCCATAAGTAAAAACAAAATATTCTTCTCCGACCTTTTTCGCATCTATCGCTATCACTATTGTAGACGATCCAAATTTTTTTGCCGCAATATCTATCAGATCCGGCTTTAAAACTGCGGCAGTGTTTATAGAAACCTTGTCGGCTCCGCTATTCAACAAATTCCTTATGTCTTCCACATCGGAAATGCCTCCGCCTACGCTAAAAGGAATAAATATATTCTTAGAAATCTCTTCGACGAGTTTAAGTATAGTCTTCCTTTTTTCGTGGGAAGCCGTAATATCTAAAAACATGAGTTCGTCTGCAAGTTCGTCGTTATATCTCTTCGCAAGCTCTATGGGATTTCCGGCTATTCGCAGTCCTTCGAAACGGGTACCCTTAACGACCTCGCCGTTCTTAATATCAAGACACGGTATTATTCTTTTAGCAAGCATAAAATTTAATCCTGTATTAATAAATCATTCGTTTTTCTCAAATCCAATCTTCCGTCGTATAATGCCTTTCCTATTATGACCCCTTCAAGATTGGGAAAATTTAATTTCTTAAGTCTTACGACGTCTTCCGATGCGGAAATCCCACCGGATGCAATAAAATTAATATCTAACTCCGATAGCTTTGATATCAAATCTAAATTTACCCCCTGAAGCATTCCGTCTTTTTTAATATCCGTAAATATAAACGATTTTATACCGCAACTGTGTTTTAATTCGTCTACCGCATCCGTAAAACAATAAGTTATAAGCTCCTTCCATCCCGAAATCGCGATTTTTTCATTGCATAAATCAATTCCGGCTATTATTTTGCCTTCGTACTTTAACAAGGACGGCTTTACGGATTCTATGTCCTTAAACAATATGGAGCCTAAAACTACATAAGACGCACCCGCATTAAAATAGCCCTCTACGGTTTCATTATTCCTTATCCCGCCACCTACTTCCACCGGAATATTCACCGATTTTATAATATCTTTTATAACATCAAAATTATCGGGGTATCCGGACTTTGCTCCGTCCAAATCGATCAAATGAAGTCTTTTAGCCCCATATTTCTGCCATTTGAGCGCAGCTTCCAGGGGAGAGATATTATATTCCTTCTTTCGGTCGTAATCCCCCATAGTCAATCTTACGCATTTTGAACCGAGTACATCTACAGCCGGTATTATAATCATAGTCGTTTATTATATTGTAATCATTTATATTTAATTTAGATACGGAGTTCCATCGTCAAACTTAACCGGCGATAAAATTCCTAAGTAACGCTAAACCTGCGTTATGACTCTTCTCCGGGTGAAACTGACATGCAAAGATATTGTCTTTTTGCACGCAGGCGGCAAATTCTCCGTAATAATCGCATACCGCAACCGTAATATCTTCTTCCGGCAGGCAATAATAAGAGTGAAGGAAATAAAAGAACATATCGTCCGTGCCCGCGGTAGTCGGATATTTGTTTGTCCGCTTTAATATTTTTATATCATTCCACCCGATATGCGGTATTAACGGGGTTTTGTCCTCATCAAACCTTACCACTTTCCCCTTTAAAATAGCTAAGCCCTCGCTACATCCGAATTCTTCGGATGTCTCAAATAAAAGCTGCATTCCAAGACATATTCCCAAGAAATTCTTTCCGCCGTTTATGGCATCCTTAATCGGTTCGACTAAACCCTTTTGCTTTAGGGTGCGCATGGCATCTTGAAATCCGCCTACGCCGGGTAGTATAAGGTGCGAAGCATTCTTAATATCCCTATAATTATCTGAAATATCGGCTTCATATCCCACGTAACCGACGGCGTTCCTAACATTCTTAAGGTTGCCCATTCCATAGTCTATTATAACAATGTTTTTTTTCATCTTTTTTTAATTATATAATATTTATAAATCGCATTTGCAATCCCGTTTGCAATCAGTTGCCTAAACGTAGAAGAGGCTAAGAGATGCTCCTCATACGGATTGGAAATATAGGCATATTCTATTATAACCGCCGGCATTTTCGTAAATCGCAAAACATAAAGATCGTCATGCACTACTCCGTCATATTTAAGATTTAAGCCGGACGAAACATAATGTTCCAAATACTTTGCGAATTGATACGAGTTTCCGTAATGATAATAATAAGTGGTCGTTCCATACATATATGGAACCACGGCGGAATTGCTATATAACCCTATAAATAAATCTGCGCCGCTCCTATTTGCTTCTGCCGCCCTTTGCTGCAAACTTACGTTTATATTGGAGGTTCTATCTATTTCCGTTTTTATTCCCCTGGCTTTTAAAATCTTTCTTAATTTTAACGCAATGCTCAGATTTACAAAGCTTTCCGGCAGCCCCATAGGCCCGATCCCCCCGGGGTCGCTCCCGCCATGACCGGCGTCTATAAAAACGTTAAATCTGACTTCCTGTTTTTTCTCGGCCTTGCTTGATACCGCCCCCGCATAAATAACGACCTTATAACGGTCATTCCCGAGATTTATAGTCCTTATTCGAAGTTTTGCCAATATATTTTTTTGTCTTATAACTATATGAACGGCATACTCGGGGGCTGTACTGAACTGTGAATATGAAACCGAAAATATATTTTTGAAAGGCCTCACTATCTTTTTCTTGCGGCCGTAAAGGACGGCATGTCTGAAGACTAAGATAGAAAATCTTTTATACCCCTTTTTAAATAAATATTCCTTATAAAAAGGGCTGCCGATTGTATAGACATTAATGGTTCCGCTACTGCGGCCAAAAATAACCCTTGTAATTTTAGTTACTTTACCGCTATAGGCATAGACGGTTTTTATACCCCTTGAGATTACCGTTAGATTTAAAATAAATAAAAACGCCGGTAAAAAAAACAGGGCAAAAGATACTTTTCTTCTATAACTAAATGGACTTTTCATCGCTACATAATATATTAATAAATCAAATACTGCCCTTTGTAGACGGCACCGTATTACGGTTATTCTTAACCTCAAGGGCGTTAGATACGGAAATTCCCGTTGCTTTAAACACAGCCTCGACCATATGATGGGCGTTAGAACCGTACAAGACGTTAATATGCAAATTTATAAGGGCATTTTTACACAACGCTTCGAAAAAAATATTAGAATAGACGTAAAAAAATTTATCGACAAGAATTTCCCTTATCCCGTCTTTATCGAACTCCTTATATTTATCGGAAAGCCTTGATAATACCCTTGAATATTCAGTCGGCTTAATCGGTTCAGTCATATCCGTGCCGTCGTATTTGTATATAAAAAATGATCTTCCGGAAAAATCGACAACAGAGTGGACCATTGACTCGTCCATAGGCACAAAAGCACTGCCGAACCTCTGAATGCCCTTTTTATCGCCGGATAATTCCCTTAATGCACCGCCCATGACGATTCCAATATCCTCTACGAGATGATGGAGGTCTATATCGGTGTCCCCTTTTGCCTCAAGAGTTATATCAAAACGGGAATGTTTCGAAAACTGTTCAAGCATATGATTGAAAAACGGAACGCCCGAATCAATTTTATATATGCCCTTCCCATCAAGATTTAACGAAAATTTTATATAGGTTTCAGTCGTTTTTCTTAAAAAATTACCCTTGCGGTCTCTATAGATTTTAGCATTATTTTCTGGTGTTTTTTTCATCTTTTCCATTGCAGACCTTTCAAATCTTTGCATTATTATATCATGTTTTTTAAAAAAACCGACAGCCTTTTTCTGCCCTTCTCCCGCTTGTTAAAAAATAGGGTATCATATAATCATTGAATGGTTTTGAAAACCCTGAAATAATCAATTAGTTTTTTATTCTCTGCAGGCGTGCCTACGGTTATTCTGTAAAACATTTTCATGCTGCCGTCAAAACTTCTTATGATTATTTTATTATCTTTAAGAAATTGTTCGAATTTTATTTTTAATTTATTATCCTTAAGTCTTATCAGGATAAAATTGGCATCGGACGGATAAACCTCCATAAAATTAAATTTCTTTAATGCGGAATATAATTTATTTCTTTGACTAATCGTCTTTTTTATATTTTTGTCGAATTCATCAAAATTATTTAAAAAGAACTCGATGGAACTCAATGTTAAGGAATTAATATTAAAGGGTAATTTTATTTTTTTAAATTCGTTTATAAGTTTATCGCTGGAAAAAAGCATTCCAAACCTTAATCCTGCCAGCCCGATCTTGGAAAATGTCCTTAAAACGATTAAATTATCGTATTCGGGTATGTTTTTTATAAAAGATTCTACATCGGAAAAATATATATAAGCTTCATCGACCACGACGATATTATTTTTATTTTTTAAGAGACTCTTTATGATATTCCGATCGAAATGGTTTCCAGTAGGATTGTTGGGATAACTAAAAAAGAATATATTATTAAAGTAATTTTGATTAGCATCAATATCTTTCGGCAGGTCAAAATATTTTTCTTCAAGTTTTATACGGTTAATTTTTAAATCATTGTATCTTGCCACGATATCGTACATAGAAAAAGACGGGGTCGGAATGTTTACGACAACATCTTTTTTGAGACTAAGTAAAATAATAGAGATAAGTTCGTCCGAACCGTTACCGAAAATGAAATTTCTAACCGGTATATCGTAAAATATTTCCAGTAATTTTATAAGATCGCCGGAACTTGAATCCGGATAAAGATTTATGAGCGTATCTTTTATAAAATTTGCATAGCTTCGTTTAATTTTTTTGCTCAGCGTATAATTGGATTCATTTGCATCAAGCTTTAATATACCGCCGGCCTTGATAAAGCCCTGCCCTTGCGGTTCGCTTACCTTGTAAGCGGTAAGCCCGCGAACGCTGTCTTTAATAAAATCTTCTATTTTTAATGAAGGCATATTAACAATTTATTATTTTATCTTTTTAATACGATAACTCGCAGATTCTCCGTGGGCGTTTAACCCCTCGATACTTGAGAAAAAGGCTATGTCTCCCGCTTTCTTTGTCAAAAATTCCGGGCTTGACGAAATAACACTGGTCCTTTTAAGAAAAGACAACGTATCTAACGGTGAAAAAAATCTTGCAGTTCCACCCGTGGGAAGGACATGGCTTGGACCTGCGACATAATCTCCAACCGCTTCGGGGGTACTTCCGCCTAAAAATATCGCCCCTGAGTTTTTTATTAAAAACAGCTTTTCGAACGGATTTCTAATGCACAGTTCTAGATGTTCCGGTGCAAGCTCGTTGGCAACCTCTATAGATTCCTCTATCGAATTCGTTAAAACCGAAGAGGCATTGGAATTTATAGATTTTTCGATTATATCTCTCCTCGGTTCTCTATGCACGAGATGTCTTAAAATATCGTCAACTCTCTCTATCATATCGGAAGAATGGGTTATAAGGGTAGAGATCGCCATTTCGTCATGCTCCGCCTGAGATATCATATCTATTGCAACAATCTCGGGATCGGCGGATTCATCGCAAATTATTGCAATCTCACTCGGTCCTGCAATCATATCGATATCGACATCGCCGTAAACCATCTTTTTTGCCGTTGCGACATAAATATTTCCCGGGCCAACTATTTTGTCAACCCGCATTATCGTTTCGGTCCCGTATGCAAGTGCAAATATCGCTTGGGGTCCTCCTATTTTAAATATGTTTTCTACGCCGCACAAAACTGCCGATGCTATAACGAAATTATCTAATTTATCTGACGGCGGAGTAACCATAACAACCTCTTTAACCCCCGCTGCCGACGCAGGAACCGCGTTCATTATTACAGAAGACGGATAACTCGCCTTACCGCCCGGAACGTACATTCCCACCCGCTGAATCGGAGCTATAAGCTGGCCGGTTATTAGTCCGTCGGCATTATGAGAAAGCCAGGTCTGTAACTTTTGTTTAGAATGATATTCGTAAACCCTTTCTATCGTCTCCTCTATAATTTTTCGCTCATTCTTTTTTAAGGATTTTACGGCATCCGCTTTTTCTTTTTCATCAACCAAGAAGTTCTCGGGTTTGAGTTCTATCTTGTCAAACTTTTTCGTATAAAACGATAACGCCTCGTCTCCTTTTGCGATGACGTCTGAACGGATAATTTTAAGCTCCTGCTGAATTTTATCGGAAAAATCAAGCTGTCCGAGCCTTTTTTCTTTCAAAAATTCCTTAAAATTATCTTTATTGCTAAAATTAGATATCCGTATCCGCATTTTTTTCTACCTGCTCCTTTAAACTGCCTATCATGGATGCGATATTTGTTGGATTGATTTTAAGGCTTGCCCTATTTACTATAAACCTTGATGTTACGTAAGCGATATCATCAACGGGTACTAAATTGTTTTGCCTCAGGGTTTCTCCCGTCGAAACTAGATCTACGATAAAATCGCAAAGTCCGGATATCGGGGCAAGCTCCACATTGCCGTAAAGTTTTATGATTTGAATATTGGAAACGCCCTTTTTATTAAAGAAGTCTTTCGTAATATGAACATACTTCGTTGCGACACGTATGTTGGTCTTAAAAAAATATATATTCTTCTTAATGCGGTCGGTAATCTTAATATCGGAAAATGGTTTTTCGCCTTTATGTAGGCTGATATAATCGCTGTTGCGGCTATGCAAATCTCCTTTTTCGGTTATTAAATCCCCTCTCACGGCCACAACGACCTTGCACTTGCCTATTTTTAAATCTAACGGCTCATATACATTCTTAGGTTTCTCAAGCAAAACATCTTTTCCGGCGATACCGGCGTCTGCAGCGCCGTATTCTACGAATGTAGGCACATCCCAAGGCTTCACTATAAGTAAGCCGACTTCATCGTCTTCATATTCAAACGTGAGCCTTCGGGAATCGTAATCGCTATCCGGATGTTTAATGTATCCGGATTTCCTTAGCAACTCAAGACCGTCTTTAAGAATTCTGCCTTTAGGCACTGCTATTCTAAGCTTTTTCTTTTTATTTTGTGTAGTTTTCATTTTGTTATAACGGCTATTATTCTACCTGCGCATCTCTTTCATGAATTTTATTATTAAAAATAGGTTCTACGATAGGCGCAGGCTCATCCTCCTTCACTCTGGAAACCATAGCGCCTAAACCGGCCAATTTTTTTTCCATTTTTTCATAACCCCTGTCCAAGTGATAAATCCGCGAAACGGTTGTGCAACCGTCGGAAGATGCCAAGCCGGCTAAAACGAGTGAAGCACTTGCCCTTAAATCCGTAGCCATAACCTCCGCACCTGAAAGTTTTTTTACGCCTTTTACTATAGCAAAATTATTTCTTACCTTTATATCCGCCTTAAGACGCATGAGTTCTGCAACATGCATGAATCTATTCTCAAAAACATTTTCGGCTATAACACAGAGTCCGCTTGAAAGTGTCATTAACGCCATCATCTGAGCCTGCATATCGGTGGGAAAATTCGGATAAGGAGCAGTAGAAATGTCAACACTTTTAATGACCTTAGAGCCTTTTATCCTTAAGGAAGACGAGGAATTTATAATGATTTTGGCTCCGGCCTCGGAAAGTTTACTAATGATGGCTTTAAGATGTCTTACCTCGATATCGTTAAGAATAATATCCCCTTTCGTAATAGCGGATGCCACCATAAACGTTCCGGCCTCTATCCTGTCCGGAAGAACGCCGTGTTTTAACTTATTCAATTTCTTAACACCTTTTATAACAATTACGGCAAGCTCGGTTCTCCTTATATCTGCCCCGCCGTTGTTAAGCGCAAGAATCAAATCGTCTATCTCCGGTTCCATCGCCGCATTTTTTATTACCGTAGTTCCTTCGGCAAGCGTTGCCGCCATAATTACGTTTTCGGTTCCGGTTACCGACGGAATAGGAAACGTAATCATGGCACCCTTAAGTTTATCGGCACTCACCTCTACGTATCCATGGTCTACTTCTACGTCGGCACCCAAAAGCCTAAAGGCATTCAGGTGAAAATCTATGGGCCTTGCCCCTATAGCGCAGCCACCCGGCAAAGATACCCTCGCTCTCTTATATTTAGCAAGAAGCGGGCCTAAAACTAAAATAGATGCCCTCATGGTTTTAACAAGGTCATAAGGCGCATCGCAATTATTGATATGGGAAGTATTTATAATAACCTTATCCGCCCTATCGGACTCTTTGATCTCCGCCCCAAGGCTTATTAAAAGTTTTTTAATCGTTTTTATGTCTTCAAGGTCGGGGACATTGTCGATTTCATTATCGACGTTGTCGAACATTATTGAAGAGACTATTATCGGCAAGGACGCATTCTTAGAGCCGCTTATCGAAACCCCTCCTTTCAACGGAATGCCTCCCTCTATTACCATACTATCCATATGTTATTTTAGTTACCCTCTCCTTATTGCTTAAATCGTTAGCAAAGACTAACCGTTTAAATTTTATACCGTTATAATTAGTGAATTTTTTTTCGAATAAAGAATAAATAGCCGATTTCTTTCTATAGTCTATTTCTAAAATAATACTCTTTTTATTTCTGGAGTGGAGAACGGCGGCATCAAATATTTTTCTGTAAAATTTAAGTCCGTCCTCACCGCCGTCCAAAGCTTCAGGGGGTTCATAAAATTTAATTCCGTCGTCTAAAATTTTCAATTCGTCGGTTTCTATGTACGGAGGGTTGGAAACTATTATATCGAAATTATCAAAATCGTATATATCAAAACCGTTCGGTTTCAAATAACAATCGAAGTCATGCAAAGACGAACGGCATAAAGACAAATCTGTTTTTTTTGATTTTAACATGTCAAAATAAACCGGGATTACTTTCTTTTCGACTCTGTTCGCTTTAATATTTTTTTTTGCAACGTTTAAACTTTTAATACTATTATCGACAGCATAGATTATAACATTATATGAATTCTTTGCAATAGAAATCGCAACGGCTCCGGAACCGGTACCGATATCAAGAATATAAATTTTTCTTTTTAATTCATTTTGAAATTTTTCTATTTCTTTTAGCGCTTCATCTACCAAGCACTCCGTATCCGGTCTGGGTATTAAAACGGATCCGTCAACAAAAAATTCTAAAGAATAAAACTCTTTTTTATTGGCGATATACGCATACGGCTCTTTTCTACTCCTTCTTTTAATCAGTTTTTCAAATAAATCCACCTTATTCTTGTCAAGCTTATCGCCATAGGAAATAATAACTTCACCCATTGATTTTTTCAAAGCATATCTCATTAAAACAATCGACTCATCGAAAGCATTTCCGATATCGCTACGTATAAGGCGAGTCTCGCCCTCTTTAATCAATTCATAAACCGATAAATCTTCATCCATGCGCTATAACTGTTTTTGGGATTCAAAATAATCTGCTAAAGGCACTAAGAGTTCATCTATATTACCGTCCATAAAAGAAGCCAATTTATGTATCGTTATTCCCGCCCTATGGTCGGTAACCCTGCCCTGAGGAAAATTGTACGTCCTTATCTTTTCGCTTCTATCGCCGCTTCCTACCATACTTTTCCTGCTTTGTGCCTCTAAACTCTTTTTGTCCGCTTCTATCCTGTCTAATAACCGTGACCTTAATATTCTTAACGCCTTCGCTTTATTTTTGTGTTGCGACTTTTCATCTTGGCACGTAACCACAAGCCCTGTAGGCATATGTGTAATCCTGACTGCAGAATCGGTGGTGTTTACGCTCTGACCTCCGTGCCCCGAGGACTTGTAAACGTCTATCCTTAAATCCTCGCTATTTATTTTAAGATCGACTTCCTCCGGTTCCGGCATAACGGCAACCGTTGCCGCAGACGTATGAACCCTGCCTTGTGTTTCCGTAGCGGGGATCCTTTGTACCCTGTGAACTCCGCTTTCATTCCGTAAGAAACGGTATGCACCCTTGCCTCTCACGGAAGCTATAACTTCTTTTAAGCCCCCCGAAGACGAAAAACTCAACGAAATAGTTTCAAAATTAAATTTTTTATTCAAAGCATATTTATTGTACATCTTGAAAAGGTCCAATGCGAAAAGAGCAGCCTCTTCGCCTCCGGTAGCCGCCCTTATTTCGAGCAAAATATCCTTATCCTGCAAATCTTCCTTGGGATAAAAAAAATCCTTTATTTCTTCGGATAATTTAGATGCTTTATTGCTTAAAGAATCTATCTCTTCCGTCTCTAAGGCTACCAATGCTTCGTCGGGTTCGTTCTTAAGCAATTTTTTGAGGTCTTTGATATCAGATTCTATTTTATTATATTCAGAAAATTGCTCCGCGGTTTTTTTAATTAAATTATATTGTTTGAAAAGCTCTTTTACTTGTTCGTTAAATCCCTTAGGGCTTTCTTCTTGTATTCTGTCGTATAACTCTTTTGATTTATCGAGTGATACTTGGGCTTTTTTTCTTAAAATATCGTCTAATATCAAAATATATCCTTTTAATTAAACAAGTATGCGGATTTTTTACAGATTAGCTGTAGATTAAATTAATAAACAATTGACGATTAATTATCGTCATGCGACCATGACGCCCTGGTTTCTGAGGGTTTTCCGCAAGAAAATTCGCCCTCCGAACAGTTTCCCGTCACGCAAGCCGGACCCGCATCGATAAAAACCGACGGTGCAAGGGGGAAAACAAGTTTAAACATTTCCTGTGCAACGCGCCTAATTTCCCATTGTGCCCTTTCGCATCCCCTTAGCCTAAAAAAATGCAGAAGCTCTCTTGCATTCATTGTAAATATAAGCTGGGTTTCCGTCGCGTTTGGAAGTATGTATCTGGCATCTTCCGCAGGAACATTATTGTCAAGAAAATAACCGTATAAAGAGAAAATATCGCTTATTGCTTTGTTATATCTCTCCAAAAATTCGCTATTTTCGGCAATAGAATCCGGTATAACGTACTTTGGTTTTGTCTCCTTGACATACCTCTGACTTCTCTGAGAGTATGACGCCATACGATGCCTAACTAATTGATGAGAGGCGCTCCTCGAAAGATTTTCCACTCCGAAAGTAAAATTGGAATGCTCCAGCACCGATTCATGTCCCGAAGACCTTATTTTTTTGATCAATTTCCTTGCCTTTTCTAAACCTTTTTCACCTTCATTGAAATAGCTTTCTATTTCGGCGATGCCATAAGAACTATAACAAAGCCTAGCGGCTATCGCAATAGTTACTTCCGGTTTAGAAGTGTAATTAATAAGTTTGACCATTAAAATAATCAAGGAAAGAATATAAAAAACTTTCTTTATTTCTTCTTACTTTTTATTTTTGTTTAGATTTCCATATTTTTTATTAAACTTCTCAATTCTTCCTGCGCTGTCAATGAATTTTTGCTTACCGGTATAAAAAGGATGGCATTTAGAGCATATGTCGGCATGAATTTCCTTAACCGTACTGCCCGTAATAAATTCTTCACCGCAGGCACATTTTACCTTTGTCTGATAAATTTCAGGATGTATCCCTTCTTTCATTTTTTATGTGCTCCTTAAAATAGATTTTTAATATTATCTAATTCTTAATTGTAATATTTTAAAATAAAATTTTCAACCTTTTTTATGTCATTGGGAACATCTACAGGAATAGTAGATACTCCGACGGTTTCAACCTTTATCCTATAACCGTTTTCTATTGCCCTAAGTTGTTCGAGCATCTCTTTCTTTTCCAAATAAGAAGCCGGCATTTTTCCGAATTCTATGAGAAAATCTCTTGTATAGCCGTAAAAGCCAAGATGTTTGTAACCGAAAACACCCTTAAAATCCTTGAGGGACAAAGCCCCCTCTCTGTCATAAGGCACCGGACTTCTTGAAAAATAAATACCGTAATCGTTTTTATCGACCACGACCTTTACGTTGTTCGGGTCAATAAATTCTTCATAAGAGTAAATCGGCGTTTTAACGCTCGTGTATAAAACGGTATCGTCTTCCCTAAGGGGTCTTACCAGCGCTTCTACTATCTCGGCATTTACCAACGGTTCATCCCCCTGGATATTTAAAATCACGTCGGCGGAAATACCGCTTGCAACCTCTATTATTCTATCGGTGCCGGTTTGATGTGATTCTTTCGTCATCACGACGTTTGCCCCGAATCCCCTGCAGACATCGTAAATACGCTGATCTTCCGTAGCAATTATGACATCGGATAACATCGAAGATTTCATTATGTTTTCATAAACATGTTTTATCATAGGCTTGCCCATAATCTCGGCAAGCGGCTTTCCTTCAAAGCGACTTGATTTATATCTGGCGGGTATTACCGCAACTATTTTCATATTTAATCACCGGGGGTTAATGATATATTTTCTATTGTACTTTGGTTATATACACGTCATATCCGTATTTCGAGATAATCTTGGCAAAACCGTAGGCGTCTTTTAGATTTTTAAAACTACCGAATATTACTTTATAATATAAAACACCGTTTATCGTTTTTGTTACCAAATGAACCCCGGGGACAAATTTTTTTATCTTTTTGATTTCCCTAAGCGCCATAGACTTCTTCGTATATGCGGCAAACTGCAGAGTATAGCCGAGAAAAGGCGCAATATATTTTTCATTATATCCGTTTACGTAACTTTTTGAGACGGGTTTAGATCCAAGATATTGTATTCTGACTAATGCAGTTCCGGGGCCTATCATATCCAGCGCTCTCGCCGCCGCATAAGACAAATCCATAATTCTATCCCCGTAATACGGTCCCCTGTCGTTCACGTACACCTCAACGCTTCTATGGTTTTTCAAGTTCGTAACATAGGCATAACTATCCAACGGAAGTGTTTTTGACGCAGCCGTTAAATCATACATATTATAAATTTGCCCGCTTGCGGTCGGTCTTCCCTGAAACCCGGGACCATACCATGAGGCTATTCCCACTTCGACATTATGCGAAATTCGTCTCGGCGGATAATATTTATGCGGCGGAGACGACCCGCCGGAATATTCGCCACCTATTATATACGGAACACAACCCGAAAGCCCGATTGCAAAAATAAAAAAAAACAAAAATAATAACTCGTATATTAACTTATTGCGAAATAAATCTATCTTTACTATTTTCATTATACCGCTTATTTATCATAAGATAAATATTTTTAAATTTTAACAATTGACAATATCATAACGTATCCTATATAATATAACCTATACATAAAATAATTCAAACGGTTCTTTATAATTTATAGCAAATGTATTTCCACGGGTTTATTGCCCGTGATTCTTATCGAGAGCGGTAGAGGGACGGGCCCGTTGAAACCGCAGCAACCAATGTTAAAATTGGTGCTAATTCCCGCAGGTTTATTCCTGGAAGATAAGAAGAAAGGATTATTAAACCTCTTCTTCTATAATTCGTTAGGAAGAAGAGGTTTTTTTATTTATATCTATAGATAACAATATAAATATGAGGAAAAAAAATGTTTGTTAAAGGTTTGAAATGCCGCGAATGCGGAAAAGAATATCCGGATAGCCCGCTTTATGTTTGCGACTATTGTTTCGGGCCGCTTGAGGTCAATTACGATTACGATAAAATTAAAAAAGAAATAACCGTCGATAAAATCAGATCCAGAGAGCCTAATATGTGGCGCTATCGAGAACTTCTTCCTATAAAAGGGGAAATTACGATCGGCAAAGACGTCGGCTATACCCCGCTGGTAAAAGCCGATAACCTTGCAAAAGCCCTTGGGGTTAAAAAATTATATATTAAAAACGATTCCGTAAATTTTCCGACGTTATCCTTTAAAGATAGAGTGGTTTCCGTCGCGATAGCAAAGGCTAAGGAATTCGGCTTTAAAATAGTGGCGTGCGCCTCTACGGGAAATCTTGCAAATTCGGTTGCGGCGCTGACGGCTTCCGCAGGCTACGAAAGCTACGTATTTATTCCTTCAAACCTTGAAATAGGAAAGGTGTTGGGAACCTTAATCTACGATACCAATTTAATCAAGATTAACGGAAGCTACGACAGGGTCAATAGGCTGTGCACCGAAATTGCGGGAAAACACGACTGGGCATTCGTCAACATAAACTTGAGACCTTACTATGCCGAAGGATCGAAATCTCTCACCTTTGAAATGATCGAACAGCTTGGGTTTAAAGTCCCCGATAATATAGTAGTCCCTATGGCAGGAGGTTCTTTGATTACGAAGGTAGGGAAGGCCATAGACGAATTTGAATATTGCGGCCTGTTAAAAGAAAGACCGAAGACGAAGATTTTCGGCGCACAGGCTAAGGGATGTAACCCGATAACCGCTGCCGTTAAGGAAAAAAGGGAATTCATTAAACCGGTCAGAACCCCGGATACTATTGCAAAATCCCTTGCAATAGGGAACCCTGCCGACGGATATTACGCATCCGACCTCATGAACAAAACAGGGGGATACGGTGAGGATGTAACGGACGAAGAAATAGTAGAAGGAATGAAACTTTTAGCCGGCACGGAAGGAATATTCACGGAAACGGCAGGCGGGGTAACCGTAGCTGTGGCAAAAAAACTTATAGACAAAGGCTACATAAATAAAAGTGAGACTACCGTCCTTGCAATAACCGGAAATGGTTTGAAAACCTTGGAGGCTTTGACCGGAAAACTAAAAGAACCCGCAACGATAGAGCCAAATCTCGAAGAGTTTGAAAAAGTGTTAGCTAAAATCAGAGAAAAAAATAATTAATAACGAACTAACAGTAAAAGGAGGATTAAATGTCGATAAAAGTCAGAATACCCACACCGTTAAGGTCTTTAACGGACGGAAAAGCTGAGGTCGAGACCGACGGCGTTACCATCATAGAGGTAATAGACAACTTAGAAAATAATTTTCCGGGCATCAAAGAAAGGATATGCGAACAAAATAACCGGATTAGAAGATTCGTCAACGTTTATCTTAACGATGAAGACATAAGATTTATGGACAATATAAATTCTCCCGTTAAAGATGGAAACGTTATTTCTATTATTCCCGCAATTGCCGGGGGGGCAGCCGAAAGAAAAAAATTCTATCTTAACTATCCTCAGGAAGCTATCAAAGAGCCCCTGATATATCTTGTCGGCAAGAATTATAACATCATTACGAATATCAGAAGTGCGAGTATATCTAATGATATCGGCATAATTGCAATAGAATTAGAGGGCGAATCGCAGGAGATTGAAAAAGCGGTTAAATTTTTAGAATCTAAGGGGATAACGGTAGAACCGATTGTCCTTGACGTCGTGGAATAAATTACGCGGGCTTAAACCAATGTCAAATTAACGGAGATTAAATTTTGGAATTCACCGAAGAGCAGATTAAGAGATATGCAAGACATATAATATTGCCGGAAGTAGGCGGCAAAGGACAGGAAAGATTGTTGTCGTCTAAGGTTTTATTGATTGGAGCCGGCGGACTTGGTGCTCCCTGCGGATACTATTTGGGAGCGGCAGGAATAGGGACGCTGGGGATAGTAGACTTTGATACCGTCGATTTATCCAACCTTCAAAGGCAGATATGGCACGGAACCGCTGATGTAGGAAGGTATAAGGTGGATTCCGCAAGCGATTCTATCGCAAGAATTAACCCCGATGTCAGCGTTATTACTTATAAAGAAAAAATTGATTCTAAAAATATTAAAGATTTAATAAAGGATTATGACGTAATAATAGATGCAACCGATAACTTCCCCACAAGATACTTAATAAATGATGCCTGTTATTTTATGAGAAAACCTCTTGTTTATGGTTCTCTATTCAGATTTGACGGACAGGCAACGGTATTTTTACCGGGAGAAGGACCTTGCTATAGATGCCTATTTCCTGCTCCTCCGCCCGTCGGTTTAGTTCCAAGTTGTCAGGAATCAGGGGTACTCGGGGTACTACCCGGAATTATAGGCGCAATTCAGGCAAACGAGGCTATAAAGATTATTCTCGGGGTCGGTAAAACGCTAAACGGAAGGCTTTTAATATATGATGCACTTGACATGAGGTTTACCGAAATGAAACTGAGAAAGGATAAAGCATGTCCGTTATGCGGCGAAAATCCAAGCGTTTTTGACTTGATAGATTACGAAAATTTTTGCGATGTTAGGAATTGAGCAATTAAATTGCCGTTCCGGCACCGCGTAAATAATAAAAATATATTTAAAACCGGAGTATAGATTAAATGTCTGACTGCATCAGCAATGCCGAATTAAACATAAAGGGTGAAATTTGCCCCTTTACGTTCGTAAAATCAAAACTTGCATTAGAAAAAATGAAAAAAGGTGAAATTCTCAGGGTTATCGTCGATTATGAACCCGCTATTCGAAACGTTCCTCGTTCGATGGAAGAACAGGGGCACAAAGTCTTGTCTACCGGAAAAATCAATGATACCGATTATGAAATTATCGTAGAAAAAGATGGAAAAAGATAACAGTTATTTGCCTCGTTTATTCAGCCCGCTATCCAACATCGGCAGTACCGGCGCGGTTATGTTAAATAAAGTAATTAATCTTGACACCGGTTCAAAATTATATGCAAAATTAGAGGGACTCAACCCCGGCGGCTCGGTTAAGGATAGACCGGCATTGTATATGATAAAAAATGCCGTCGAAAAGGGCCTTTTAAAGAAAGACGGCATGACTATAATTGATTCTTCTTCCGGAAATACCGGAATTTCATATGCCATGATAGGTGCGTTTTTGGGAATTAAGGTTAAAATTTACGCCCCCGCCAACATGAGCGAAGAAAGAAAGAAAATAATACGACTTTTCGGAACCGAATTAATTCTTACACCGGCGGAAGAAAGCCATGACGGAGCAATAAAAAGGTCGATGGAGGAATATAAAAGGGGTGGGAAGGATTTATATTACATGCCTGACCAGTACAATAACCCTCTTAATCCGCTGGCGCATTACGAAACCACGGCGATAGAGCTTATCAATCAAACCGGCGGAAATATCGACTATTTTGTAACCGGCATCGGCACGGGCGGAACGATACTGGGCGTAGGAAAAAGACTTAAAGAATATAACGATAAAATTAAGATTATAGCTGTTGTTCCGGACAATGCAATGCACGGCATAGAGGGCTGGAAATATAATTACTCGTTTAACTTTGAGGGTTTTGACCATAATAAAATCATAGATGATTTTATAGAGGTAGATACTGAAGGCAGTTATTCGATGCTTAAAAGGATTATCAAAGAGGAAGGGCTTTTGTGCGGATTTTCATCGGGGGCCAACGTATACGGCATATCTATGCTTGCAAATAAATATAGAGGAAACTACACAACGATATTACCCGACACGGGCTCAAGATATCTTTCGACGAGGGTATTTACCGAGTTATAATTAATAACATATTTCAATTTTATGGCTATAATAATTCCAAAAAACGAATTTGAAATAATTAAAAAACATGCCGCCAAAATTTTTCCATATGAGGCATGCGGCGGACTTTTGGGAAAAATAGAAGGGGACGATAAAATTATCGTAAAAGCTTACCCCGCCGAAAACCGCTTCGGAAAGATAACATGGGACAGTTTTGAGATTGAACCCAAAGATATGCTTGAAATGGACAAAATTTCCAGAAAAGAAGGCCTTGAAATTTTAGGGTTTTATCATTCTCACCCCAACCATCCGGCAATACCTTCCAATTTTGACATAAACGCCTCCTGGCCTTATTACTCTTACGTTATTCTTTCGGTTAAGGGTAATGAAGATATCACCGATATTAAAAGCTATCTGATGCCGGATAAGAATTCTACGCCGGTTGCGGAAGAAGTGACTATAATCGATTAATGTTTTGCAGCAATAATGTCGTACATTTCGTTCTTATATCTTATTTCGTGAAAACTATGCACTACGATATGAAATGCGATAAGGTAAACCGGTATGGCGGTAGCGCCGGTTAACGTTATAACTTTATTGAATTCTGTCATATCCTGCCCTTTTGCTTTAAATTCAGCTTTAAGCCCCTGCATATAATTATAGATGTTGTTTCCTATAATGTCTAAATTTTCCTGATTAACCTCAAACGATTTTCTTCCGCCAAAGTTTTCAATTTTTACCCCTCTGTATATTGCGGTATTGTTCAGAGATAAATCTATTTCAACCATAAAAATATCCTTAAAATCAATAAATTAGATAAATTATTATAACATAAATTTATATTTCCGTTCGGCGACAATAACTATAATATCGTATTTTTTTTGAAAGATTTATAAAAAGGGAGATGAAAATTAGAATTTAGTATCATCGACTCCGTTTAAATTCCATGTGAGAGGCATTATGTTTTCTACGGCATCCTTCTCTTTATTCAATATCGACCTGCATTTTTATAAGGGTAAGTCTATCTAATTCTTTTCTCGCTTTAACATTGGAATACACGGCATAAGGATGGGACGCCCTATTTTTAAAATATTACCATTGATAGGAGTTTCAAACGTTAAAGGATAAACGCATATCGAACAATCGTTGTTTTTAAAAACACATATTATTTTCTTAAAAGATCATGTTTAACCACAGACCGTCAGATTACTCCTTAACAATCGCGATGTCAATCAATAAAATTCTGCCGCATATCGTACCGTAATTTAAAACAACGTTATTTTTGCGGAATTTATTATTCAAATAGCCGATAAACTTATATGAGTTTATTAATTTATTTCAGAGAGAAGTTTTTGTGCGAGAGTAGTCTTCAGCTCTCTTTCGAATCTTTTTACTTTACCGGTTTTTTCTATTAAAAAACCCTCGTTTTCATCTCCCCCTATGATATTTTGCGATACGTCGTTTATAAAAATATAATCTAATGATTTTTCGATAAGCTTTTTTCTTCCATTGTCGATAATATCATCGGTTTCCGCGGCAAAGCCAAAAACTATCTGCTTTTTCTCTTTTATTCGGGATATCGCTTTTAATAAATCCTCGTTTTGAATAAGCTCTATATTGAGACCTTTGCCTGTTTTTTTAATCTTGGTCGGGCTCTCTTCTTTAAAACTATAATCCGAAACGGCCGCCGCCATAAAAAGTATATCGCATTGTTTAAATTTATCCGTCAAAGTCTCTTTAAGGTCGTTAAAACCGACGCAGTCTGTAATCTTTACTTTTTTATTTATATATTTACAGGAGGTATCGATACTTAAGGCAATAAGCGACACGTCTGCGCCGAGATTAACGGCTTCGTTTGCAAGACTTATCCCCATTTTACCGCTCGATGCGTTAGAGATAAACCTTATAGGATCAAGATATTCCCTCGTTGCGCCTGCAGTTATCAAGACCCGCCTGTTTTTAAGCGTCTTTTCTTTAAACACCGATTCAAGTTCAAATACGATATCGTTAATATCCGGAAATTTACCTTCCCCAAAATCCCCGCATGCCGTATTTCCCGTTTCCGGCGAAACAAACCGAAAATTATGCCCTATAAGCTTGTTAATGTTGTCTTTTAATATCTTACCGGCAAACATATCGGGGTTCATTGCCGGGACCATGACCTTAGGTTTATCCAACGAAGCCGAAACGACCAAGGTTATTAGCGTATCCGCAATGCCGCAGGCAAGTTTATTTATCGTATTATAAGTGGCGGGCGCTATCAATATTAAATCGGCATATTTAGACAAAAAAATATGCGCAAGCGGACTCTTGAAGGCATCATCGGCAAAAACATCTTCCCCGAAGGACTTAAAAATATAAGGCGAAATAAATTTAGCCGCCGAAGCACTGACTATTATCTTAACGTTAGCCCCTTCCCTTGCAAGCCTCCTATATAAATCTATACTCTTATAACATGCAATGGAGCCGGTTACACATAAGAGAATATTTTTATCTTTTAGTACCATATATGCCTAATATTAAAACTAAATTAAATACGCATTATATTTTCTTTCGTTTTCTATGACGGTGGCTTCACCGTGACCCGGCAAGACCGATACATCGTCATCGAGTATCAACAGTTTGCTTTTAATGGAATTGATAATTTTATCCGATGAGCCGCCTAAGAAATCCGTTCTTCCGATAGTATTTTTAAAAAGGGTATCCCCGCTGAAAAGATATTTTTCATCCACTAAAAAAGACATACTCCCGGGCGAGTGTCCAGGTGTAAAAATAGGCAGTATATTAATTTCCCCCAAGCTTATACTTGTATTTTCTTTCAGATATTCGTCTATCACGACATCTCCCGTATAATCAAAACCCAAGTATTCCGCCTGTTCTTTTAAGTTTTTCAATATAGGTTCTTCTTCTTTGCTGGCGATAATCTTAATGCCGTATTTTTCCTTAAAATAATTATCCAATGCGACATGGTCTATGTGGCAGTGAGTATTCAATATAAATTTTAAATCTATATTGTCGTCTTTTATCATCTTATCTATTCTTTTTTCCTGACCCCCGGGATCTATTAAGAAACCCTCTTTGCTGTTATTCTTATCGTCAAATACAAGATACGTGTTTACTTCAAACGGCCCGGCGGTAATAGTATAAAATTTCATGATTATTTTATTTATTTAGAAATTATATTAAATATTTTCTGAATTCATTTATTAAGGCGCTTAAATTTTTCTCCGTATCGGATTCCCCGTATATCCTCATTAAATCCTCGGTACCGGAAAGCCTTGCTAAAAGCCATGAACCGTCGTCAAGGAATATCTTGTATCCGTCCGTCATATTTTTACCCGTAATCTTTTTGCCTCCGAAAAGTTCGGGAAATTTTTCCATCTTTTCGTCTATCTCTATCTTAAACTTTTCTTTATTGACTGAAACATTTATTCTTTTAGTATAGATCGGACCGAACTTTTCGAGAAGATTTTTAATAAGCAATTTTAGAGGTTTCTTATAATAAGATAACATTTCAAGGACTAAAAGGCACGTATAAATTCCGTCCTTATCCGGGGTATGCCCCGTTACCGTTAATCCGGAAGATTCTTCACCTGCCATTATGACCTTGTTATCCGATATAAGTTTTCCTAAATATTTAAATCCGACGGGAGTTTCTATCGCCTTAAAACCGTAATACCGAGCAACCCTATCCACTAAAGCCGTCGTGGCTACACTCCTTGCAACATCCCCTTTTATCCCTTTACCCTCTACATAATAGTTATAAAGGAGCGGAAAAATTATATTAGGCTCCACGAATTCCCCGTCTTCATCTAATATTCCGTATCTGTCGGCATCCCCGTCCATCGCAAGACCTACCGCCAATTTTTCGGAACCGTTTCGGCTCTTATCTTTATTATAATTTTTTATTAGGCCGCCCATTATTTTTAGATTTTCGGCAGAGGGATCCGGCGCCATACCCGGCGCAAAAAAGGCATCCCTTTCTTTGTCTATCTCTTTGAATTCAAAACCAAGTTCCGATAGCAATTTCCCTATAATTTCTTTTGAAGTTCCGTGTAGAGAAGTAATAAAAGGAAATAAAATTCGGCTATTATCGGCTATAAGATTTAAATCCAACCTATTTTTTATTATGTCTGCGTAATAAATTATAAAGTCTTCTTCTTTTAACAGCCCTTTATTTTTTGCGTCTTGAAAATCGATAAATTTATATCTCGGATTTGCCAAGAGTTCGTTGGATTTTCCGGTTATAATTTCGGTATCTTCCGGAAGAGCCGGCCCTCCCCAGTCAGGAGAAAATTTTATTCCGTTATAATTATACGGATTATGGCTTGCTGTTATGTTGATCCCCCCGAGAGCCTTTTCCTTTAATATTTTTACGGATATAACCGGAGCAGGGGTAAAACTTTTCGCAAAAAGAACGGAAAATCCGTTGGCGCAAAAAACCCCGGCACTTTGTTTGGCAAATTCTTCCGATAAAAATCTGGTATCATAACCTACTATTATCGTTTTAGAGGGAAAAGCGCTTCCATATTTTTCTGCCAAAAAATCGCATATACCCTGAGAAACCAATCTAACCGAATTATAAGTAAAATCCTCCGCAATCCTACCTCTATAACCGGACGTGCCGAATTCTATTTCGGGGTTTCCGCAATCAGGATAAAACGCTGAAGTTTCTTTCATTCTTCCACCTCTCTATATCGCCGATAAATTTATCCGACATTGATATTGCATCTTCTTTTTTTCTGCTTTCAGAAAATATCTCAAAATGGGCGCCTTCCGACGTAGGATATGCCAAAACCCATCCGCCGGGCGTTATAAGCTTTATCCCGTCAATCAGTAAAACATTATCGTCGCTGTATTTCTCTATAAATTTTCTCATTATAAATCCCTTTAATTCCGTCGGACAGGGTACTACTTTATATTCGAAATAAGTCGGTTCTATGAATCTCAATTCTGTTTTTACGGTAGTATTAAGTCTTGCAAGCATTTCAAGGAGTTTTATCGCCGAATACATTCCGTCGAATGCAGGCATAAATTTAGAGTAGATATAACCCCCTTCGTTATCTCCGGCAAAATAAACGTTAGAATCCGCGGATTTTTCCATAAGGTAGTTGGAGGAATTTTTAGCAATAACGACTTCAAAGTTATAATCGCCTGCCGTTTTAGATATGTTAAGGGAAGAATTAATGGGGACCACGATAACCTTATTCGCTTTTTCCGTCTTCATGACTAAAAGAGACATTAAGGTCAATGCCGTATTGCCGTCTATATTGTCCCCGCTCTCGTCGCAAATAAAAATCTTTTCCCCGCCGTTATCAATAAGAATACCCAAGTCTGCATTAATAGATTTTACGATACCCGATAAATCTTTAAGCGATTTCTTAAATTCTCTTTCCGTTTTTGTAATTTTAGTCTGGTCTAAGTTAGCGTTCAAATGGACGGAATCTATCCCAAGTTTTCCTACTATGGCAGGAAAAATTTTACTTGAACTTCCATAAGAATAGTCTATCACGATTTTGAATTTTCTTTTTATAATTTTATCAACATCTATTGCATTTAAAAACCCGTTCATATAATATTCAGCTCCGTGTGTAGGATAAAATATTTCACCCGTATCCTCGGAACCGACCCTTAAATAATCTTCTCTGAAAAACAATCTTTCAACCTTTTGCTCTCCCAAAGAAGATAAATCCAAACCGTTAGAATCGAAAAGCTTTATATTTAATAATTTTTTATCGAATGGATGTTTTCTCACGTGTATTCCGCCGTAACTCTTAAACTGTTTTGCCTGATATCTTACGATAGATATTGGGGTATCGCTAAAATCGTTAATATTAACCCCGACGGAAAGGGCGCCGGACATCGTAGCCCTTGAAAACAGCCTTGATGTCTTATGGCTGTCTCTTGAAACCGAGATAGTTTTATTCTTGCCGATAGTCGCACCGAATGCGGCGCCCAATTTAGATGCGAATTCCGGCGTTATTTCTAAATTGGCAAGACCCGTGATGCCGTATTGTCTGAATATTTTGGCGCTCCATCTATCCGACCAGATAAGACTTTCCGATAATATCGCCCCGTCTTCCACGTCTTTAAACGGCCATATTTTGACGTTGGGATTTATTATAGCGCCATTTCCGATAGTACATACATCCGATATCACGGCACCGGAACCGACAAAAACGTTGTTTCCTATGTCTAATTTATAACCCAATATAGACTCTTGAATCTCGCAACTTGAACCTATTTTAGAATTTTTACCCACTACGGAACCGCTTATAATAGTGCCCTCGCCGACCACGCAATTATCGCCTATAACGCAATTTTTTATTTTACAATTTCGAAGAATATGCACGTTCCTTCCAAATATAGAATTTTCGATGTCGCAGCTTATATCTATAATACCTTTTGCGCCGATTTTTATGTTTTTTCCGGTAATAACTTCTCCGTCAATATTTAAATCTATCTTTCCGGATATTATATCCAAATGGCTTTGTCTATATTCGGAGAGTGTGCCTACGTCCCTCCAATAACCCGAGGATATATGCCCGTAAATATTATTCCTTTCTTTTAAAAGTATGGGAAAAAGATCCTTTGAAAAATCAAACTCGCTTTTTTCGGGTATTATTTTTAATACGTCTTTATTCAATAAATAAATCCCGGTATTTACGGTATCGCTAAATACTTCCGACCACGTAGGTTTTTCTAAAAATTTAGTTATTCTGCCTTCTTCGTCGGTGATTACGATTCCGAAGGGCAACGGGTTTTCTACCCTTGTAAGAACGATCGTAACATCGCTTTTTCGGCTAATATGAAATTCTATGGATTTTTTTAGGTTTATATCCGTGATGATATCGGCACTGATTACGAGGAAATTATCGTCTTTAATAATATTTTCTACATTTTTAACCGCGCCGGCGGTTCCGTAGTCTTCTTCGGCAAGCACGTACTCTATTTTTACCCCGAATCCGGTTCCGTCTTTGAAATAATTTTTAATGAGTTCCGGCTGTACATACAGTAAAACTATTAAATCGTATATGCCGTACGCCTTTAATAAATTAACGACGTGTTCCATCATGGGCTTATTCGCCACGTGTATCATTGGTTTAGGAGCATTATTAGTCAGAGGTTTAAGCCTTGTCCCAAAACCGCCTGCCATTATAACCGCCTGCATAATGTAAATACCTCGCTATAATTAATCGGCTCGCCGACTCGTGTTGCATTAAAATATGAATTCAGTTAAAATTATATCCTACATACACGTTAAAATCAAAATTATTCATTATGCTTTCTTACATTCTTTACTTAGATACCAAGTTTTTTTTATTGATAAACAACAATTTTCACTTTTCTTTACTGAACGATAATATGAAAGCGGTTACTTTTTTAGGCAACGGCTGGGTTGCTTACTGGATAATTCTCGTTTTCATATATATTTACAATCGCTCAAAGTTTAAAGAATCCTTTTTTTTGCTATTTTTAACACAAATCGTACCCGGCATATTCGACATAACGATAAAAAGACTTGTTGACAGACCCAGACCTATAGTCGCGCTGCATAGCCTCATAGAAGCCGGAACGGTTCACGTTGATTTACTCGGCAGACATCTAACGGAACATTCGTTCCCGTCCGGCCATGCCACTACTGCTTTTTCCTTATCGGTTGCGCTTTCATATATGTTTCCGAAACACCGTAAACTATTCTACGCGCTTGCTTTCATAGTTGCATTCTCTCGCGTTTACAATGGCGAACATTACCCGTTGGACGTCGTAGCCGGAGGAATTTTGGGTTATACGCTTGCAAAAATAACGCTCGTTCTATACAAAAGAATAAAAAAAATCAACGGCTATAACTTTGAGTAATTACAAAATTACTGTGATACTAACCTCTTAGATTCGATATATATCATTATTTTTCTTGCAATCCTTTTAGAAACGGTAAGGATGGCCCTTTTTTCCTGTTCATGTGCAATAAGGGGATTGATATAATTATAATAGGTCGTACTTGAAGAAAATCGAATATCATTAAATATTATCTTCCCGTCCGTTTTGTACATACTCGCAGTTACGGTTACCGTAATCATATAATTCACCGCCGCAGCCACACCGGTATAAGATATAACGCTGTTTCGAATAGAAGTAATATTTCCGGTCAGATAATACAAGGCATTACTCTTGTTTGCAGTAAACATAACTGTTTCGGTATTTAAAAAATAGGCGATATTATTCGAAAAATAAACCCCTATACCACTTTTGTATGTTAAATTCTTGAAGGGTTTTACATATATTTGAGAGATATTGTAAAACCTTCTATATTTTCCCGAAGCGACAACGGAATTTCTATTGCCGTTTAACATTCTAAAACCGCATGCCGATGTTAAACCGGAAACGGCGATAATAAAAAATACCAGCAAAAATTTATTCTTCATATTGATATATTTTTAATATGCGTAACTTATCGGTTATATATTCATATTACTATATTAAGTAATTTATTTTTTACGTATATCGTTTTTTTAATCATGCTTTCGTCGGTAACATATTTTCTAACCTTACTGCTATTCAAGGCAATTTTAAGCAGGTCCTTATCGTCCGAATTTATACTTGAGGTTATGAGGTCTCTCATTTTTCCGTTTACCTGCACGGCAATATTGCATTCTTCCGGGCTATAACCAGTGTCTTTAACCTTCGGCCACAGGTTTTTTTCTAAGTTCATGTTTGCGCCGTTTATGATTTCAAACGCCTCGGAGCAAACATGAGGAATAAACGGATAAAGTATTAAAATAATAGAATTAACTAAATATTTTAATAAATATCTATCGGCCTTGTTTAAAACTATTTTATCTCGAATGCTCTCTGCGGTAAAATCATTGAAGTCGTTAAGCAGTTCCATTGACGAACTTATTATAGTATTAAAGTGATAACGCCCTTCCATCTCTCTTTCGGCTTTTTCTATAATCCGTCCAAGCTTGTAAACAATCTTTTTGACGTTTTGGTTTATTTCGTCTTCTGCCGTTATTTTGAAATCCTTTTCGGTATCACAAAAGTTATCCGTGCATGAGATGACGGTTCTGTAAAATTTATTAATAAATCTGTACGCCCCTTCTACCGACGAATCGTTCCACTCCAGATCCTTTTCGGGTGGAGCGGCAAAAAGAACGAATAGCCTGACCGTATCGGCTCCGAATTTCTTAATAAGCTCGTCAGGGTCGATAACGTTACCCTTGGATTTAGACATCTTAGCGCCGTTTTTTACGACCATTCCCTGCGTTAAAAGATTTTCAAACGGTTCGTTTATCTTAAAATAATTTAAATCTCTCAGCGCTTTAACAAAAAACCTTGAATATAAAAGATGCATAACGGCATGCTCTACTCCGCCTATATATCGGTCTACCGGAAGCCATTTCTCAATATCTTCACGTTTAAACGGAACCTGCTCCGTTCTATCCGCAAGGGTATATCTTAAAAAATACCATGAAGATTCCACGAAGGTATCCATAGTATCGGTTTCCCGTCTTGCCCGTCCACCACATTCGGGGCATTCAGCATTAATAAACGATTCCGTCTTTTCCAACAAAGAAACGCCGGCATCGGCAAAAATTACATCGCGCGGAAGGACTAACGGTAAATCGCTTTCGTTCAACGGAACCGTTCCGCACTTTTCGCAATAAACTACCGGTATAGGGCACCCCCAGTATCTCTGCCTTGACACCCCCCAATCCTTAAGCCTGTAATTAATTACTCTCTTACCTATTCCCGTGTCTTCGGCAAAAGCACAAATCTTTTCTATTGCTTCTCTCGAAGAAAGTCCGTTAAAATCTCCGGAATTAATAAGCTCGCCATATGACGTGTAGGGAAGATCATCGCCCTGCCCTTTTTCCGGTTTAATTACCTTTATTATCTCAATATCGTATTTTTTGGCAAATTCGTAATCCCGCCCATCGTGCGCCGGAACCGACATTATTGCGCCGGTCCCATAATCCGTCAAAACAAAATTTGCCACATATACAGGAATCTTTTTTCCGGTAAACGAATTAATTACGTAAGACCCGGTAAAAAACCCTTTCTTTTCGGCTATATCTTTTGAAATTAATGAATTATGAATCATTTTTTCTAACTCTATTTGCCCTTCCGGGCTTTTAACCAATTTTTTCGCAAGCAGATGTGACGGAGAAATTGCAATAAAGGTTGCGCCGAAAATCGTATCCGCCCTTGTCGTAAATATTTCGATTACGTTATCGTTTTGATCGACTCCTTCTTCCGAAGAATCTTCAGCTATTCTAAAAAATACGCTTAAACCGGAACTCCTTCCTATCCAGTTTCTCTGCATAGTCTTAACTTTATCCGGCCAACCCTTCAATTCGTCTATATCTTCCAATAGTTCTTCCGCATAAGCAGTTATTTTAAAAAACCATTGTTCCATGTTCTTTATTGTTGCATCATTGCCGCATCTCCAGCATTTTCCGCCTTCAACCTGTTCATTTGCAAGGGTCGTATGGCAGGACTCGCACCAATTGACATTAGAAATTTTTTTGTAAACTAAACCCTTTTTCAACATTTGCAAAAAAAACAGCTGTTCCCATTTGTAATATGAGGAATCCGACGTTACGACCGACCTATCCCAATCGTAGGAAAAACCGAGTCTTTTTAACTGCGTTGTCATAGAATATATATTGTTCTTAGTCCATTCGGCGGGATCGGTCTTGTTTTTTATGGCGGCATTTTCGGCAGGAAGCCCGAAGCTATCGAACCCGATAGGGTGAAGAACGGAATAGCCCTTTAATCTTTTAAAACGCGCAACCGCATCCCCTATTGCATAGTTTCTGACATGCCCCATATGTATCTTTCCGGAAGGATACGGAAACATCTCTATGCAATAAAATTTAGGCTTGTTTTTTGAAATGGCACTCCCTGCACGGAAAGTCTTATTCCTTTCCCAAAAGGCTTGCCATTTGCTCTCTATTTCATCAAAATCGTAATTTTTATCCGTTTTTACTTCCATATCGTTACATATTATATATTAAATATATTTTACTATAGATATAAAAAACAGTATAGTCCCGACAACAACCGAGCTATCGGCTAAATTAAAACTAGGCCAATGGTATCCGTATATGTGAAAATCAAGAAAATCAACCACGTATCCCTGAAAAATCCTGCTTAAAAGATTAGAAAACGCCCCGGAAATTACCAGGGAAGACGAGAAGGCGAGTAAATTAGAGCTAATCTTCGTCCTAAATAAAAAATATATCACTGCCAAAATTATTAAAGCCGTTAGTATCACTATAAGAAGCGATGAATAATTGCTCATAAATCCGAAAGCAACTCCGGTATTATCGACATGAACTATGTTGAAATAATATTTTATTACCGTTATCTCTTGAAATAGTGATATTTGCGTATTTACAAAATATTTCAAAAGTTGGTCAAAAAACAGAACAGGGATAAAAACAGATATCAATATTATTAATTTTTTCTTCATTGACGACTGAAATTAACTTGTATGGAGGGTTTTACGCCTATTTTTTTAAATTATTTTTCTTGGAACAATCTACCAGTGCCTCTATGCCCGGCAGCGTCTTGCCTTCCAATAGCTCGAGAAACGCTCCTCCACCGGTAGAAACATACGACATTTTTGCGAATTCTCCCGCTCTATGTATAGCAACATCTGTATCTCCCCCACCGACAATAGTCAGCGCATATGCGTTCGCAACACTGGAAACTAATGCGGACGTCCCCCTGCTGAAAGCATCAAATTCAAAAACACCCATAGGCCCGTTCCAAACAATAGTCTTGGCATTTTGCAATGCTTCCGTAAAAAGGGTAACGGTAGCGGGGCCGATATCTAAAACCATCCATCCCTTGGGCACTTCTTGGATAGTCGTTACTTTTGTTTCCGCATCCGGAGCAAATTTATCCGCCACGACGGCATCTACCGGGAGATAAAGTTTTATTCTTTTTTCGCTTATTTTTTCAAGAGTCTTCCTTGCACACTCTATCATATCGTCTTCTACCAAAGAACTTCCGACGTCATGCCCTAATGCCTTCAGAAATGTATTCGACATTGCACCGCCTATAATCAGCTTATCTACCCTGTCGGCCAAATTCGACAATACCTCTATTTTTCCGGAGACTTTTGCGCCGCCCACTATTGCGACAAACGGCTTCATGGGGTTATCTATCGCTCTCGTAAAATAATTCAATTCTTTTCTTATGAGAAAACCGGCGGCACACGTTTTTACGAACCTCGTAACCGCGACGTTAGAAGCATGTGACCTATGAGCCGTAGCAAATGCGTCGTTGACATAAATATCGCATAACGAGGCTAATTTTTTGCCGAATTCTTCATTATTAGTAGTTTCTTCGGGATAAAATCTTAAATTCTCTAACAGTATAATATCCCCGTAATCGGCATATTTAACAATATTTTCAGGTAATTCCCCTACGCAATCGTTAACAAATTTTACTTCTTTATCTAAAAGCCTGCTTAATCTCTTTGCAACAACCAATAGGGAAAGCGCCGGCACCTTTTTGCCCTTCGGCCTCCCCATGTGCGACATCAATACTACCTTTGTATTTTCATCCAAACAGTAATTAATAGTAGGAAGAACCGCCCTGATTCTAGTATCATCGGTAATATTACCGTTTTGATCAAGGGGTACGTTAAAATCCGCTCTTATAAGCAGGGTTTTATCCTTTATATCTATTTCGTCTATGTAAACGATATTTTCCATTATTTATCGCATCATCTTGATGGCTAACTCGGCAAGTCTCGTCGAATATCCCCATTCATTATCGTACCATGCCAAAATTTTAATGAGGTCATCCCCTATAACCTTTGTACTTAGCGAATCTATAATGGAAGAATAGGGATCGCCGCGATAATCCATAGAGACCAAAGGTTCTTTGCTGAATCCGAGTATGCCTCTTAAATATGTTTCCGAAGCCTCTTCCAACTTTGAATTTACTTCGAGCATCGAGGTTTTCTTGGAAACTTTACAAACTAAATCATTAATAGAAACATCGGGCGTAGGTACTCTTAAGGACATTCCGTCAAGTTTGCCCTTCAGTTCCGGTAATACGTCGCAAAGGGCTACGGCGGCACCGGTAGTAGTCGGAATAATAGATAGAGAAGCCGCCCTTGCCCTTCGTAAATCTTTATGCGGCAAATCCAATATCCTCTGATCGTTGGTATAAGAATGAACCGTCGTCATATTTCCTTTTTCTATAGTAAAGTTTTCATGGATTACCTTTGCAACCGGCGCAAGGCAATTTGTGGTGCATGATGCCATGGAAACGATAAAATGTTTATCTTTATCGTAAATTTTATCGTTAACCCCGAGAACAATCGTTACGTCCGGGTCATGAGCCGGAGCGGAAATCAAAACTCTTTTGGCCCCCGCCCTTATGTGTTTTCCGGCATCGTCTCTTTTCCTGAAAAGACCGGTGGATTCTATCACGATGTCTACCCCGAGGTGTTTCCATAAAAGCTCCGACGGGTCTTTTATCGCCGTAATCAATGTCTCCCTGTCGTCAGCGATTAAATGATCAATGTCGTAACCGACGTAGAAGTCAGCCTTGCCGTGTACGGAATCGTATTTAAGCAGATGTGCAAGAACCTGAGGATTGGTAATATCGTTGACGGCAACTACTTCGATATCTCCGTCCTTCTTTATCATATCCTGAAGCACCCTAAAAACGTTTCTTCCAATTCTGCCGAATCCGTTTATTGCTATTCTTAAATTCGCCACAATCTCCTCCTTATAATATAATATTCACCCAAATTTCTAATTTTTCGAGATTTTTAACCTCATAATCCGATATTACGGTAATGCATGTTATTATATGATATAACTATAAACAATTACAATAAATAATTTCTTTATTATCTTGTTTAATCGCAAATTTATGATAATTATGGTAAAATTAACTATAATAAGCAAATTTGTATTAAGGAGGTTCTTATGTTTAATTATAGGGGGCTTGAGATAGAAAAATTCTGTCATGACAGTTTTTTAGTGAAAAACGGAGAGATTAACCTGTATTTCGACCCGTTTAAATTAAGTAAAAATATTCCCAAAGCGGATTATATTTTCATATCGCATGAACATTTCGACCACTTTTCCTTTGACGATATTCATAAGATTATTAAAGATTCTACCGTCCTATTTATGAACAAAATGACACACAAAGAGATAGATTCGCTGCTCGACAATAAAATGATTATTATTTCTCCCGGCGATTCGATTGACTTTAACGGCTTACACATAGAAGGCGTACCGGCTTATAACTTGAATAAATTCAAAGAGCCCGGAAAGGTTTATCACCCTAAGGAAGATAAGCAACTCGGATTCATCATTACTTTTAATGGAGTCAAAATATATTATACCGGCGATACCGACGATATACCGGAAATGGACGGCCTGTCCTCAAAAAATATAGATTTATTATTTATCCCTGTCAGCGGAACGTATGTTATGACTCCCGCCGAAGCGTTGAAAGCGGCAGAAAAAATTAGGGCCGATATATCTATCCCTATGCACTACGGTACTATAGTCGGCGATAAAAAACAGGCGGAAATCTTTAAAGAAGGTTGTTTAAAAAAGGGGTTGCATTCGGAGATTATATAAAATTTCCGCATACGAATATGGAAAAAATAAAGTATGTACCAATAATAATGGAAAGCCTCGTCTTCGGTAAAAATTCCGCTTATCCACTTTACATGAAATCCGGAGATAATTATATTCTATATAGGTCGAAAGCCCTTATATTTTCCAAGAGCGACACATTGAGGTTGAAAAACAGCGGCATCAAATATCTTTACATTAAAGAGGAAGATAAAGACCGATACGACAGCGATATCCTCGAGCATGTTAAAACCATCATAAATTCAGAAGACTTAGATTTTGAAGAAAGAACGGTAAAAATATACACATATTCCAAGGTTTATGCGGAATACGTCATTACGACCGGAGATCTCAAGAATAATCGGGAGGGAATTAAGAAATCTATCGAAACCACAATGGAATACTTGCTAATGAGCGAATTTGCCTTCATGAATCTTTTAAATCTTTCGGACCATGATTACAATGAAATAGGGCACGGAATAAACGTCAGCATTTATGCCATGGCTTTGGCAAATAGGCTTGGGTTTTCCAATAAAATTTCGCTTTACGAGATCGGCCTTGCGGGGCTTATCCACGATATCGGAAAATTAAAAATCTCAAAAGAACTTTTGTCAAAAAGAGACCTAATCGAAAGCGAGCTTTACGAGATTCAAAAACATCCCTTACATTCGAAAGAAATTTTAATAGAAAACAATATAGATAATAGTCGTATAATTAATGGAGTTTTAGAGCATCATGAATCTTCCGACGGCTCAGGCTATCCCTTCGGCAAATTGGAGGAACATATTTCAACTTATGGAAAAATTTTAGAAATAGTTAATGAATTTGATACTCTAACAAGAAACAGACCTTACAGTATTAAATTAAATACTAAAGACGCACTAATCCATATGGAGCAAAACCACGGGCTATACAATAATGCCTTTTTGAGAGAGTTCTCCCGCCTTATGTCTAAAAATATTTTATTGTAAATCGGTGCTCGCCGTTTATCTCGTGTGGTGCCGAAGGCCGGAATCGAACCGGCACGGATATTATCCACCACCCCCTCAAGATGGCGTGTCTACCAATTCCACCACTTCGGCATTATATAAAATTATGCAAATCTCAACTCTATTTTTTGCCGACGGCTTTTTCTTGTCCACCCGGAGTTTTAGAGCTATGTTTGTAACTGCCGTGTTTAACCAAGAGGGGTGACGGCTTTACGGTTTTTTTAATATAGCTCTTAATTGCGATAGGACTTTGCTGTCTTGCGGATAAATAAGATATTAAAAATGCCGAGCCCATAAAAAATATAGCAATTATAGCTGTGGCTTTAGTCAAAAAACTACCCGCCCCGGATGCTCCGAATACCGTCTGAGAACTCCCGCCGAATACGGCGCCCATTTCCTGACCCTTACCCTGTTGCATAAGTATAACTATAATCAGAAAAACAGCGGAAACTATTAATATAATCATTAAAAACAATATCATAATGAGCCATATTAATAAAATATAAGCATAAAGTCAACTATTAACTTTTAAAACTTTTAAAAAACTTTTTTTTATTATAAAATTTATTATATGGAAAATAAAATTTTAATCCATTTTTTCTACGGGGAAGATACCTTTAGGATTACAAAGGAAATCGAAAAAATCAAATCCGGAATATTAAAAAAAGAAGAGACCGATTTCAATTTCGATAGGTTGATATCTCCCGTTCCGGTAGAATTTTTAAATATTGCGAGCAGCTACCCGGTATTTGCGAAAAGGAGGGTTTTACAGATAGAAGATTTTGACGAGTCGTTCCTTAACAATAAAAGCTTACAGGTTTATTGCGAATCTCCGTCTGAAACTACGGTAGTCATATTTTATTTCAACAGTCGTAAAATTAATGAAAATTCGAAATTTTTTAAAGAGCTGAAAAATAAAAATTATTTCAAACTCCATAAGGTCAGGTTCTTATACGATAACGAATTGCCGTCTTATATCAAAAACCTTTCTAAAGAAAAAGGCCTCAAGCTTTCAGATGAGACGATACATTATATAACGAGGTACACGGGCAATAGCACCCTAAATATCAATTCCGAGCTTGATAAAATAACCTCCGGAGTTAATGCTTGCGGCAATAGAGCGACGGAAATATCATTAGATGAAATAAAGCCCATAATTGCTCTTTCGAAAAGGTTTAATATATTCGACTTAATCGACAAAATATTAGACAGGAACTTAAAAACGGCATTTTCTATATTTAATATAATTTACAGTGACGGAGAAGAGCCGATAAAAATCATCTCCATGTTATATAGCGAGGTAAGAAAGCTTCACAGGGCAAAAATACAGGAACGGTCGGGCATGGATTTTGAAACCGTTTTGAACGTAAACTCAATCCGTCCTTTTTTAAAAAGAAAATTTATAAAAAACCTTTCATCCTTTTCGATTCAAGACCTCAAAAAAATTACAAAACTCTTAGAGGATGCCGATTTCAAACTTAAAACGGCATCCATACCTCAAGACCTGGTTTTTGAGGAGTTTATTTTTAAGATTAGCTGTTTTTTATAGTATTGCCGAGCCTTGAAAGCGCCGAAACTTTTCTTGCGGCATTATTCCTATGAATTATTCTTTTTGCAGCCAATTGCATTATATAAGATACGTTTAATTTAAAAAGAGCAGATGCCTTCTCCTTGTCGTTTTCGGAAACTGCCGCTTTAAACTTTTTAATATTCGTTTTCATCTTAGAAAGACTTGTCGTGTTACGCATGGTTCTTTTTTTTGTCTGCCTTACCCTTTTTTCCGCGGATTTATGATTTGCCATGAACTTACCCCTTAAAATTTAATATTGAATTACAAAACTTAATCTTAAACTTTGAATTTTACCAAATTTATTTAAAAAAATCAAACTAAATTCGCGATAATTTGTGAAACTTCTTTTAAATCCCGAACATAAAAATCCGGAATTATACTCTCGTCGTGTTCGTACATAGAATTTCTTACGTAAAATGAACTTAAACCGGAATTTTTTGCAAGAATAATATCACTGTCTTTGTCGCCTACCATGAATGACTTGCCGACATCTATTCCAAATTTTCTTACCCCGTTCATTATCATTTCGGTATTCGGCTTTCTGCAGGCGCATTTAATATTATACGGCTCTACAATTCCATTTTCATGGTGTGGGCAAAAATATAAATCATCTATGGCTATGCCGACGCTTTCGTATATTTTAAGCAACCTACCGTTAACAGCGGCCAAATCGTCCATGTTAAAGAAACCCTTCGCTATTCCGGCTTGATTAGTAACTATTATAAGCAAGAATCCGTTAATTTTAAAATATTTCAACGCATCTATTGTGCCCGGTAATATAAATATATCGTCGGGATTTTTTAAATAGCTCACGTCTTTTATTAAAACACCGTCCCTATCTAAAAAAACGCACTTGTTTTTTTCATTTTTCATGATATTCAGTCCGCCGAATCCGGCCTGGTTTTCCACCTATTGTGTATCCAAAACCACTGTTCCGGATATTTATTTATTATCTCTTCTATTTTTTCGTTAAACATTTTTAGTATATTAATGGTATCAGCCTTCCTATTTCCGGTATAATTTATATCAAGCGGGGGCTCTATTATTAATTTATGCTTCGTATAATTGCCGCTGCCGTCTTTAAGCCTAACCAAAAAAGCGGGGATTACCGGCACTTTCATTTTGGCGGCAATATTTGCCATACCCGGCATTGTACAGGCTTTAACTCCAAAAAAATCGACGAAAATACCTATTCGCTTAGATGCATTTTCATCCGGCAAAAATCCGACTATTTCATTATTATTCAATGCGAAAATTATATTTCTGACCGCATTTTCTCTATTATATATAATTTTACTCCCCGCATTTCTTCTCAGTTTATACAAAATATTTTCAATATACGGGTTATCCAACGGTCTTGCAAGAACATTTCCGGGGTAACCCTTTAAAGCGAAAGTCTTCGCCATAAGCTCCCAATTTCCGAAATGGGCCGTTAAAAGAAGTATCCCTTTTTTCTTGTAGATACCCCTTAGAGAATCGAAGTTTGATTCCACAAACTTATCTATATTATTACTATTGTACCTGTTGAGTCTAAAAATTTCCACAAAAACCATACCCAAATTTTTATAAAACCCTATAGAAATATCTCTTAATTCTTCTTCATTTTTATCGGGAAAAGCCGTAAACAAGTTGTTGAGAGTGCTTTTTCCGTGTTTCTTGTCTACCTTATAAAATATTATTCCCAAAACCCTTCCTATCCTTAAGGATAATCCGAACGGAATAACGTTTATAAAAACATAAAAACAATAGACTAAAATAAATTCCAAATATAATATAATTTTATTTTTTTTCACTATATCCCTTATAATTATCGTAGATAAACTCAAAAAAAGATTTATCTATCACCAGTTCAAAGTCCAAATAATAGATTTTGTCGAATATGTACTCATAATTCTCTCTCTTGTTGAATCTTTTCAGTTTTACATAATCTTTCAAAGTCGTAATTATAAGATAATCTTTATAATTATCGGATAAATCCTTTATGCTTCCCATATCTTTCTCAGAGTAATCGCAGTGATCCTCGAACTCTAATTTATGGCTTATTAAGGCACCGCAGCCCATTAAATTATCGTAAAAATAATCCGGATTGCCGATTGCGCAAACCGTTATAATCTTTCTATTTTTCAAGCCCTTAAGGTTTGTATCTTCACCGGTATTTTTATAATCGTTAAAAATGCCGGTCGGTTTATAGCGGGAATAAAACAGCGGACATGATGCGTTATACTTTCTGATTTTTTTGTCTATGCTAAAAGGTTTTCCTAATATTCCTTCATCACACTTATTGACGACGATAACGTCGGCATGTTTTAAAACGCTTAACGGTTCTCTCAAAATGCCTGCAGGAATAACGTTTTGTCTAAAAATATCTACTGTATTGTCGATTAAAACTATGTTAAGGTTCTTTTTTATATTTAAGGTGCTGAACCCGTCGTCTATTATTGCAACTTTTTTATGTTTTTCATATTCGCCGTAAACGTCTTTATACAGGCATTTGCCGGAAATATTCATATCTTCGCTATCGGTTTTCTCTTCTATCTTTGCGTTATCGTCGTCGGATAGCAAATCGAAAGACGTACGGAGATCTTCTGCAAGATTATAATATATATCGTCGTTATCGGAACAAACTTTCGCAGCCGACAATCTATTTTTGGAAATTATCACGGGTATACGCAATTTTTTAGACCGGAATCTTTCTATTAAAAGAACTGCCTCGTCCGGTAATTTTTGTACGGCATCCGGAAGTTCATATTCCCAATCTGCAATATAGATTTTTTTTTTAAACGCCCTTTGTAGCCACGGCTTATAATGCACGGTTTTAAATTACGACCGTAAAAATATTCGGCTAAAGTATAGGAAAAAGGGGTTTTTCCGGCTCCGCCCAAATTTATATTGCCTATACTGACGACAAATATACCGGAGTCTTTAGATTTAAAAATAAAAGAACGGCCATACATCGCCCTTTTTATCTTAGAAAACGATGATATTAAAAGGGATATAAGGACCAATGGCAGTTTTAATAAAAATTTAAATAAATCAAACCCTTCTTTTCCGTTTATCAAAAAATTAAGAATACGTTTATGTTTATGCGATTTTGCATATTGCATTGACTGCCTCCCTAACTCTATTTAAGCCGTCCTTTATGGTTTCTATCCCGACCGCAAAAGAGAGTCGTATAAAATTATCGTTGCCGAATTCAATACCCGGAACTGCGGCGACAAGATATTTGTCTAAAAGATAATCACAAAATTCGGCGGAAGAATTTATTTCATTGCCGCTTTCTTTGAAGACTTTAGAAATATCGGCAAAAATATAAAACGCCCCGTCGGGCTTAACGGGAACGATATTTTTTATATTTTTATCAAAAAAATCCATCATATAATCCCTTCTTTTCTGAAACTCGTTTCGCATCATAACGGTAAAATCATAACCCCCTTTCAACGCCGCTAAGGCGCCGTACTGGGCAAAAGTCGTGGGATTAGATGTGCTCTGCGACTGAATATTGTTCATTGCCGATATTAAATTCTTGGGACCCGCCGCATAACCTATCCTAAACCCGGTCATAGAGTACGTTTTGGAAACCGCATTTACGGAAATGGTATTTTCCTTCATAGACTTATCGACCATCAGCGCATTAAAAAATCTTTTATCGTCGAAGATTATTTTTTCGTAAATATCATCCGTTATTATATACAAACCATGTTCTTTGGCAAAATTTGCAACGGACGTTATATCCTCTTCGTCCATTAAAACCCCTGTCGGATTAGAAGGACTATTTATAATCAATCCCTTCGTCTTACTTGTCAAACTGCCTTTAAATATCTGCAAGTTAAACTTGAATCCGTTTTGAGACGTATCGGCTATTACCGGGACACCATCGGCAAGTTTCACCATTTCGGGATAAGACACCCAGTAAGGCGAGGGGATTATTACCTCATCGCCTTCGTCCAACAGTGCCGAAAAAAGGTTATAAAGGGCATGTTTTCCCCCACAGGAAACTATTACTTCACTGTTTTCGTATCTTATGCCGTATTCCGACAAAAACTTTTCCGCTACAGCGGATTTCAACTCGTCTATTCCGGAAACCGGAGTATATTTCGTATATCCCTTATCAAGGGCATCCTTAACGGCATCTTTAACATAATCGGGTGTGTCGAAATCGGGTTCCCCGGCACCGAAGCTTATAACGTCTTTTCCTTCGGCTTTAAGTCTTTTAGCCTTGGCGGTTATGGCAAGGGTTGTCGAGGGTTTTATTGAGGACGCCCTACATGAGAGTTTCATTCTTTTCTCCTTTGGAATAGATTTTTGCTAATTCTAATGCTATTGCTTGCGGAACCATACTGGACACGTCTCCACCGAGGCGGGAAATCTCCTTAACTATCGTGGAGCTCAAAAACGAGTATTTTTCGGCAGTCATCATGAATATCGTCTCTATATTGGAATTAAGCATCCTGTTTGTAGTCGCAAGCTGAATTTCATACTCAAAATCTGAAACTGCCCTCAACCCTCTTATGATTACTCTTGCATTAATGCTTTCGACGTATTTTATAAGAAGTCCGTTTAGATCTATTACTTCAACTCTGCTATCGTCAATCCCTTTATCTTCTTTTAAGACTCGGCTTATAAGTTTGCTTCTAACGGATTGATTAAAAAGATAGGGCTTCTTCTTGTTGCAAGCTACCGCTACCACAACCTTGTCAAAAATACCGAGGCTTCGCCTCAAAACGTCCAAATGACCATACGTAATAGGATCAAAGGAGCCGGGGTAAACTGCAGTTTTATGCTTAGACATATCTATCATTGTATAATCGTTAAATTCTTAACCACTAATTTTTATCATAAAATCAATTAAATTGCAATCGGCTTTGTCTATGCAACTTGTTTATAGCAACAAGATTCTAAAAAAAAGTTGCAATAATAGAGGCAATGTTCCATAATAATAAACATGAGAAAATATTTTTCAAACAATAAATATAAGATTTTTCTGTTTCTTCCCATTGCCTTTATTGTGATTTTTTACCTTACTTCCGCAACGGATGCAAGCTATTTATTGAATGCCCCCCTAATAATGACCCCTGTTCAAACCACGATAAATATGCGAACGGCAGGGAGGTTTATTAACAGAACCGGAGAGGTTTACACGGTACATTTTTACAAGCTGATACATCAAGCGCAAGTTAGCCGAAACTTACCTTATTTTGTTTGTTTGGAATGCCGGAATGTTCCCGTTTCGTATAAAAATAATATCCTAACCAATTATAAATTTTCTGCTTATATATCATTTGTCCAGCCCTTATATTTCAATCGTATCATCTGCAATATTTTCCATCCCCCCAAATCTGTATTCGCATAAATAATAATTAAATTATTATTTATAGTTCAAGGCGGGTTCATCTTAAAATTAACGGCTACTAAAATGACATTTAAGGCAATTGTAGTTAAAAAAACGTATAGTTTTATTAAAAATAACGCAATATATTATACGTATAATATATTGACAATAATACCGGAGGTAAATTTATGAAAAGCGAAAAAATAAACGTTTACGGAATGACCTGTGAACACTGTGTAAAAACGGTAACAAAGGCAGTCTCTTCACTTAAAGGAGTGAGCTCGGTTAACGTAAACCTTCAGGGCGAATATGCCGATGTAATGTATGAAGAATCATCGATAGGAACGGACGATATTAAAAAAGCCGTGAGAAAATCGGGTTACGACACCGAAAAAAAAGGACATATGGAAATGAAGGATAACGGCGGCGGGGGCGGTTGCTGCTGCTAAAAAATGCATGAAAACGATGCAAATTATATACACCTAAAATTGCCGATATAAAAATGTTAAGATGCTTCAAAGCCTGATAAAACTGAATTTCCGCCTTTGCGAATATTTCCAATCCCCAACCTGCTTCAGCAAAAAAGCCCCGAGAGGGGCTTTGGGGATACAATAATACATGAAAGCATAGCGGTAATCAGATGTGAATATTTTTATCGGCATTTTTGAGGTATAATAATAATACCGGGGGTAAATTTATGAAAAGCGAAAAAATAAACGTTTACGGAATGACCTGTGAACACTGTGTAAAAACGGTAACGAAGGCAGTCTCTTCACTTAAAGGGGTAATCTCGGTTGACGTAAACCTTAAGGGCGAATATGCCGATGTAACCTACAATGAAAAATCATTGGGAACGGACGATATTAAAAAAGCCGTGAGGGAATCGGGTTACGATACCGAAAGGGGCGGACACGGCGGAATGAAAGGAGCCGTGGAGGAAAACGATGCGGCAAGCGCCGTCGAGCAGCAAAAACAATATAAATTCAGCATAAGTGCGCCGGAACTATCGTTGATACTATAAAAAGAATGGACGGTGTTAGGGATGCAAAGCTTAATTTTGTAACCGAGACTCTCTATGTATATTCTGACCCGGACAAACCTTCATCCGATGAAATAATTAAAATGGTGAAATTTGCCGGATTCGGCGCCGAGCTTATAGACGAAACCTCTCAAACCGTGTCGCAAGGTTCTGAGACTCGGGCAACCGACAAGGGCGCTATGGACGGCATGGAAAAACCCGAGACCGAGAGTATTAAGTTTGCGATAGAAGGAATGCACTGCGCAAATTGCGTCAAGACGGTAGAGAAAGCCGTAGGCAAGCTTAAAGGCATCAAAAAAGTAGCCGTAAATTTTGCGGCGGAAAACGGGTTCGTATCGTTTGACCCGTCCATAACCTCTAAGGATGCTATATTTAAAGCCGTAAAGGATAGCGGATACACACCTATCGACGAGGAGGTAACCTCGGGAGGGGCGGAAAAGTCTTTGGGCTCAACCGCGCATATCTCGTTTATCGATAAATGGTTTCGCAAGATAGAAAGCTGGAAGAAAGACCTCTACTGGCTTATATTCACCCTAATAATCGCAATACCGGTGGTTGTCCTGTCTTATATAGATGTCGCCGGCATGCCGTATTGGGACAGGGTTATTGCCCTATTCATTCTCGCTTCCGTAATCCAATTTTCAACGGGACTAAAATTCTACAAAGGGGCTTATTACTCCTTAAGGAGTTTCTCCGCCAATATGGATGTTTTAGTTTCACTCGGTATTTCGGCGGCATATTTATATTCGGTCGCGAACGTATTCTTATTTAAAGGCAAAGGTGATCTTTATTTCGATACGTCCGTTTTGCTTATTCTTTTCATAAGCTCCGGAAAACTATTGGAAAAGATATCCAAACAAAGGGCCGCTTCTTCATTAAAAGCGTTATTCAAACTTCAGGTTAACAAATCTAATCTTGTAACCGCCGACGGAGATATAGAAGAAGTAGATACGGCCAACGTAAAAGTCGGAGACATTCTTTTAGTAAAAAAGGGCGATAAAATCCCTGTCGACGGCGTAATCGTAGAGGGACAAACCCAGATAGACGAATCTATGTTAACCGGCGAACCCATGCCGGTGGAGAGAAAGGTTGACGATGAGATAAGCGGCACGACGATAAATAGGGGGCAGGTTATAAAAATGAAGGCATTGAGGGTAGGCAAAGATACGATGCTCTCTCAAATAGTCAGGCTCGTAGAAGATGCTCAGGCGGATAAAGCGCCTATTCAAAGAATCGCTGATCAGGTAACGAATTATTTCGTTCCTATCGTCGTTACAATATCTTTACTCTCGTTCATATCCTGGAAATTTATTTTTCACGCAAATTTTTTATTCGCCTTATCTGCTGCTATAGCAGTATTGGTCATAGCCTGTCCCTGCGCAATGGGGCTTGCTACTCCTATGGCACTTATGATAGGAAGCTCCATAGGCCTTGAAAAAGGGATATTGATAAAGAAAGCATCCGGCCTTGAAGAAATTGCAAGAATAACCGCCGTCGTCTTCGATAAAACCGGCACTATTACGCACGGAAAACCGGAGGTCGCCGATATAATTCCGTTAGGAGGTCTGCCGCCGAACGAGATTTTAAAAATCTCGGCTTACGGCGAGGGGTTCTCTTCTCACCCTATTGCAACGGCAATAGTTAATAAATACAAGGATTTTAAAGAAAAGGAAAAAAGCGGCAAGCCCGACGATACCAAGATTGAATCTACAGATTATGAAGAAATTAGCGGTCTGGGCATACGCATGAATTACGACGGTAAAACGGTATTAATCGGGAAAAGGGGGCTCTTGGAATCCGAAAATATTGATTTAAGTAAATTTAACGAGCCTGAAAAACAGTATGCAAAGGAAGGGAAGACCGTAATAGGCGTTTCCGTGAACTCCAAGATAGTCGGCATTATTACGCTCGCGGATAAGATCAAAGAGGAAGCAAAAGAAACCATAAAAAAATTAAAATCTAGAAACATTACTTCATACCTTTTAACCGGAGATAACCTTAATTCTGCCATAAATGTCGCCGCCAAGGTGGGGATAGAGGAAAAAAACGTTATTGCAGATGTTTTACCGCAAGGCAAACTCAACGAAGTAAAAAAATTAAAGAACTTAGGCTTAAAGGTCGCTATGGTCGGGGACGGCATAAACGATGCTCCGGCTCTCGCTTTAGCGGACGTCGGAATAGCAATAGGCAGCGGAACCGACGTGGCAAAGGAAACCGGCGATATAATATTGGTCAGGAGTAAGATATCGGATGTTTATAAAAGCGTGGCCCTCGGCAAGAAAACCTTGAATAAGGTTAAGCAAAATCTTTTCTGGGCATTTCTATTTAACGGGTTAGGTATTCCGTTTGCCGCCGGAGTTTTTTACCACTTTACCGGCTGGCTCTTACCGCCGATAGCGGCAGGCGGAGCAATGGCGGTTTCCGATATATTCGTAGTTTTTAGTTCGGTTATGTTAAGGGGCTTCTCAAGCAAGATGGATACATTATAAAAATAAGGGGACTATAATGAAAATTACAGCGGTAGAATTTGAAGATTATCTTTCCGAAGATGAACTTAAAACAATTAACTTGTATTTCAATGCGGCAAATTATCTGACTATAGGGCAAATTTATTTGTTTGATAATCCGCTGCTCAAGGAGCCGCTGAAACTTGAACATATAAAGCCCAGATTACTGGGGCACTGGGGCACATCCCCCGGGCTCAATTTCATTTATGCACATTTAGATAGAATCATAAAGAAATATGATTTAAATTCTTTATTTATAGCAGGTCCCGGACACGGCGGACCTGCTATAATTGCAAATACCTACATTGAGGGAACCTATAGCGAACATTATCCCAATATTTCCGAGGACTACGATGGGCTGCGACTACTTTTCAAGCAATTTTCCACCCCGGGCGGGGTTCCGAGTCATGTATCGCCGACAACCCCCGGTTCAATTCATGAAGGCGGAGAATTGGGATACGCTTTAAGCCATGCTTACGGAGCGGTATTAGACAATCCCGATTTAACCATATTCTGCGTAGTCGGAGATGGAGAAGCGGAAACCGGTCCAATGGCTACCTCATGGCATATAAATAAATTTTTAAACCCTTCGACCGACGGTATTGTTGTTCCAATTCTTCACCTAAACGGTTATAAAATAAATAATCCAACGATATTTGCGCGTATAAGTGAGGAAGAATTAACCAATTTATTTAAGGGTTACGGATACTTGCCCTACATAGTGGAAGAAGAAGATGTAAATATCGCCCACGATAAAATGGCTTCAACGTTAGATAAGATTTCCGAACAAATTAATTCTATTAGAAACGAAGCGGCAAACGCAAATAAAAAAAACGGCAACGGCTTCAAAAGACCGCCATACCCCATGGTTATACTCAAAACCCCTAAGGGATGGACCTGCCCTAAGGAAATAGACGGGCTTAAGCTTGAGGGATACTGGCGTGCTCATCAGGTTCCGATTACGGATTTTAAGGAAAAACCTGAACATATAAAAATACTGGAAAATTGGATGAAATCTTATGAACCCGATAAGCTATTCAATAAAAACGGTACGTTAATAAATTCCATAAAAGATTTCACGCCTAAAAAAGAAAAGAGAATGAGTGCAAACGTCAACACCGAAGGGGGGTCGTTATTAAAGAATTTAATTATTCCGAATTTTTCAGAATATGCGGAAGAAGTGAAAGAACCGGCGACGATTTACGGAAAGGCGACCACTACGTTGGGATATTATCTGCGCGATGTAGTTAAGAAAAATCCGAATAATTTTAGGATTTTTAGCCCGGATGAACATAACTCTAACCGGCTTAACGCCGTTTTTGAAGCAACCGACAGGCAGTGGTGGGGAGATATTTTTAATTACGACGACCATTTGGCCCATAAGGGAAGAGTTATAGAAATGCTTAGCGAACACACGTGCGAAGGCTTACTTGAAGGATATCTGCTGACCGGAAGACACGGGTTTTTTTCATGCTATGAAGCCTTTATTCACATAATAGACTCTATGTTTAACCAGCATGCAAAGTGGCTTAAAGAAGCGGATGAAGTGGAATGGAGAAGGCCGATACCCTCTTTAAATTATCTTTTAACGTCACACGTCTGGCGGCAGGACCATAACGGTTTTTCTCATCAGGACCCGGGCTTTATCAATCATGTAATAACAAAAAAACCTAAATATATAAGAGTTTACTTGCCATCCGACACAAACACTTTGCTTGTAGTAACGGATAAGTGCCTTAAGAGTAGAAACAGGGTAAATCTTATAATTGCCGGTAAACAGAAAGAACTTCAGTGGTATGATATCGATTCTGCAATAAAAATCTGCGAAAGGGGAATCGGGATAATGGATTTTGCCAGCAGCGACAGGGGTGAAGAACCGGATGTAATAATGGCATGCGCGGGGGATGTTCCGACATTGGAAATGCTTGCGGCGGTATCTATTTTAAAAAATCTCGTGCCGGAACTCAAAATACGGGTGATTAACGTAATAGACCTGATGACCTTGACACCGAAAGAGGAACACCCCGATGGATTATCCAAAAAAGAATTCGACACTTTTTTTACGGAAGATAAACCCATCATTTTTGCATTTCACGGATACCCGTGGCTGCTTCATAGGCTCTGCTATAGAAGAACAAACCACAAAAATCTTCATGTACGCGGTTACAAAGAAGAGGGGACCACTACGACGCCGTTCGATATGGCGGTAAGGAACGATTTAGACAGGTTTCACCTCGTCATGGATACCGTAGACAGGATAGAATCTCTCAAGTATAAAGCAGCCTACATAAAAAAAGAGATGGAAGGCAAATTAGTGGACCATAAGAGATATATATTGGAATATGACGACGATATGCCGGAGATAAAAAACTGGAAGTGGATCTCATAACACACGGTAAAACGATAAAATAGATTTACCGTGTGTTTTTTTCTTTATTAGTCGGTAACCGATATACTCTTCCGACAAAATCTCCCGCTTATCGTGCTGAACGATGATATTGTCGGCATAATGAAAATCGGCTCCGGAAACATTAGCCGTGATTTTCTCGATCGTTTTCTCGCAAAGACCGGAGTTATAAGGCGGGTCGATAAATACGTAATCAGGGTTATATTCTTTTAAAAACCCTTCGTCTAAGGCTCTTAAAACATCTTTTTTTATAATCTCAACCCTCTCAAGGATATCGAATCGTTTAGATAGTTTCGTAATGATAGATATTAATTCCAGTGATTTTTCTACGAAAACGCAGGAAGCCGAACCCCTTGAAATAGCTTCGAATCCAATGTTTCCGGAGCCGGCGTATAAATCGCAAAAAATCCTGCCCTCTATATCTGCGCCGAGCATGTTAAATAAAACTCCCTTTAGAAAATCTGACGACGGCGCTACATTCTTGATGTTATACACGTTTGGGATTTTCCTTCCCCTTAACGTTCCGCTTATAATACGCATTTGGTTATTGATCTAAAATCCGGAATTTATATTATACAGCCGAGTCTTTTAACTTTTCCCTGTTCAATATAATAATATCTCTTTTCTCCACCTTTATAATTCCCTTAGACGCGAAATCCTTCAGCGTCCTTGAAACGACCTCTCGAGCGGTTCCGGCTATATCGGCAATTATTTTTCGACTCAGCCTCTGCCCGTCGAAGAGAAGAAGTATGTTTGCAATTCGTTCCTGGGTATGTCTTAAAGAGAGATCCTCTATCCTACTTGTCAGGTATCTCAATTTTTCCGTAAAACTTTTTATTATATTCAAGGAGATCTCGGGATATTTATATATTAAACCGATCGTATTCTCACGGGATAACAAATATAATTTTATGTCTGTAACGGCATCCGCCGAAGCCGGGCTCATATCGCTTGAAAACACCGTAACGTCGTTAAAAGAATCGCCCTCATAAATAAGTTTAAGGATCTGCTCTTTACCGTCTCTTGAAGACTTATAAACCTTTACTGTACCCGATGCTACAAAATATATCCCTTTCGATATATCTCCTTCTATAAATATATTCTCCCCCGCCTTATATGCTTCCTCTCTAAAGCGAGACCTTACGTCATCTAAGACGCCGATATCCAAGGTTTTAAAGTATTCTAACGACTCAACATTTTTCACGATTGTTTATTTTACGCAAATTAAAATTTATACGATATTATAATCTTGAAAATATTTTCAAGAAATATTAATTATGTTATAATATCACAGTCAAACAATAAACTGTATATTATATTTTGGAGGTTCTTAAAATGCCTATAAGAGAGTATAAATGCAAAGAATGCGGTGATTACACCGAAGTCATTCAGGGCATTAACGAAAAGCCGTTGGAAAACTGTTCTAAATGCGGTGGAAAGTTAGAAAAACTTATTTCAAACTCAAGCTTTGTATTGAAGGGTACCGGATGGTATAAAACCGACTATGGCAGTTCAAAAAAATCTGCATCAGATGATCAAGCTAAGAAGCCTGCCGACAAAAGCACTGCAACGGCAACCCCGGCTTCCGGATGCTCATGCGCTAACGGAACCGGAACACCATCTAAACACTAATTAACGATGCAATCGTCAATATCGATATTTAATAGGTATGATATATGCTTTTGAATTTAAAACAAAAACTTTAAGCTTAGATATAACCGTTTCCGATAAATACGTTGAAGAAATAAGGATAAAAAACTCGGATAGCAAGCCGTTTAATTATAAGGACGATATTCGATTACTATCCGAAAATGATTGCAGCCGTTTGCGTCATTTGTCTAACCTAATAAACCTTTTAGATAATTATTTCTCTCGCAAGAGTACCGATTTTTGTGAAATACCGGTAAATTTTGCACCATATTCATATTTCTCCGAAGGGATACTTAAGACCCTTCGGAATGTTAAATATGGTACAACTATGTCTTACAAAGAACTTGCTCGTACGGCGGGGTATGACGAAAGATACTCCAGAGCCTGCGCAACTGCTTTATCTATAAATAAAACACCCATTATTATACCGTGCCATAGAATAATCTATTCCGACGGCAAACCGGGCGGCTATTCAAGCGGTGGCGGCATCAGCTTAAAAATCAGACTACTTGCCATAGAGCAAAATACCAATCAACTTATAGCGTAAAGTCCTTCTTCCGCCGTTCTTATCCTAAGGGCAAGCTTTACCGGCAACACGAATATCTTACCGTCTCCGTAATGACCGGTCTGATTGACTTCCGTTATAATTTTTACTACTTTATCGGCATCGCCCTCCTTTATTACCAACGACAACATTCTCTTAGGCAAAAAACTATAATCGTTATCGGCAATGTCTATTTTGCTGTTAATCATATCCAATCCGGGATCAAGCTCGTTTGCAAGCCCCCCGCTACCCTTTTGCCTTCCTCTGCCGTGAACAGAATAAAAAGTTACCTGATTAAAACCTCCTTTATCTAATGCATCTTTTGTATCCTGAATTTTATGCCTTCTTATTATAGCGATAATATCTACGATATTTTCTTCAAATTTTGATTCCATAAAATCCCCATAGTATAAATTAAATAAAATACCGTATTACAGACCCTCTGCGCCCGTCCTCACGGTATATGTCTTCGAAACCGGCATCACGAATATCTTGCCGTCTCCTATGTTCCCCGTAACGGCATTTTCCTGAATGATATCACAAACCTTATTTGCATCTTCCTTTTTTACGACAACCATAAGCTCTAACTTAGGCAGTTCATCATAAACTACTTCCCCTACTTTAATCCCTTTTTGCTTGCCCCTTCCGAAAACGTGCATCTTCGTAACCGAAACAAATCCGTTTTCTTCAAGTGCTTTAAGGACATCCTTTTCTTTCTCCGGTCTAATTATAGCCCTTACCATTTCCATACGCCGTCTCCTTTTTTTATTATGTTTTTATATAACTTATTTACTCAGAACTTGTCAGAATAATAGCTCTTGCAATATCCCCCAACGGCCGCCCGCTGTTCATGCTTAATCTTTGCAATCTGCCGTGGGCTTCCCTTTCGGTTATACTTTCTTTTTCCATCAGCATATTTTTTGCTTTATCGATTAGCTTCCTATCCTCGATATATTGCTTTAAGGTTTCATTCTCCTTTTTTATATCCTGCAACCTTTTAAAATTTTCTATGGCAATTATTGTTTGGGCTAAAATTTCACTCTTCCTTGCCGGTTTTATAATATAAGAAAATGCGCCGGAACCCTTTAACTCTTCCATATACTTGTCGTAATCCTCTATATCCCCGACTCCGGCGGTTAAGAAAATAACCGGCACCGGATTTTTCTCCATAATCTTTTTGCAGGCGGTAATCCCGTTCATAGACGGCATCTTTATATCCATAAAGATAATATCCGGTTTAAACTCTTCCGCAGCCATGACCCCGGATGCGCCGTTATCCGCTTCGTATATCTTAGTCGTAATGGAATTCAAAATAACCCCAAGTTCCTTTCTTCTTTCCTTGTAATCATCTACGACCAAGACTTTTATATTCAAATTTAAACCCTTCTCGTCTTTCATAATTTATAAATTAGCAAAGTTTGTGCCAATCTTCCATAAAGTTTAAACCGAGCGTCCGGCGGCTGCATTTTCTTTAATAATAATCTTTTTTAACCAGGGCGGAGGGTTCTTAGATAAGACCGCCTTAAGACTCTCCATAACACCTTCTATCGTATCACCGGGTTTGGATCTAATCGGATGAATACCTGATTTTACTACCCGCGCAGCCGCAACACCGCCGATGTTCCCCACAAAAATAATCTTTAAATCCTTTAAGGCATCTATTTTTTTATCTATCTTATTGAACTCTTCCTCCTCGTCGTCTTCTTCAAAACACCTATTCTCTAAAAAATTGAAACCGTCAAAATTTATTTCGTATATTGCGAAATTTTTAGCCCATCCGAAATGGTCATTGATTAAAATATTATCAGTCGTGGCAAAACCCACTCTCATTTTTTCCTCGCCTCCTTAAAACAGTTTAAATTGATGGATTTATATCGCTAAAATATGAATCATTCTTCATTAAGCAAATTTGCACTTTCGACAACAAGGTTGGCGGCTCCCCTGTAAAGTATATAATGCTTAAGATTGTGCCCTATTTCGTCTATTATAGGAAGACCCGCCCTAAGCAAAGGTATGTCTAATTTTTTGGCATAAAATTTTGCATTCGTATTAGAAACGATGAGATTAATTTTCCCGAAAGCACCCAATAAGTCCAAATCGCCCTTATAGAAATTAGAAAACCTCAATTTGACGTCATCGTCATACTTTGTGGATATTCCTATTTTTAGATTCGCACCTATTTCGGAATAAATCGTCGAAAAAGAATCCAAAAGATCTATGCCGAGCGCCACCGCTATGTCCTTTCCCGAAAAATAAAAATGTGCATCCAAATATACGTCCATAAGCTGTTTTCTCTGTTTTTTATATTTTTCCGGGATTTCTTTATCCGTCAAATTTGATAAAAAACGAAAGAATTTATCGCTGTTCTCAATACCGCATATATTCGGAAAATAATATGTTTTTAAGCCTGTCGTCTCTTCGATAATACCCTCGATACTTTTTAAGCTCAAACCTATTACTATATTAAATTCACTACGGCCGATATCCTCGGCATCTTCAACGCTAAGCCCGCCGCCGGTGGTTTGCAGGTAGCCTCCTTCATCGAGGTGACCGTCCAGCGACAAACCTAAATCCGGTATCATAATAGGTTTTAGGTTAAAATAGTCCAATACCTCTCTTAATTCCAAAAAATCCTGAGGGGTAAAAAACGGCGGGCAAAATACATTTACGCTTTTTATTTTTTTAGATTTATATTTTTTTGATTTTTTAAGCGAAAATTCCTTCAACAATGCCGACATTGCTTGCACATAACCGTCTTCAAACCCACCCTTATAATCCGGGGTACCGGCATAAATCACACTTGGAAACGTTGATGCCTGTTTTTCTTTAAAATCGCTGATTATGCTTTCAATGTCCTCGCCGTTAGTCTCAGTGAGACCCGATGACGTAACGCCTATAAAATCCGGCTTCATTTTTTCATAGACATTATTGATTCCGGATATCAAAAAATCATCGCCGCCGAGAATCGCTCCGGATTCATTTAGCGCCGTCGTAACTATAGGAATATTCTCACGAAAATGCTTCGTCAGCGTTACCTTATCAAAGCTTGCACAGCCCACGGCACCGTGCATAAGGACTACGGCATTTTCTAATCCCAAAAAGAAGATTGCGGCGCCCAGAGACTGACTTGCGTTTAGTGGGTTAATTTCAATATTTTTTATCGGATTCATCATAATTTTATAAATTTATGTTTGTTTTTCTCAATAACTTAAATAAAGGATTTTTAATCTCAAAATAAATCCTCTTAGCCAAAAACTCCATACCCTCATATGACGTGTAAGGATTTAACCTTTCCTGATTTACGTCTAAAAACGGAATAAGAGACTTTATTGCGGTATATTGATTTCTTCCGCCGGCAAGCATGATGTCCGCTTCATTTTCTCTCGCTATTTTAATGAGGTTTATCGGATTTCCGTTATCAAGCATTATTATATTTCCGTTTTCATCAAATTCTTTTATTCTTAATTTATCCTCGTCCGTACTCTTTTTTACTCCGGTAGCGATTACCCTTAATCCCAAGTCGTTTAATGCAGATATCAATGACCAGCTTTTTACACCGCCGGTATAGAGAAGAACCTTCTTACCGGCCAAAAATCTTTTATATTCGTAAATATTTTCTTCGGTATTTTTCGTTCTCACTTTTACATATTTTTTCGCATTTGCTATCAGTTCATGGTCCCCGATAGAATTTACTATATCCATAATAGATTTATTAGTAGAAGACATACCGAAAAAGGACCCTTCTATATAGGGAATCCCAAATTTTTCTTTCATTTTTCTTGCCAGATACACTAACGCTTTGGAACATACTACGACATTGAGCCCTGCCTTATGCGAATACATTATTTCTCCTATTGTAGAATCCCCCGTAATAGTAGAAAGAACGTTCACTCCGACTGATTTTAGAGCTTTTTTTATCAAAAAAAGCTCTCCCCTTATGTTATACTCGCCGATTAGATTTACGTTATAATTGGATAGCAGATCTATATCGTCGGGTTCGCTCTCTCCGATAATATGGGTGAATAAAGCGTCTCCCGCAATTTTATTTCCAAGATTCTTATTTCCGGAAAACCCCTGCGAAAGAATCGGAACTACCGGAATTTCAAGTCTTTCCGTTAACTCCTTTGAAACTCCTTCAATATCCTCACCCGTCAAAGCAGGTACGCATGTATTGTAAATAAAGATACCTTTTGGCTTAAATCTATCATAAGCATAAATTATTCCCTGCTTTAATTTACCTTCCGAACCGAATATAAGATCGTTTTCATTTATTGCCGTAGTAAAACCGTACATGTAATAATCTTCGCTTTTATCCGCAACGGAAGTCCTCTGGCTATAACTGTTGCCGAGGCAGTTTATCGGTGCGTGAACCACATTTAAGGCATCTTTAATAGGGCTTAAAACTATATACGCGCCGTCAAGAGCGCATCCTCCCGTGGAAGAACCGGGTACTGCAGTTTTACAAGCCTTTTTATCCTTTGCGACGTTGTTATGTTCGCAAGTAGGTTCGTCAAAATATTCTTCTTTTGCTATTATTGCACCCATTTGCTTTATCTCCTTATTATCCGTCCTTTATTATGCTTTATCTCATAAGCTCAAAATGGGCATCATCGCTTTCGTCATCGAGAATATCCATAAATTTATTAACGATCCACGTCGTTAAATTAATTACTCCGCTATATCCGTATAGGGGGTACCTATGGATATTTACCCTATCGAATATCGGATAGCCTATTCTAATATGGGGAATTTTAGCATCCCTTGCCGCAAATTTACCATGAGACGGCCCCATAAGCATATCTACCGGTCCCGTCATAATTAGAGACCTTAAATGCCATAAATCTTTATTTATATAAACCTCGCCCTCTCCTTCCGAATACGAGGCGAATAAATCCTCTATTTCTTTTTTAAATTCCTCCGTGCCGTTGGAGCACAACACATATTTGGGAATTCCACCCATCTCTAAAAGATAGCTTGTTAAGCCTACGAGCATGTCGGGATCGCCGAATATAGCAAATTTTTTCCCGTGTATATATTGCTGTGCATCGGTCATGGAGTCTATTGCCCTTCCCCTTTCATCCTCAATCTCTCCCGGGATCTCCTTCCCTGAAAGCTCAGAAACCGCCATAAGAAATTCATCGGTATAATTTATTCCTATGGGGCTCTTGACGATTCTAACCTCATGATTAAATTTCTTAGATAATGTTGCCGCCGTCTTTTTTGCCGAGAATCTTTGAAGCACTATAGTAGCCCTGTTGTTCATGCATTTTTTGACGTCTTCAAGTTTCGTAGCCCCTTTAGGATAAAGTTTATACTCACCGTTTAACGGATAATCCAACGTATTGGAATAATCGGCCAAAACAAGATAGCTTGCCCCGAATATTTTTAAGATCCTCTTAATCTCGTTGATATTACCGGTAGTCGTATCAAAACCGGGGATTATATTTATAGTATCCGACTTATTTTCGTTTGCGTCGGATTTTTTACACAGGGTTTCTATTATTGCGTTAAGCATGCTGTCATAGCCCTCAAGGTGGGAGCCTGCAAAGCTCGGCGTATTCGCATACGGAGCTAATATATCTTCGGGTAAATATCCCTTCTCCCTTGCTCCGCCTACTATCGAACCCAAATCGTCCCCAATGACCTCAGTCATGCATGTAGTCGATATAGCAAGCATTTTAGGCTTATATAAAGTCAATGCATTTTTAAAACCCTCAAATGCATTTGCTTGCCCGCCGAAAACCGCTCCGTCCTCCGTCAAAGACGTACAGACCGCCGCGAGCGGCTCCCTAAAATGACGGGATAAATTATTCCTGTAATATGCGACACATCCGTGCGAACCATGAACGAACGGCATCGTATTTTCAAAGCCGGCTGCGCAAAGTACTGCCCCAAGCGGCTGACATGCCCTTGCAGGATTTATTACGATAGCCTTTCTGTTAAAGTTTTTTTCCTTATACTCTTCCGTATTCATCCAATCTTTTATCTTCTTTACTTCTTCTTTTTCCATAGTCGAACCTCCGATATATTTTTAATGTTTCTTATTTCTTCCATAATGGTTTAACTAATTTCCACGACGGGCTGTTTACTGCCAAATCCATATCCCTTGCGAATATTTCAAACCCGTCATAACCGTGATAAGGTCCTGAATAATCCCAAGAATGCATCTGCCTAAAAGGTATCCCCATTTTTTGAAAAATATATTTCTCTTTTATTCCGGAGGCGACCAAATCCGGTTTAAGCTTCTTTGCAAGCTCTACGAATTCATACTCGTTAAGATCGTCCGTAATGATAGTTCCGTCTTCTAATTCCTTAGTCGTTCTCTCATAGTCATCGCTATGGGCAAATTCATATGCCGTGGATACGACCTTCATTCCTAAGTCTTCATATGCGCCTACTATGTGACGAGGTCTTAAACCACCAACCAAAATCATTACCTTTTTGCCCTCTAACCTCGGCCTATACTTGTCTATAACCTCCTGCATTTTAGGCTCATATGCCTTAATAACCTTTTCAGATTTCTCTTGAATATTTTCATCAAACAATTTTGCAATATTTCTTATACTTTCTTTTATCTTGGTAGGACCGAAGAAATTGTATTCGACCCATGGAATACCGTAAGCCTCCTCAAAATGCCTTGCAATGTAGTTCATAGACCTATAGCAATGCAGAAGGTTATAACTTACCTTGTGGGTTATTTTCATTTCCTCTATGGAACCGTCTCCAGACCAATGGGTTACGACATTTAGACCCATCTCTTCAAAAATTTTCATTGACGCCCAAACGTCCCCGCCTATGTTATAGTCTCCTAAGATGGCAACATCATACGGTGTTTTTTTACTATCGTCTACTTCGCCCTTCCCGACGACGAAATCCCTTATCGAATCATTTGCTATATGGTGGCCTAAGGACTGGCTTACTCCCCTAAAACCCTCACATCTTACCGGAATAACCGGAATACCAAACTCATCTGACGTTTTTTTCGCAACCGCTTCTATATCGTCACCTATCAAACCTATCGGGCATTCCGATTCTACAACCATACCCTTTGCCGTGGGAAAAAGCTCATGCAGCTCCTTAATCGCCTGTTCCAACTTTTTATCGCCCCCGAAAACTATATCTCTTTCCCTAAAATCCGTAGTGAATTGAAACGGCACGAAGCTTTCGACCCCAATCTCTCCGTTAGCCAGGTTTCTTCTCGTACCCCAGCTATACATTCCGCATCCGATCGGACCATGGCTTATATTAATGACATCTTTAACCGGTCCCCATACAACTCCTTTCGACCCTGCATATGCGCAACCCCTCGGTGTCATAACGCCGGGAAGGGATTTCATATTAGATTTTGTCACGCAACTTCCGCAATTTTCTTTATCGTTTATACCGAAATGAACCTTCCTATTTTTCTTTGCCTTTTCGGAATATACGCTAAGGACCTCTTCGACCAAATCTTCGTTTTCTTTAAAGTCAACAGCCATCTTAAACTCCTTTATTTTATATTAAATCAATAAATTAACACACTACTTCGTAAGCGGCGCAAATTTGTGCAGATGCATAGTCTTATTTTTAGGACAAACCTTTTCGCACGACATATCGCCGATACAATCATCCATGCTTTCTATCCTGATAATCATCTTATCCCCCTCGTCTTCAAGCCCGTAAACTCCCCCGGGACAAACCTTGATGCACCTGCAACACGATATACAATTATCCTTATCGAAATCTATTAAAAAGTGTGGAACCCATTTACCGCCGGAGCGGCGCGGTGCATTGATATAATCATTAATATCGCCCTTAAATCCTTCCATAATGCTCATCGCTGCTTTCTCCTTTTTTATCAACAATTTTTAGATATTCTTATTTTCAAATCCAATCCGTCCGTCTTTATTTCGGAACACCCGGCTAACCCTGCTTCAAACAAGTATTTTTCATATTCCGGTATATCCAAGGAACAGTTTAATTTACGTTTTAGCAAATTTACCTTTTGAGGTTTCATATCCTTCGTGAGCAGATTAAATTCGTCCTCCGGAATATCTTTTCTAAACTCGTATATAAAAACTTCGCCGCCGTAACTTAATACCCTGTATATTTCCTTTAAAGAGTTTAACTTATCGTCTAAGCATTTAAATGTCCCCTTAAGTATGATTAAATCAAAACTAAAATTACCGAACGGAAGATTTACGCTATCTGCTATTATGTATTTGATCCGGAAATCGCAATAATCTAAATAAGCCGCCTTGTCTTTAAGTTTAGCATGCATTGTGCCGTTAATTTCGACACCGGATTGAAAAGCACAATCGCCTTCCAACCTCCTCCTTAAAACTTTATTCGCGTGATTTATCATAGTAGCAGACTTATCCACCCCTAAGGCGAAACAGTTCGGCAGAACTTCATTGATTCTTCTTGTGATATAACCGGGGCCGCAACCGAGATCCAACACCTTATTCGGAACATACGAAATATCGGTTAAAATTTTATCGACAAACGGGGCATAATCGTTTTTCATCTTTATTTTAGTATCGCTTGTCGCTATATAGAGCTCTTCGTCCTGCGAAAAGCTAAGATTTTTTGAGAGATTACAACCTAAGACCGCATTCTCCGGCATCTTCATCCACCTCCGATTCACAAAGTTTTTTACTCAAATCTTCATTCAAGGGTCCGGCGGCATCAGACCTGCATTGCCTGCAATGTTCCATCACATTGATACCGCTGAGCCCTTTCGTAATATTAATAACGTCTTTTCTGTTAGCACCTTTTACGCCTATCTTGTAAAAATATGACTTTTCGGCAGATATCATGGGCATAACGTTAAACATATACACACCGAGTTTTTTTGCTTTTTCGGCAACATCCTTTATGTGAAAATCATTTATGCCCGGTATCAGAACCGAATTTATTTTTATAGTAAATCCCATTTTTACTGCCTTACCTATACCTTCTATCTGCCGTTCCAATAATAATCCTGCGGCATCTTTGTCCGTATAAACAACACCCTTATAGTCAACGTATCTATAAATTTTGCGAGAAATAGATATATTTACGGCATTAAGAGTTACGGTTATAAATTTCACGCCTCTATCTTCAAGTTCGGTTAAATTATCGGCTAAATTGAGGCCGTTTGTGCTCATGCACAAAGCAACCTCCGGAAACTCCGCCCTAACAAGTTCAAAAGTCTTCATGGTATCATAGGGCTCCGCCAAGCTATCGCCCGGACCGGCAACCGCCGCAACACTTATGACGTTAAAAATTTTTTTAACGTCATATATCCTGCGCACAGCATCTTCCGGGGTAATCAAACTTGATGTAACCCCCGGCCTAGATTCATTCGGACAATCATAATCCCTGTGGCAATAGTTACATGAAATATTGCACGTTTTGGCTACCGGTAAATGAACCCTGCCGTAAAGCTCTGCCGCTTCCTTGTTAAAACACGGATGTTTTTCAATCTGTAAACGGCCGTCATTTTTATCTGATTTTAATTTCAGGTTGATCCCATCTCTATTCATATATAATTACCCAATAAACCTGTAAAAATTAACAATTTTATTTTTAATATCACGCCGTTGCAAGGTTTTTCTTGCTCGTCGTCCTTTCATATTCTTCCATGAAGCCAAATCTCATCATATGATCTTCAAGATCCTGCATCGTCATAGGCTTCGGTATTATAAACATATCATTGTCTTCTATATTCCTTGCAAGCTGCCTGTAAACATCTGCCTGAGAACAATCTTTATCATACTCGATAACGGTCTGTTTTTTTATTTCAGCCCTTTGAACGATGTTATCCCTCGGAATAAACTGTATCATCTGTGTACCAAGCTTCTTTGCGAATTCCGCTACCATTTCTCTTTCGTTATCGACATTTCTCGAATTACAAATAAGCCCGCCTACCCTAACTCCACCGGAATTTGCAAATTTAAGAACGCCTTTGCATATATTATTGGCTGCATAAAGGGCCATGAGCTCTCCCGAACAAACAATATATATCTCTTTTGCATATCCTTCTCTAATGGGCATTGCGAAACCGCCGCACACAACATCACCGAGAACATCGTAAAAAACATAATCAAGTTCCCTTTCATAAGAACCTAACTGCTCAAGCGTAGTAATAGAAGTAATAATACCTCTTCCTGCACATCCTACGCCCGGTTCCGGCCCGCCGGATTCAACGCATCTAATACCCCCGAATCCTATTCTAAAAACATCTTCTTCCGTAACGTTTTCCTGCCCGACTTCCCTAACGGAATTCAATACGGTTTCCTGACATTTTCCGCCCAAAAGCAGTCTCGTGGAATCCGACTTGGGATCACATCCTACAAGCATCACCTTTTTGCCGAGCTCTGCAAGCGCGGCCAAAGAATTTTGAGTAGTAGTGGATTTCCCTATTCCCCCTTTACCGTAAATAGCTACTTGTCTCATTTTTTTACCTCCAAAATAAATAATTTTATTTAATTTAAATTACCGTTATAACTAAAAAAACTAAAAACGCCGCAATCAGGGAGAGGTTAAAATACGAACATCTCTTTGATTACGGCGTCGTTGCCATATGCGCCCAATTGCGCTTAGTTCTAAAATGTTAAAAAGGTCGTTTAATAAACTGTTTTTTGCTTCATTCTCAATTTAATATGTATATGAGCAATTTTCATGCCATCGTATTTTTTTAATGGTATTTTATAAATTATATCGGGTTACGGCCTTTATCTTCTTTTTTTAACACTGCTTAATTTATTTTTTGCTTAATTTTTAAGCATATTTGATTAAATAAACGGCAATAAAACAAATCATTCATAAAATATTTATACGAGGCAGAGTGAAAGAGAGCGTTTTATAACCGAATAAGCCGGACCGGCTTACGGCATAGAATATGCTTATAATTTAACATGAAAAAAATTATTATCAACGACACGACTTTGAGGGACGGCGAACAAACGGCAGGGGTTGTGTTTTCGGCAGACGAGAAAATATTGATTGCCGGGTTATTAGACGAAATAGGCACGGATGAAATAGAAGCAGGGATTCCGGTGATGGGCGGAGCCGAAAAATTAGCGATTCAAAAGATAAACGAGCAGGGGCTTAAAGCAAAAATAGTAGGCTGGAACAGGGCTAAGCGGGAAGATATCTATGCATCGTTAGATATCGGACTTAAGTTTATACATATATCCGTTCCCGTTTCGCAAATCCATATAAAATATAAATTAAAGAAAGATTTTAAATATGTCAAGAATAGTCTCATAGATATTTTGAGGATACTAAATAAAGAAGGGGTAAAATATTCCGTGGGGGGCGAAGACTCTTCAAGGGCGAATATAAAATCTGTAATAGAAATCATGAGTATTGCCGAAGACGAAGGGGCGTATAAATACCGATATTCCGATACGGTCGGCATATTAAATCCCATAAAGATGTATGAAAATATAAAAAAGATAAAAGATTGCGGCAAGCTTAACCATATATTACTTGAAATTCATACGCATAACGACTTCGGAATGGCTTCGGCAAATTCGGTTTCAGCCATAGAGGCGGGAGCGGACTCTTTATCCGGCAGTATTTCAGGAATTGGAGAAAGAGTCGGAAATTGCGCCATAGAAGAGGTAATCGCATATTTAAATTTTATAGAAAACAAAAAAATTAAATTTGATTTTATAAAAGCAAAAGAATTGGCAAAATTTATATCAAAAATAACGAGAAGACCTATTCCCACTTCTAAACCAATCTTCGGCAAAAATATTTTTTACCACGAAGCCGGAATTCATGCCGACGGAATACTGAAAAATCCCATAAATTATGAAGCATTCCCGCCGGAATACGTCGGAACTAAAAGAAAACTTCTAATAGGTAAACACAGCGGTTCTAAGGTAATTGAATATAAATTGAATAAAATGGGATTTCAAATAACAAACGAGGATGCTAAAAATATTCTTATTATTATTAGGGCTTTATCGGTTAAGAAGAAAAGATGCTTAACCGATAAAGAGATTAAATCTATTTATAACGATTATAAAATGAGCTCCGGCTTTTAGCGGTATATTATGCCCTACGGCACTAAAACCAATATTCCGGATACTTCCTGTTTTCAGACATATTATTTACTAAAAGGGCTACGACCAATAAAACCGCCGCTCCAAGACCTGCCGGAATTAATGCATAAAGAAATCCTAAGCGATGTATGGGAACACCCCCTATGACGGCAATAAGTGCCGTTGCGCCTCCCGGGGGATGCAATGTTTTGGTTGCAAGCATTGCCATAATAGCAAAAGATACGGCAACGGCCGAGGCTAAGACCAAATTTGTACTAAAAAGCTGATAGGCTGCTACGCCGACCAACCCGGATATAACATGTCCGCCTATAAGATTCCTCGGTTGCGCAAGCGGACTTTTTATTGCCGCATATACGAGAACGGCAGAGGCTCCAAACGAACCTATCAATAAAGTTAAATCAAGCAGGGTAAAATAGCTCAATGAAAGATATCCACATGCAAAAATACCCAAAAAAGAACCAACCCCCGACCAAAAAACCTCCGGAACATTCGTACCTGAAGGACGCGTCCCGCCACCTTTCATTTTTTGAAAATATTTATTCATAATTGCATTCCTCCGGTATGATTAACGATATCTTTAGTCGATACGACGCCCATTAGTTTATTATCCTTATCCACAACCGGCAGGCTGTTAATTCTCATTTCGATTAATTTATGCGCCGCATCCTTTATGTCGGTACCGGAAAAAATGGCGATAGCGGGAGACGACATTATGTCTTCGACTGTTTTAGCGTAAACGGTATTCTGATGGGGAGTAGGCACGCCGGCAAGGTGCCTCACTATATCCCTTAAAGTATGATTTCTGGCAATACCGGTTGCAGCTATAACATCTTTATGCGTAACAATGCCTACTACCGCATTATCTTTATCTACAACCGGCAGGCAAGATATCTCATTTTCGGATAATAATTGAATTGCCTCTTTAATACTCAACTCTTTGGTTATAGATATGACATTTTTAGTCATCACTTTGTCCACCGTAAGATTAAACGATCTGGCCCTTGCGTGATTTAGGGCATGAACATATATTGTCTTAAAATCTTCCGGTGAAATATCGATGTATGTCCTAATTTCTTTAAATGCGAGTTTTATGTCGTCATCCGATATCTCTAAACACTCAGGATTATCGCTCATAAAGCCTTTACCCTCCTATAGGTGATTATTAAGTTAAAAATACTTGTAATTATTATATTAATTTAAAAAAATTTAAAATATGACAAAAGTCACGTTATGGTTTCAACCGTAAACTTTTTTAATAAATTAATTAATTTTAAAAAATGCGGGGAGTATTTCTGATGCTTTAATCCGGTAAACGGTTCATATAAAACTATTCTTGACGGGTTCCTATTTTATCTTTCAGGGATTCTTTGATTTCTTTTAAAATTTTAATTTTATCATGGACATGTTTTTCAAGAGACGCTGCCTCAACAGCGGTATTTTGCTTAGACGATATTCCTACATCCAACGCTTTTAAAACATTACTTTGCATTAAATCAACAGACTCTATCACATTTAAGCTATAATCTTGCATGAGCCGTTCCATGCGCAGGGAGAAATCATACCTTGCCTTACCGCAATGCATGTCTACAAGCATAGCCGCTTTTTCCTTCGCTTCTTTAAGGATTAGTTTATGCGCCAGCGCTTTCGGCAATGCCTTCCTCATTAAATCAATGGTGATGCTCAACATGCCGGGGTCGTCCGTCGTCTTAAATCTGAATTCAATTTCAGGCGGCAACGTCTCTCGCATCTGAATTTGCCGATAAGAGATTCCAAAAAGCTTAGTCGAAGAATTAACGATTTGTCCGATAATTTTGTTCATGCGCAGTATAAACCGTTCGAATATTCCCTTGAGGTGTTCCCTTAGAATCTTTTCCTCCCCTATTCGCCATGTGCTAAATATCTCTCTTATTTGAACATCTATAAATTTACCGATAAGTTCCGTAAATTTTACATTGCCGTCCGATACGTGATCGGTTGCAAATTCCTCAAGCCGTGCCGTGAGCAGTTCGGTCTTTTCTTGTTTTAATTTTTCAATATCTTCTTTGAGCACATCCCTTTGGAGTGCCTTGACTTCTTCGGCAAGGAGTTTTTCGCTGTCTGCCTTTTCTTGATTACTGTCGTTAATAAAATTTTTAAAGGTTGCAATATTGTTCTCTAATTCTTCAAGGGGAAAATGAAGTGATTTTTCCTCAATTTCGGCAAGAAGCATTTCCTCGTTGATAAGATTGTCTGCCTTTTCAGCGGTAGACTTAATTAACACCCTTCCTTTTTCGTTAACGAGGAACTGTTCAAGTGACCGCTCAAAGTTGGGCAAACCGCTCTTTTCTACTTTTTTTAAATCACCTTCTTTTTTGCCGTTTAACGCCTCTTTGCCCGAAAGGGGATAAATTATCACATCGCCGAAACATGCCTCTTCTTCAATTATTTTTTTGCTGAATGCGAGCGACTCTTCCCGATCGGTTTCGCTTACGGCGTCAATCTTACTCTGCACAAAGAATATTTTGCCGACCATATTCTTTACGTCATGTAAAAATTGAAGCTCGGCTTGCGTAAGCGGCGGTTCGACCCCTACGATGAATATAGCCGCATCGGCGGTAGGCAGATACTTATAAGTGGTTTGAGTATTATGCTCATACACCGAAGCAATGCCGGGCGTGTCGATAATTTGAACATCGTTTTTAAGGTACCGCGACGGATAAGCAATTTCAACCCGATCCATCCCTTTCTCGTTTTTCGGATTATATTTTTCCGTTATATAAAGAGGCAAATTCTCACGTATAATTTCTTTTTCGGTTCCGTCTTGAAAAAATGCCGTAATCCGAAGATTATCCCCATATCTGAGTATAGTTATAATGGAAGTAAGCGGAATCACTGCGGTAGGCAAGAGGTCTTCGCCAAGCAAAGCATTGATAAACGTGGTTTTACCCCTTTTGAATTGTCCCGCAACTACTAATGAAAAAACATCGGCTTTCAACTTCGCGCATAGTGATCGCACCGCAACCTTAACGTGTTCTGTCGACGCCGTGTTTTCCAGCTTCACTAAGCTTTGCGTTAAATCGGATTTAATCTTTAAATATCCATCAAGCATAATTTATCCAAATAAATTAGGTCTTATAGAATTAGAACAATTATAAAAAACGATGCCGCAAAAACAAAAAATATATAAAAGATGTAAAGATTTAATGACCCGTTCTGCATCAATTCAGTCGTCACAGTGCTTATCTTTTCAAATAATTTTATAAGCGGAAGATACAGATAATACTCTATAAGCGGAAATATGTAAGAACCGTAGCCGCTTGAATTATGATAATAGGATGAATAAGGAAACGGATTGGATATATTTTTTTTATCCGGCTTTAAATATTCTTCTCCGTGATAATAAGAAAGCGGATAGATCTTTCTATGGGGAAGCCGGAGCCTCTGCCTGTAAACGAGATTAAACATTATCCTTAACGCATTAGAAAATCCAAGCGTTGAAACCTGGGTATGCGGATTAATTATATTTTTGCCGCCCGTCCATGCATAACCTATGGAACGTTTTTTAGGTCTTATTATAACCCTGTATAAAATATAAAGGATAAACAAAAGCACTATGGACACAAAAAACATATATACGGGACTTGATGCGGAAAATGAACTGTAATAAGGTATGAATATATAATTGTGCAAAATATTTTTACTGATGTTTACGTGATAAATCAATTCCGATACCTTGGCAAAAACAGGTGTATATAAAAACATAAAGCCGGCAAGAGAAATACTCAACAGCGTGGGAATTAATAGCGCTATATTCATGGATAACGGAACTTCTTTCGCCTTTTTTGTCTTCTCTCCCCTCGGCAAACCTAAAAAAGTCAATCCGTATAATTTTACATAATTAGATATTGCGACAGCAGAACTCAGAGCTAAAATAGAACCTGTGCCGAAAAGGAGTATTCTCGGTAAAATACTGCTTATATGAAAACCTAAAAAAATCATCTCAAGGTTAAGCCATTCCGATGCAAAACCGTTAAGGGGCGGAACTCCTGCCGCCGAAAGTACTCCTATAAATACAAGTATCCCGGTGATCGGCATTCTTTTCAAAATACCGCCGAAATCGTCCATGTCATGACTTCCGGTCTCATGTTCGATATTACCGGCGCCCATAAATAATAAACTTTTAAAAAACGCATGATTTATAAGTGCATATAGGGAAGCTACTAATGCAAGGGCGGAAAGTCCGTATAGCCCGTAATACTTATAATACAAAGATGCTCCGATGCCGGTTAATATAAGACCCATATTATCGACGGTAGAGTATGAGAGCAAGACTTTGATATCATGAGTTTGAGACATATACAACACCCCTAAAAACATCGTGAAAGCAGCAATGATTAACGTAATAGTCCCTAACATTAGGGCGCTGCCTGCCGGATGAAGAACATAAAGTCCAAATCGCATTATTCCGTAAACCCCGCATGATGTAAGCACTCCGCTTAAAACACCCGATACCCCGGAAGGAGATGCGGGATGAGCCTCCGGAAGCCAAATGTGCAAAGGAACAATCCCCATCTTTGCACCGAATCCGAATAGGAATAGGACAAAGACTATTTCCTTTAAATAACCCGGTATCGTTATATTACTTAACGCGTTGAGGTCAAAATTATTTGAATACAAATATAGAATCATCAATCCGACCACTATCAGCATTGCACCGATTTCGGTAATCACCGCCATTAAGAATGCCGCCCTCGTCGTTCCTTTTATGTAATGTTTGGCCATTACCAAGAAGAATGAGGATATAGCCATTATCTCCCAAAAAATCATAAACACAAAACCATTAAACGAAGCAATGACAAAATAAACGCTTACGAGCATTATCCCGTACAAAAACGCAAACAATGCACTATTTATCCCCGACCCCAAACTTTTAACATATTTTATCTGATATAAAGAGATATAAAATAACACCCCGAATAAAAACATTAAAAAAAAGTCGCTAAGGGTATCAAACCTTAAAATTACCTTGCCGGCAGGGAAAAAACTGCCGAGATAGAGCGTCTGCTTCAAGAAATTTCCGCCTTTAAAAAATGCGGTTATAGAAAATGAAACCACCGAAAGGGATGCCGCCATATAAAGAATGTTCGAAAAGGCGAAGCCGTTTTTAATCTTTTTAGAAACCAATCCTAAAAATGAAATCGATATACCTGCTATAGAAAAAATTAAGAACAGATAATAATAATTTAAAGGATTTACTATAAACAAACTTAAATTCATTTAAAATCACCTTTTTTAATTAGTAATAAGACATTTAAGATTTCAAACGGATTGGGCGGACAGTGAGGCAAAGCGACGACATTATCTTCCTTAAAAAGCTTTTTCATTTTATCATTGAACAGTAATCCGTCATTACCGTCTTTTAAGCCGTTTTTAAATATCCCTCCAAACAGCGAACAAGAACCCATTAAAACTATATATCTTGGCCTCGGAATATTTTCTAAAACATTAAAAAATATATCGGACATCTCTTTCGTGTAAGTTCCGGTAACCAATAAGACATCGGCAAACCGAGGACTCGGCGTTATAAAAATACCAAGCCTATGTATATTGTAATAAGGATTGCTTAAGGCATTAATTTCCGACTCGCACGCCCCGCAAGACCCGGTATCTATATGCTTTACGAATAACGATCTTTTAAAAATTTTTCCTCTATCATTACCGGGAAAGGGTGGCGTATAAAGATTTAAATCCTTGCCGTAATTTATCGCACTTGCAATATCACTGCATGTATCTACACATAGGCCGCAGAAAATACATCTATTTGTATCAAGTGCACCGCCCGACTTCCTTGATGCCTTTCCTTTGCCGCTTGAATTACTATATATATCATGCAAACTGATTGCCCCGGTCGGACAAACCGATTCACACTCTATACATGTCAAATCACCGTTTTTTTCCGATAGATTCGCCAAGCCCTTAGAATTAAGACATTTATTTTCGTCAAAGTTAATCGACGAGATAAAACCGTCGTAAAAATCATTTTCCTTTGGGAATTTTACCGATTTTATTCCGAATTTTAATCCGTTATATGTCCAAAAAAAAGCCATTACCGCACCTTAAATAATAATATTTATACTTAATTAAAATTTATTTATCTACCGCGGCGACCGAAAAGTTATAGGTTGCCTCATTAATGTTAAAATCCATCATCATCGTATTTTTGACCCCGTGTGTAAATAATTTATAATTACTTTCAAACGGATATCTCAAATTTATTTTTTTAAAAATATGTCCGTCAAAATCCTTTACATAACAAAAAATCGGACCCTCGGAAGATTCCACATAGCCGAAACCGTGTTTTCTCGTATTACCCTTTTTCATAGAATCCATAATAATTTTGTCCAGATCCCGTCGATTCATTAAATAATTCGAGGTATTATCGAATTTATTTTTTTTAAGCATTTCCATGCAATATTCAAGTATGCAAAGCGACTGGGTAATTTCCTCTATCCTTACCATATATCTTGAAAAACCATCGCCGTCATGTAATTCGACGTTCTTTAACTTTATACCCCCGTATAAGAGGTAGGGTTTCGTCTTTCTTAAATCTATGTCTATTCCTGCGCTCTTCGCAACGACACCCTTCGAGCAAAACTGCTTTGCCGCTTTCATATCTATTTTTCCGGTAGTTTTTAGCCTATCTATATGGGATTTAGTCTCTATATTTTTCCTGATAATCTCTTTAACGTCACACACGATAGATTTAATCGAACCTAAAATAAATTTTACGTCGTCTAAGGATAGTTTTTTCATAAACCCGCTTATCGTATTAATGCCCATCAAATAACGGGAATTTAAAAATTTCAAGAATAACTGCTTCAGCATCTCGGCATAATAACCATACAAAGCCGAAGGCACCTGAATGTAGGTAGCTTCCGTTATTTCGGATAAATTTTCTATATGATTCCTAAGCCTCTCCGCTTCGGCAAAGAACATACGCAAAAGTTGCAGATTTTCATGTATTTTACCCTTAAGTCCCAATAAATCTTCGGCACTGAGGCAGTAACTAAGCGATGCACTAAAGGCATGAAGCCCCGATATTCTTTCTACGGTCTGGATTTGTTCATATAAATTGCTTTTTTCGGCAAGAACGCTTTTGGTATTCCTTTTTTTATATCCGAACGTTATATTTAAATCATGAAGCTCTTCCCCTGATGACAAAAATTCATACAAGATAGATTCGCTAACGCCCTTTCTTACAGGACCCCAAATAAATTCGTAATCCCCGAGAAACCTTTTTTGCACTTTTGACTCCTTATATTCCTCAAAATTACTGATAGAAACAGATAAAAACACAATGACGCTTTAACGGCACATAATTCTCGCACAGACGGAAATGACATATATATATCGTTTGCATTTTTTATTTTATAATAATATGTGTAATCCCTATTAATAAATGATGTAGATTCGCCGGTATATAAAACCCTAAAATTATCAATACTACAAGCGGCAAGGCCATCGGCAAAATAGACAAGGGACCAAAATCGCCCTTTTGAATATTCGGATCGTCATCGTCTTTTCCGAAAACGATTGAGACGACTTTTGCCAGCAGGCCCACAAATGCTGCTACCAAAAGGCCCACGAGTATGATTGTTATTATATAATAGCCGTTTTTTAAACTTTGAAGTATAATCAAAAACTCACTTATAAATGTTACGGAAGGCGGGGCTCCTATTAATGCAAGTACTCCGATAGAAAATAGAAATGCCGTCTTCGGCATAACGTAAAAAACACCCTTAATTTTTCTAATATCCTTAGTTTTATACTTATGCAGCAAATTTCCGGAACCGAAAAACATTATCGGTTTTGCAAGGCTATGGCTAAGCATCTGCAAAAGAGCGCCGAAAGTTCCGAACAATCCCCCCAAACCAAACCCTAAACCGATTATCCCCATATGTTCTATGCTCGAATACGCAAAAAGTCTTTTCGTTGATTTTTGATTGATAATTCCCATTACTCCGGTAAATATCGTGAAAATACCTATGGCAATCATTATCGCCTTCGGATAACCGAACCCGACGTCCTTTCCCGCAATGCTAAAATACCTCATTATGCCGTACATCGCCGTGTTTAAAAGAGATGCGGAAAGCATACTTGAAACGGGAGATGGAGCTTCGGAATGGGCATCGGGAAGCCACGTATGCATCGGAGACAACCCTACTTTTGTACCAAAACCTATCACTATCAAAACAAAGGCAAACCTTACTATGTCTTTATTAAGATAAGCGGCATGCGAACTTAAGACAGTCCAATCCAAAGAAGAAACTATGTGTGCGCTTCCGGGAATATTTCCGGAAAGATAAAACAAAATCGTCCCCAAAAGGGCAAGCGAAAGCCCTACGGAAACAACCACTATATATTTCCATGCGGCTTCTATCGACTTTTCCGTGATCTCCGTAACAACTAAAAAAGCACTTGTAATAGTAGTAAGCTCTATATCTATCAGATAGATTGCCATATTGTTAATCATCGGAGCGACAAGCATTGTTAAGGCAAAGAGATTTAAGAAAAGGTAATATCTGCCAAGCTCTTTATCCGTCATTTTTTCATCTTCTATCGCAAGCCTCATATACGAAATTCCGTACATCGACGACAGAAAATATACTATACCGACTAACAGTATTATATAGGCACCGAATTCATCTATGACTATCGCTTTGTTAAAAATAGAAATAGTCTTAAGGCTTACGGAAAGATAAAGAATGACCGATGAGCCGATTAAAACCAAAGAAGACGATACCAAACTTGCATATTCGGCAAACCTTTTATTTCTTACGATAAAAGGAGCTAATGACGCAAGCAGCGGAATTATTAAAAATGCAACAATAAAAATTTGCATATTCATGTTATTTATGTATTGTTATATTAATTATATTATCCAACAAGTCTTTTTAACATAGCCGTAGAAAAAGACCCCGTTTGCATCTTCATAAACATCGACAAAATCAACATTGCCACCAAGGTAACCAAGATATCGAATAGCACGACTAACTCCACGATTATCGGGAGTGTCGGAACGACAACAACGGATAAAAGAAATATTCCGTTTTCTATAATAAGTATTCCAAGTATATGCGTTATCGTAGTAAACCTTGAAATAATCATAAAAAAACCGATAAATACGAGGCTTAAGGCAATGGAAGAAGCGTTAACGACTATTTTCGGCGAAAAAGGAGAAATCAATCTGTATATCAAAAAATATGCAAAAACCGTCAACAAGAGTCCTGAGATAATGGAAAGCGGGATTTTTACGCTAAGTTTTACCTCTTCCTTAATATTGAATTTTTTAATCATTCTTAGAAGCATATAGGGCACTATAATCGTCCTGATAAACAACGTTAAAAATGCAACGAGATAAAGGTTTATGTTCTGTGATTCTATTCCCAAGACTAATGTTAGGATAAATATCAAAAACGATTGAAAAGCATAAGAATGGATATAAAAAGAAACCCATCTTGAACTCAACATCGCAAAAGACGATAAAAGAATCAATGCGACCAAAAGACTCTCAATGACATAAATATAAATAGGCATTGTATAACCCAGCATCTTTCTACTCCCTATTACCGAAAAAAGTTTAAAAACCCTTGTATTGAAACGTCATTATGGCAAGAACGCCCAAAACGAATGCGACGGAAAAGTATTCTTGGTACCTGAAGAACCTTAATCTTGAAATAGCTGTATCTATAACCGCTGCTATAAGCCCTACGATTAACATCTTTATAATAAGACTGACTACGGCAATAATAAGACTAATCGGACTGTGATTAACGGATAAACCCCACGGAAAAACCAATACGTTCAAAAAAATAACTAAAAGTAAGAATTGCTTCATGTATCCCGACCATTTTAAAAAAGCCAAATAGGGACCGGAGTATTCTAAAATCCTTGCTTCTTCAATCATGCTCATCTCGACATGCGTGGAGGCGTTAATCGGCCTCCTATCCGTATCCGCCAAAAATAACATAAAAAAAGCAGCTATAATTAAAAAATGAGAGGAGCTAAAGTAAAGGGGCATCGACGATACTATGACATGCAACATTACATACGGCAGAGTAGATTTAGCTATCAACGCAACGCCGACGAACACAAGTATAAGCGTAGGTTCGGAAAGAATTGCAAGAAGCGTGGCGCGTGAAGAACCCAACCCCCCGTAGCTCGTGCTCAAATCAAGAGACGCTAAATTTATAAAAAAAGACGAAAGGGAGAAAAGAAAAGCCCCCGCAAGCATATCGCCCATAAATCCCAACGGAAGCGGATAGATAGTCAAAACCGGAAGAAGAAGGGTGATAAGCACCATCGAAACAAAAGAAACGAACGGAGTCAACCCGAAAATAAACGATGCCCCGGACGGTACCAATATCTCTTTATGAAAAAGTTTATGAAGGTCGTAATAAGGCTGAAAAACCGAAGGTCCCCTCCTGCCTTCAAAAATCTCCTCCATCTTGCTGATAAAACCTGCAATAAACGGAGAAAAAGCAAGGACGATTATAACTTGAAAAATTTGAAATATGGTTGAATTTAAATAGATATCCATTACAGGCCAATATCCTCTCCGGCATTACATTAAAAATCTAAATATAGTCAAATCGTTTTTGTAATGTAGAAGTCATTAGCCGTGAATAATCGTTTGTTTATTGGCGGTATATAGCTCACAAACGGCTTAAGCAGACCCCATTGCTTAGTAGCTCTTTTTAGATTTTGCCATATAAGCTGTAAATTGTCAAGAAAAAAATACGGTATAATCCTATTATTGACCTAAATACAGGCGGGTTATCCGACCTGCGCTTTCCGATTTATTTTTATTTATGTGATAAAAATCATGTATTAAAGACAAGAACTTTAGGATAATTATATTATAGACAAGAATAAAGTCTATAGAACAAAATTTAACACTCAACGGGGGTAAAGAATGAAAACCGAAATAAGAAAAGCTGTAGAAAAAGATGAAAATACTACGGAAACGATATTAGACGTAACCGCCATAGAATCTAGGCTTAAACATCCTACAATATTTAAATTATTGGATAAACTTGAAAACGGAAATAGCCTTATTATAGAAAACGATCATGACCCTAAGCCGTTGCACTATCAACTTTCGGCTGAGAAAAAAAACATGTTCTCCTGGGAATATTTAGAAAACGGACCGGTTAAATGGGTTGTCAAAATAACTAAAAAAGGACCAAGCGGAGACAATGAAACAGATAGTTTGCTATTAAAAAGCGTAGGCGAAATCGCATCGGAAAATCCTGAAAAGATTGAGGTGTTCAAAAAATACGGCTTAGATTTTTGCTGCGGAGGCAATAAAACATTAGGGGAGGCATGCACTGAATCCGGTACCGACGAAAAGGCTATCGTTAACGAGCTAAACAACGCCAATAAACATGACGAAAAAACAGAAAACAACAAAAATTACGCCTTAAATCAAAGGGCAAATGAATGGGACGTAAGCTTTTTGATTGATTATATAGTTAATATTCATCATACGTTTTTAAGGATTCATCTTCCGGAAGCATCCGAATATATGGAAAAGGTTATTCGTGTTCACGGAGAACATCATCCGGAACTTGTCAAAATAAAGGAACTCTTCGCTAAAATGAACGAAACATTAATTCCTCATTTAGACAAGGAAGAGGAAGAGCTTTTTCCGCACATGAAAAATGGAGAAACCGGCGACAGCATGAAGAAAGAAATAAGTGATGCGGAATACGACCATGAATATGTCGGACGTATTCTTAAAGAGATGAGCTCTTTAAGTTTCGGTTATGCCGTCCCGGAAGACGCATGCGCTTCTTATAAATATCTTTACGGACTATTGAAGGATATTGCCGACGACATAATGATTCATATCCATTTAGAAAACAATATTTTATTTAAAAAAATTTAAATATAATGCTGCTATCAGAATTTCATATGGGACATTATGTCTTCGAATGACTTGATTACTCCGCCGAATCCTTTTTGAAACTTTTCGGCATCGTCCTGCTTTGCAAAAACAAGGATAGGCGGGGAGCAGCAGGGGATTACATCTGTTTTAAACAAAAGAAAAGCATTCCTTAAATCTAACGGATTTCCATAAATAAAATCCCGCCCCATTATAGAACTTACGGAATCTAAGTCACCGATAAGATGTAATATTCCCATGATAGCGCAGTGAGTACAGCAAAATTCAAATTTTTTACCGTTCTTCCAAATAACCGTAATAGTGAGCCTTTCATCTGCAATATGTTTGAGACAAACGCCGCATTTGGGATATGAGTCGGTATGTTTAACGTCCGGAACGTTATGAGCGTAAGGATAAAGCTTATTAAACGTTTTGGAAATATCGTTATCTCGTATCAAAGCACGGACATATCTATAAACGCTCATCTTGGAAATGTTTAATATCCCGCTTATTTCGGCAACATTATCCGCTTTTCCGGTTTTGACTAATTCCAGCACCCTCTCTTTCTGGGTGAGTTCGCCGGGCTTTTTAGATTTTTCGTGATGCATTATAGTTGTTTTATCCATAAGGTAATTATACATAACGAAATCTTTTATTGCAACATCGGTATAATTTTTATAACCTTACGGCAGTCAAAACCGCAAATATAACCTTAAAATAATGAGTACGGCAATCGCCGCCATTATTCAATGAGCCTCCGTCCAGTTTTTACCGATTCCGACATTTACGACAAGGGGAACGTTTTTCAGTAAATTTTTATCCGTCATAATCTTGGAAACCATATTTTTAAGGTCGTCCTTTAAAGATTCTTTTACCTCAAATATCAGTTCGTCATGCACCTGAAGTATCATTTTAGCGTCCTCTTTTAATGCGGGTATACTTTTAAGGGTGTTATAAATATTAACCATTGCAATTTTTATTATATCGGCGGCAGTACCCTGAATGGGGGCATTTATCGCTGCCCTTTTGGGAAACAACGCCGAATTTTTTACCTTAGAATTAATACTTTCGACGTAGCACTTTCTCCCGAAGGCCGTCTTGACGAATCCGTCGCGTTTAGCCTCTGCAACCGTTCGCTCCATATAATCCTTGATAGCGGAATGGTTTTTAAAATATAAATCTATATAAAGTTTAGCCTCCTCTACGGATATTCCAAGTTCTTTCGACAACCCGAAAGAACTCATTCCGTAAATTATTCCAAAGTTGATCGTCTTCGCCCTTCTTCTCATAGTTTGGTCCACTTCGCCGACCGTCGTCTTGAATATTTCCGAGGCTGTCTTTGCGTGAATATCCTCGTTATTCAGGAAACTTTGAATTAAGGCCCTATCTCCCGAAATAGATGCCATAACCCTCAAATCTATTTGGGAATAGTCCACTGACAGTAATAAAAACCCTGGTTTTGCTATAAACGATTGTCTTATTTTACTGCCTTCGTTATCGGAAACCGGAATATTTTGAAGATTAGGGCTCTGGCTGGCGAGCCTGCCGGTAGAAGTGGTGGTTTGAGAAAATGACGTATGGACCCTGCCGTCTTTGCCTATTTCTCTTAAAAGCACATCTACGAATGATGTCTTAAGCTTTACCTTATTTCTATATGATATAACGCAGTCTATAAATAAAAGATAATCTTTTAACGTATCATCGTCATTATCCTTGAGGATCATTTCAAACCGGGACTTTAAGGCTTGTAAAACCTCTATATCGGTACTGTTCTTTTTTATCCTGTTGAACTTCATTTCGTCGAACATAACCTTACTTAACTGTTTAGGAGAGCTTACATTAAATTCTCTTCCTGCAATTTTGTGAATTATACCGATAAGCTTTTTAGAATCCGATTCATAAGACGCCGATAAAGGCATAAGAATATTCCTATCTACCATAAAACCGGTATGTTCCATGTCCGCTAAGACCATAGAAAGAGGCATATCTACATTGTAAAATAGGTATTTTAGACCGGAGTCTCTCCCTATTTCCGCCTTTAAAAACCTATATAATCCGTGGATTAAAAAAGCTTTATTATTAATATATTCGGAACCTGAAGCGTTCAAATAGCCCTCAAATTCACCCTCTATGTCGGCAAGACTATGCGAATGCTTTATGGGATTCAAAAGATAGGATGCGATTTTTATATCAAAATAAAGGTTGTTTAACTCAATTCCGTTATCCCTTAGAAACGACCTTATCGCATTAAGACCGTGTCCTATTTTGCAGACCGAATCATTTTGCAATAAATCCACTATCTCGGTATTTTCGGCAATATTTGTTAAATCAAACGATACCGCTCCGATGGCTTTATGATATATATATATTAGATTAAATTCATTGTCGAACAATCCTTTCTTTTTATCGTTAAAATCTATAAATATGGAAAGAATGTCCGTATCCCCTTTGTCGTCGTCATTTTCATATTTTTTATCTTCAGGGGCTGCTTTAAAATTCTTTAATAAAGAATTAAGCTCAAGCCTTTTAAAAATTTCATAGAGCCCGGCATCATCTCTTTTTCTCAATGCGAAATCGTCTAAGGAGTTCTTTCGACGCCCTTCCCATACGGCGAGTTTATCCGAATGCGGCGTAAAATAGGCATCGACCAATTTTATATCCTTGTAGAACGAGGCGAGCTCTAAACTTTTATATGCTTCTTCCTTGTGATTTAACAACGATTCCTTAAGTTTAAGCTTTTTAAGCGAATCTATATTATTATAAATACCGTTTAAACTTCCATATTCTTTTATCAAGCCGAAAGCCGTTTTCTCGCCTATACCTTTAATTCCCGGAATATTATCGGATGCATCACCCATTAATGCAAGAACATAGCGGTATTTATCCGGCTTTATCTCATGTTCCTTTTCAAAATCCGATTTTGTAATGACCTTATTTTTAAGGGCGTCATATATAAAAACTCTATCTGACAATAACTGCTTTAAATCTTTATCGCTGCTTACTATGCAAATGCTAATAGAAAAATCGTCTGCAAAGTTATCTACTATGCACGCAATTAAATCGTCCGCCTCGTAACCGTTAAGCCTAAATGTTTCAAACCCCAGCAAATACGAAATATCCGTTAAAGAATTAACTTGGGAAAGCAGGTCCTCCGGCATTCCTTTTCTGTTGGCTTTATATGCTTCATAAGATTGTTTTCTGAGGCTTTCGCGGGAATCAAAAAGGCATGCTCCATAGCTTATATTAGCTTCCTTGATGAGTTTCATGAGCATTCTCGTATAGCCCAACGAAGCTCCCGTCGGTTCGCCTTTAGAGTTGGTAAGGGGAGGCATTGCATAGTAAGCTCGATAAAAATATGAACTGGAATCTATTAAAAACAGGTCGGCTTTAACAACGGCTTTTTCCATTATCATTCAAGGCTTTTTAACGTCTAAAACATGAGTAAAAGCAAATCTATCACCTAATCTTTCACCTTCCGGACTCTTTACGGTAAAGTAAATCTCGACGGAGTATATAAAAATGCCGACTACCACAAGCAGAAAATAGCCTATAAACGGTATAAACGCAAACAAAAGCGGGATGACTAGAAAAGAGTTTCTGATAATCGATTCTTTAAACTCGGGTCTTTTTTCACCTAATGTCATGACGACCTTCAGCCCGGTAATTTTTTTCCCGAGACTCTCTCCATCGAATAAGCCGTCCGAAATTAAAATATACATAATCCCCGCTATAAAACCGAACGGATAAAAAATCTCGCTTAAAAAACAAAATATCAGTAAATCAATGGTTTTGGCAATAAACCTATGAAGTATATTCGCTTTATCATTCATAAATTAAACTAATATTTAATATATATTATGACGAACATAAATATGCAACCGTCAGTTCGTTATTTATCGGATAGTCTTTTTTTGACAATAGGCTCATAGACGCAATACGGCTCTTCTTCCATATAATCTCCACTCTCGTAATATGCCCTCGCTCTGCACCCTTCACATACTTTTTTATACTCGCAAATTCCGCATTTGCCCTTTAATAACCCCGTATCTCTTAGATTCAAAAAGATTTCAGAATTATTCCATATGTCGCCCACATTCTGCTTTGTAACATCCCCGGCCTGAACAGGCAAGTATCCGCACGGTTGAACAACGCCTTTTCTTGATATGAACATGACCCCGCTTCCCGCTAAACATCCCCTCGTAACCGCCGCCATGCCGTGAGTCTCCGGGCTGATAGTTATGCCCTCGTCTTTAGCCCTTTTATGCATTATCCTAAAAAAATGGGGGGCGCATGTAGCCTTTAACTCTATTATACCCCTTAATTCCATAGTTTTGTCATAAAACCATGACAATATATCTTCATATTTTTGTTTATCCAACATTTGCGAATCAACGATTTGAACCCCGCATCCGACGGGTACTAACATAAATATATGCAAGGCTTTTATATTATTGCTTAAAGCTAATTTTAATATATCTTCGACCTCATCCTCGTTATGTCTCGTAATAGTAGTATTTATCTGAACCTCGATATCTTCGTTCTGTAAATTTTTGATACCTTTAAATGCACTTTCGAAAGAACCGGATATCATCCTGAACGTATCGTGAGTCTCAGAATTAGCACCGTCAAGGCTTACCGAAACCCTTTTTATCCCGCTTTCTTTAATGCGCTTCGCAATCTTTTCGTCCACTAACGTTCCGTTTGTCGCAAGAGCTACCCGAAAACCTTTTTGAACGGCATAGCCGACAATATCAAAAATATCATCCCTATAAAGCGGCTCTCCGCCGGTTAAAATAAGTATCGGACGGCTAAATTTACTCAACTCGTCTATTACGTTAAAGCATTTTTCGGTCGAAAGTTCATCTCCCTGCCTTTCCGACTGCGCCTCTGCCCTGCAATGGATGCATTTTAAATTACATCTTGCGGTCAACTCCCAGAAAACCAATCTAAGCCCGTTTTTTTCCGACATATGCATACCGCTGCCGTGCATCAAATTACTACTTTGCATCGTATATCTCCTCGTCCGTTAAATAGCAGGCGGGGTCGGGTGACCATAAATCTCCCTCTTTTGCCTCTGACCTGACTCTGAAATTGCCGTTACAAACATCAAGCCATTTGCAATTCCTGCATTTTCCCTTAACGTATGCCTTTTTATCTTTAAGCTGCTTCATAAGCGGATTAGAGGTATCCGTCCATATATCGCTGAATTTTCTTTCCTTAACGTTACCGAAAGAATAATACCTCCAGAACTGGTCGGCATAAACCTCCCCGTCCCAACTTACACAACCTATCCCGACGCCGGAACTATTGCCTCCGTTCATCTTAAGTAGACTCATGACATTTTCGGCTTCTTCTTTTTTACCTTCTCTCAAAAGCTTTAAGTAAATATACGGCCCGTCGGCATGATTATCGACAGTAAGAATTTCTTTACGATTATCCCTAGAATAGATTTCTTTAGTAAGCTCCAATATCGTATCGACTGTTCGCCTTGTCTCTTCCGACGATAAATCCTCGTCCATAAGCTTCGTCCCTCTTCCGGCATAAACAAGATGATAGAAACAGGCTCTAGGGATATTTTCTTCCTCTAAAAGTCTAAAAATACCCGGAATTTCTTGTGCATTTCTTTTATTTATCGTAAACCTCAATCCTACCTTAATTCCCGCCTCTCTGGCATTATTAATACCGCTAATTGCATCCCTAAACGCTCCCTTTTTACCCCTGAATTTATCGTGAACGGTCTCAAGTCCGTCAAGACTTATGCCTACATACGACAATCCTACTTTTTTTAACTCTGCGGCAAGTTCTTTCGTAATGAGGGTTCCGTTGGTTGAAATAACGGCCCTCATCCCTTTTGATTTTGCATAAAAGCACAGGTCTAAAAAATGAGGATGCATTAACGGCTCTCCGCCGGAAAAAAGCATAACGGGAGAACCGAATGACGAGGCGTCGTCTATGAATGCTCTTCCCTCTTCAAGCGTAAGCTCGTCATTGTATTTTACGTTTTTGGATTGCGAATAACAATGAATGCAATTCAGATTGCACGTCCTTATCATGTTCCAGACAATTACCGGTTTTTTGTCTTTCGAAAACTGTAAAAGATGCGAGGGCAGTTTGTTTGACATGCGCCCGTAACGAAGAGCATCCGAGGCATGAACCCCGCCGCAATAAAGTTTAGATATTCCTATCATTTACAACCGTTCCTCAATTTTAATCTTTGTTTTTTTATAAAAACTTACTATTCCGTCAACCAATGAATTTATATTGACCTCTTTAGCTATTATATCAGATTTAATACCAAATCCCAACGCATATTTAGCCGTCTTCTCTCCAATACTTGCAAACTTGATACCGGAGCCTATGACCGATTTTAAGAGCCCCTTCCGAATATCTTCTATCGAATTAACAAAATTTTCTACGGTAGAATAACTGGTGAAGCTGACTACAAAAGAGTTTAAATCTAAATCGTCCGGAAGCCCGATGTTTTTATGGGTTCCCCGTTTATGTCCATTGTTATCACCGTCTATCTTAATGAGCGGGCTAAAAATCTCATATATTCGTTCCTTTGATTTTTCCGGCAAAACCGTTTCGTAAACGAGCAAATTCTCGACAATTGCCCCTTTATGCACGAGAAATTCCGAAAGTTCGTTATTTATTTTAGATGCCTGAGGAAAAAGTATTTTTTTACGTTTAAGTTCGGTATCTTTTAAGGCATTGATTATCCCTATTTGGGAATGTTCTACGGGGATAATATCAGGAACTATACCATACTTTTTTAATTCCATCGATGAAACTTTACCTACGGAAATTATTTTCTTTTCGAAAAGAGACCTGGCATCTAATCCTTTTGAGAAAAAATGTTCAAAAAAAGCCGAAACGGCATTCGTACTTGTAAAAATGAGATAATCATAATCTTTAATATCGTTTATAGCGGTATCTATTTTAGCTTTATCAATATTTCCGCCGTCTTTAACGATATTAATAAGGGGCAAGCTTACCGCAAACGCCCCGAGGTCATTAAGCTTTTCGGAAAATGTACCGGACTGGCCCTCTCCCCTGGTAACTATTATTTTTAAACCGCTTAGCGGTCTATTCTCGAACCAGCTTAATGTATCTCTCAATTTTACCACATTCCCTACAATTAGTATTAACGGGCTTTTTAGACCTTTTTTTTTGACTTCGTCCGTTATCGTGTTTAGCGTTCCGACCGCCGCCCTTTGGTTTAAAGTTGTCCCTTCCTGGACGACGGCGCAGGGTGTGTTTTTATCCTTGCCTGCATTAATTATATTTCCGACAATAGAATCTAAATTTTTATATCCCATTAAAACTACTATGGTATCGGCTCCGGATAGCCCTTTCCAGTTTATCGTACTTTTCTTCTTATGCTCTCCCTCATGTCCTGTAACGATTGCAACCGTAGAGGCATAATCCCTGTGTGTCAGGGGTATACCCGCATAAGCCGGAACTGCAAAAGACGAAGAGATACCGGGAATTACCTCAAAAGGAATATTGTCTTTAAAAAGCTTTTCGGCCTCTTCCCCGCCTCTTCCGAATAAATACGGATCTCCCCCCTTAAGCCTTAAAACAACCTTGTTTTCCCCTGCTTTTTCCGTCAAAAGCTCATTTATCGAATGCTGCGGAAGGGTATGGTTTGATGACCTTTTGCCGGCATAAATTATCTCGCATCCGTCCTTCGCGTAAGATAAAATATCCTCGGAAATTAAACTATCGTATACTATGACGTCTGCCTTGCCTAAAATCTGTTTTACCCTTAACGTCAATAGTCCCGGATCGCCGGGTCCCGCTCCGGCAATATAAACTTTGCCCTCTTTTATGTCTTCATTCATCTGTTTCAATCCCCTTTTTATGCTCTATAAGGCGCTTTCTCGCCCGCATGAATAATTGTATAATCTCTCTTCGCTAAGACAAATCGTCGACGATATTTTTACTTAATATCTCTAAACCGCCTTTATCTATAAGCCTCAGAGCCAAACTATTGCCTATATTCTCATAATCCCCTCTGTCTCCTTCAAGTTCGTCTTCCAAATATTCCCCATATATGTTGGAGACAAAACATTTAATACGTAAATTGTCCTCTTTCAAATAAGCATAAGCGCCTACGGGGGATGCGCAGCCGCAATTCAACTTCTTGATGCAGGCCCTTTCCGCAAAAACGCAAACAAGGGTATCCTCATCGTTCAAGTGTGAAACAGCCCCTTTAATATCTTCCCTGCCGGCTTTATATTCAATAGCGATTACTCCCTGTCCGCACTGCGGTATAAACTTAAGCGGGTCTAAATATATATCTATATGCGATGCCAAATTAAGCCTTATAAGACCGCTTGAGGATAAGACTATCGCATCAAAAAGCCCGCTTTTTAATTTCTCCAACCTTGTATCTACATTGCCCCTTAAGGATTTAAATATGACGTCGTCCCTAAGTTTTGCAATCAACGACCTTCTTCTTAAGCTGGAGGTTCCGATTATTGCGTGATTTTTTAACGCCGATAAGAGATGCTCAAACGAATCCGCTTCCGAAACTCCCGATTTATCTTTCAAGATAATACAATCCCGCGGGTCGTCTCTTTTTAAAACCGCGCCTATCGTCAAGCCCTCAGGAATCACTTGAGGAACGTCTTTCAAGCTATGTACGGCAATATCTACGTCACCGTCAAAAAGAGCCTCCTCTATCTCTTTTACGAATAGACCTTTTCCGCCGAAACTACTTAAGGAGGCATTTAAAATCTTATCTCCCGACGTTTTTAGGGTTATTATCTCAATTTCTATATCTTCAGCAAGGTTATGATATACCCGGCTCAATTCGTTCCTTACGAGATTAGCCTGATATAACGCAAGCTTACTGCCGCGTGTTCCTATTTTAATCTTCAAAATTTATCCTATTTTTCGATTGTTTACAGTTAAATTTTATTCTTATTTTATTATTTTTATTCTTGATCTGCCGTCTTGTTTTTCCGAATTACGATATTCGCCGTTATCCTGCCTGCCCGTGTTCTTATCTTCAAGGTCAAGATTGAAAAGCGATTTTATCATCTCTATCAAATTTAGTCCGCCGGGGTTTAAGTAAGCTTTCTTTATCAGCATAGTAGGCTCATGAAGAATCTTATTGGTAAGGGAATTTATTATTAAATCCTTTTCCTTTTTTTCTCCGATATACTCGGATAATTCCGTTTCCAATATGTTTTTAACCTTATTTCTCAGTGAAATTATCACCGGAACGGCATTTAAGGATTCTTTCCAATTCATAAACTCTTTAACGTTAATCTCTATAAGCTCGCGGGCGGCATCGGCTTCCTGCCTTCTTATCTCTACATTATCCTCTATCATTTTTCCTATATCGTCTATATCGAACAGATATACGTTGGATATTTTATTAATTTCCGGATCGATATTCCGCGGTACGGAAATATCGATCAAAAATAACGGCCTCTGCTTGCGAATCTTTATGATAGGGATTATATCATCATACTTCAACACATAATCTTTGGCACCGGTCGAACATAAAACTATATCCGATTGCGGTAAAAATTTATAATATTCGGAAAAATCAATAACGCTTAAACACTCTTTTTCGTTCAACCCGAACGCATCTTCGATAAATTGATGCGCTTTTTCTTTAGTCCGGTTTGCAATATATATGTTTTGCACTCCGCATTTTAGAAAATGCTTAACGGTCAGCTTTCCCATTTCTCCCGACCCGAGAAGCAAAACTTTCTTTTCGCCCAAGCTGTTAAAAATTTTCTTAGAGAGCTCTACTGCCGCATAACTGACCGATACCGGAGACGACGCTATCTTTGTCTCCGTTCTAACCGTTTTTGCACAATTAAAGGTCTTATGGAAGAGCCTGTTTAAAAACTGTCCCGTTGTTTTAAAATCACATGCCTCGTTATATGCTTCTTTAATTTGTCCCAATATCTGGGGCTCGCCTATTACCATAGAATCTAAACTCGAAGCCACTATAAATAAATGCCTTACCGCATCATTATTGAGATATACATAAAGAAGAGAATCGCGACAACCTGCTCCGAAAAAATATTCCGCAATAAAGCCCCTAATAAAGTGAGGCTCCCCTTTCACCGCACATGAAGGCAAATCCATTATAAACTCCGTTCTGTTACATGTGGTGAGTACGACAATTCCGTTAATCAGATTTCTACCGTTTTCGCCTTTTAAATCAAGCAATTCTTTTGAAAAGCCGTATCTCAATTCGGAGGTAATAAGCTTTTTGGAGACCACCTCTCTATTGCTTATTTCTGCCGTTTTATGGCTTAACCCTATAATTAAAATGTCCATAGCCGAGCAACCTTACCTTAAATTTTGCTTAAAATCCGTGAAGAGTCGGAAATAAATAAAAAGAAAAACTTAAACTAAAAAGTATAAACAAAAAACCTATCACGTTAAAAACAGCCGCTCTTTTTCCCCTTACCCCTTTTGCTATCCTTTCGTGTAATAAAACCGCATAAATAAGCCATATAATCAGGGATATAATTTCAATAGGTTTTGCAACGATAACGGCATTAAACAAAGAACTCGACAAATAAATTCCAAGAGCGATTCCTATAGTGATAAACGGAAATCCTATCTTCAAACACTGATAATTAATATTATCCAACAACTCTAAATTATATCCGCTACCCGAATGAAAAACTTCGTCAAGCGAATTATCCTTCTTATCGAACAATTTCAAGCTCTTTTTAATCTTAATTTTTCTTTCTTGAAAAATATATATCAAAGAAACCATAAAAGCAAGGGCAAAAAACGAATCGCCTATTAATATGAGTATTATGTGCGTTAAAAGTATGGTTTTATCGACACTGAACATAGCCGGTTCTATTTTAATATGAGGGACAAAGAAACCTATAAGCAAATTTACCGCAACCAAAGGAGTAACATATAAGAGGATGTACTCCGCCCTATAGAAAAGACCGAACAATACTATAACCGTCATCAGAAGCCATGCGTTAAAAAAGACAAACCAGCCTATGTGAACGGAAGCATTAAATCCTTTAGTACTTAAAAATACAAAAAATATCAAACTTTGAAGGATAAATCCTGCGTAAATTAAAATAGTAAAAAACTTGTGCAGCTTCTTTTTTCTCGGCAAAATAAGTGCATAAGAAAAAATATATATAAAAAACGGAATTAAATATAGTTCATTAGACATTATCGCTAAGACCTCTTAAGAAAATTGCTTATAAAAATACTTATGTCGGAGAATTTTTTATCCTTAACAAGTTCAAAAAGATCGGAATTAACTAATTCGTCGAAAAGTTTTTGATTTCTGCTCTGCGGATATTTTTTCATCTTGATTTCCCGCCTCATAAGTCCAAGAATTTTGACATAAGTGGTATATTCCTCGCCGTAAATCTTTTCTAAATCCTCTCTTATTTTTCGAGAAAATCTCGGGCTTAATCCGCCCGTAAAAATAGCTATATCAAATTCACCCCTCGAAACAAGTGCCGGAAGGGTAAACGTACAAAGTTCCGGCTTATCAGCAATATTAATCAATATATTTTTTTTTACGCATCTCTTAGATAAACTTTCCTCCATCTTCAAATTCTTCTCTTCGGAAGAAACAGCGCAAAACACGGCAAATGCACCGCTCTCATCCCCTGCCTTATAATCTCTTTGAACCCACTTAATCCTCGATTTCTTGATAAATCCGCTTATCTTCTCCGTTATTTCCGGGGCAACTAATGTTACGTCTGCACCCCTTTCCAAAAGCCTTTCCGTCTTTCTTGCAGCAATAACGCCTCCTCCGACTACGAGGACCTTTTTATCATAAATATTAAGATTTACGGGATAACATTTCATTAATTTTTATTCTCCGAAAACAAGAGCGGAAAACGTAAATATGTCCGCCCCGGTTTTATAAGCATCGGAAGGGAGACCTGCTTTCATAGAAACTGCCTCTAAAAATCCCTTTTTATCCATATTGTGTTCAACGGCGACTTGCGGAAGCAAAACTCCTCGATACGGCCCTTTAATAAAATATAAACCGTGTTTTCCTATTTCTATATCGTCGAAATTATCTATCTTTTCAAATGGGGTTAATACGGATATTTCTATTTTTACATTTTGAAGTTCCGAATCGTTTAACGGGATAAATCTAGGGTCGTTAAATGCCGCTTCTTTTGCCATATCGTAAACATTTTGATATATCTGCGTGTTGAAATTAAAATTTCCTATACATCCCCTTAATTGCTCGCCTCCCGTTTTCAACGTAACAAAAACCCCCGATTTAGCCTTAAGGTTATCGGTAAGTAGAGACGTTAATTCTTTTAAGTCGCCACCCTCGATAGCCCTTCTTGCTATCCTTAATAAAAGCGATTTTTCATTTTCGGTCAAATCAAAATTTTTCATATTAACCGCCCTCCTAATCATTATTTATTATTTTAGCAGTTTTCTATTCTATATGACCATTCTATGTCAATCGTGTCCTTCAACATCGCCCAAACACTACAATACTTATCCTTTGATAATTCTATGGCTCTTTTTACAGCCTGCTCTTCGATATTCTTACCCCTAATCGTATAAATTATCGTAATTTTGGTGAATGCACGGGGGTGTGTATCTGCTTTTTCGCCGGCAACGCTAACGTTATAATCAATTATATTCTGTCTTTTTTTCCTTAAAATGGAAATTATATCCATGGAGCTGCACCCGGCAAGGCTTATAAGTATTAGATCCATGGGTCTCATTCCTTCTCCGCTACCACCTGATTCCTTAGACGTATCAAGCAAAATTGAATAACCATTATTCTCGTCCGAATATGCGCGGAACCGTAAATCTTCAAGGTATTCTAATTTTATCCCCATAACAGACCTCCTTAATTTCGCTTTTAAATAAATTCGTCTTTTATATCTCTTTCCAGCAATCTCACTATTGCATCCGCCGGCTTGAGCCCTTCAAAAAGAACGGAATAGACAACGTTCGTTATCGGCATATATATATCCCTTCCCTTGGCTATCTTATATACGGATTTTGCTGTTGCAACGCCCTCGGCAACCATTTTCATTCCGTTTAGAATGGAATATAATTTCTCACCCTTACCGATTCTTATTCCCACGGTCATGTTTCTGCTTAAGTTAGACGTAGACGTAAGCATTAAATCTCCAAGACCCGACAGTCCGGTAAATGTTCGCTTGTCCGCCCCAAGCGCCTCGCCGAATCTTGTCATTTCGACTATCCCCCGCGTTATAAGTGCAGCCCTGGCATTATTACCCAGCCCGAGTCCGTCGGACATGCCGGCTGCAAGGGCAATGATGTTTTTAATAGCGCCCCCGAGTTCGACGCCCTTGACATCGTTCAGTGTATATATTCTAAAATTTATTATATTTTTGAAAAAAATTTTTAATTCGTCTAAAATTTTATCGTTAAAAGAAGCTGCACAAACAGCCGTAGGAAGATTTTTAGAAACCTCAACCGCAAAACTCGGACCGCTTAAAACGGCATACCTTTCTAACATAGAGGTGCCTAATATACTCTCAAATACCTTATACGGCAGGTTCATGGATTTATCGCCCAATCCCTTTGCCGTATTAACAAATATATAATCCCTCAAATTAAATCTATCCCCATACCTTTTTATATCTATCAGGATATTCTTAAGCGCACTTGAAGGAACTACGAGGAATATAATTCGACAGTTCTCAAAAACGGTTTCATAATCGTCCGTTATTATGATATTTTCGTCTAAAAATACCCCCTTTAAATAATATTCGTTATATCTTTTCGCTTTTAATTCTTCCGCAAACCCTTTACTTCTGCATTTTAAGTAAATCTCCGGGGCAAATTTCGCAAAGTTCACCGAAAGCGCCGTTCCAAAACTACCCGAGCCTATAATGCCAATTGGTTCCTTCATGTTATATTAATCATATTAATGTTTTATTATTCCTACACGTCGTCATTTATATCGTTTACGGATACCACCGCGCTTACGACCCTTTCGTCTTCATGGAGGTCTACCAATTTTACGCCCATAGTATTCCTTCCGATACTTCTCAGCCTAGACTCGTTAATTCTAATTATCTTGCCGTTAGACGTAATCAGTATTATATCATTATCTCCGGATGCTTTAAGGACGGAAACCACATGACCGTTTCTCTGTCCGGTTTTAACGGCGATTATACCCTTTCCACCCCTGCTCTGCTTCCTGAACTCCGTCATCTTTGTCTTTTTGCCGTAACCTTTTTCGGTAATAGCAATGAGGTAGTCATTCTCGGAAGAAAGCAAATCCATGGAAACGACGGAGTCGTCCTCAGAAAGTTTTATTCCCCTGACCCCCATCGTTCCCCTGCCGAGTGTTCTAAAACTGTCAATATCAGCACAAAGAGACTTACCGGTTCTTGTTGCTATTACCGCAAACTGATTTTGTACGGCGTTATTCGCTATACGAGTGCTTATAACCTCGTCGTCGGCTTTTAGTCTTATAGCTATTAACCCGTTTTTTCTAATATTTGCAAATTTATCTAAGGAAATTTTGATAATCTGTCCCTTTCTTGTAGCAATAAAAACGGAATAATTCTTGTCAAAATCTTTAATGGGGAATATCGACGAAACCGACTCGTTTTCCTTTAATCCTATAAGATTTATTATCGGCTTTCCCTTAGACGTTTTGAGCGTTTCCGGTATATTATAAACGTTTAATTTATAAGCATTACCTAAATTTGTTATAAATAAAATAGCATCAAGAGTATTAGCGCAGAATGAGTTTGCGACAAAATCCTCTTTTTTGGATTTTATACCGGTCTGTCCCTTCCCGCCTCTATTTTGAGCCCTAAACGTAGCCAGTTTTGTTCTTTTTATATAGCCGTTTTCCGTTAACATGACTATCATTGCCTCGTTATGAATAAGATCGGTAATAGTTACTTCGTTCTCCTCTTTTACTATTTCCGTCTTTCTTTTATCGCCGAATTTATCCCTAATAAGCGTAAGCTCTTTTTTTATGACATTTTTTATAAGGTTTTCGCTGCCCAAAAGCTCTTTTAGTTTTTCGACCTTTTTAAGCACTTCCTCGTATTCTTTAACGATATGATCCCGTTCCAAATTGGTAAGTTTCTCTAATTTTAAATCAAGAACGGCGCGAGCCTGAATATCGGAAAAAACGAACCTTTCCATAAGACGTCCCTTGGCGGCAGCCGGAGAGTCAGAGGTCTTTATCAGATCTATGACTTCATCGATATTTTGCACTATTATTTTAAGTGCTTCTAATATGTGAAGGCGCGCTTCGGCTTTTTTTAATTCAAATATAGTCCTCTTTATAACCACCTCTTTCCTGAAGTCTACAAAGAGAGAGATCATATCCTTAATGTTTAATATTTTAGGCTGATTGTTGACTATAGCAAGAAAAATTACGCCGAATGTTTCTTCAAGTTGGGTATGTTTAAAAAGGTTATTCATTACGACCGTCTCGTTTGCATCCCTTTTTAATTCTATCACTACTCTTAAGCCTTCTCTATCGGATTCGTCCCTAAGATCCGATATTCCTTCTATTTTTTTTTCTTTAACAAGTTCGGCTATCCGTTCTAATATTTTTGACTTATTTACCTGATAAGGTATCTCCGTGATGACTATTTTAGATTTTTCAAAATGATGCCTTGCCCTTACCTTGACAAGCCCCCTTCCCGTATTAAAATAATTATCAATCCCGGAATATCCGTAAATTATTCCGCCGGTAGGGAAATCCGGACCCTTAATTAAGGATCTTAATTCATCTATTCCGCAGTCCTGCTTATCCATAAAATAAAGCGTGGCGTCTATTGATTCAACAAGATTATGCGGAGGAATATTAGAAGACATTCCTACAGCGATACCGGATGAACCGTTAACAAGCAGGTTTGGAAACTTGGCCGGCAAAACGGACGGTTCTTTTAACGAACCATCATAATTGGGAGTAAAATCTACCGTTTCAAAACCTAGATCGTCTAATAAAAACGATGTAAGTTTTGTCATCTTGATCTCGGTATATCTCATAGCTGCCGGAGGATCTCCGTCTATAGAACCGAAATTTCCCTGACCGTTTACGAGAGGATATCTCAATGAAAAATCCTGCGCCATTCTGACAATAGAATCGTATACCGCTACATCGCCGTGCGGATGATATTTACCTATAACGTCACCGACTATTCTCGCTGATTTCTTATAAGACTTGTTAAAATCATTGCCTATTTCGTTCATGGCAAAAAGAATCCTTCTATGAACGGGCTTCAACCCGTCTTTAACCTCGGGAAGCGCCCTTCCTATAATTACACTCATTGCATAATCAAGGTATGACTGCCTCATCTCGTCTTCGATATTAATATCAATAATCCTCTTCTGTTCCAAAGCTCCTCCTTTAATTGAACCGTTACTGCCGCCGTTCTATTCTATAAAGCATGTCCTTGATAAACGCAGTATAATCGCTGCTACCCGCCTATTTGATTCATAAAATTATTAGCCCACAATAAAGATTTCTGTTGTTTAGCCTTCTCTTTAAAATTATGTTTATATCTCTTTAACTGAACGATATCTAAAATCTTTTCAAAAGCCGCTTCGTCATCCTGTTCCGTAAGAATTTCTCTTATGTCATATTCACTGTCGTAAAAAAGACAAAGCCTTAGATTGCCTAACGCTGTAAGTCTCAATCTACTGCAGTCTCCACAAAAATGTTCCGATAAAGGGCTTATAAAACCGATAACCGCCCTGCCGTCCTTAAAACCAAACTCCTTACTAACCGAACTTCCGCCGGCGGTCGGTATCGGATTAAAATCATCAAACTCCGACATTATTTTCTCTAATATTTCCTTAGATGTTATAGTATCCGTAATATTTCCGCCTATAGGCATATATTCTATAAATCGCAGATTAAGATCAAGTTCCCTCGCAAAATGGACAAAATCAATTATTTCATCGTCGTTTATGCCTTTTATTAAAACGACATTTATCTTTATCGGATCAAAACCGATTTGTTTGACAAGATTTATACCGGTTAAAACGTCTTTTAACTCACCCGTTCTCGTAATACGGCGAAACCTGTCTTCCCTTAAAGAATCAAGACTGACGTTAATCCTTTTAAGACCGGCCGCATAAAGTTCCGATGCATATTTTTCCAAAAGAGTTCCGTTCGTAGTCATGGAAACATCGTCTATGCCTTCCGTCTTGCCGATACTTTCGACTAAACCCGTCAAACCTTTTCTGGCCAAAGGTTCTCCGCCGGTAATCCTTATCTTGCTAACTCCATGATTCGACAGAAGCTTAACTAACCTCAAAATAACTTCATAAGAAATTATTTCATTATGACTCAACAGTGAAATCCCGTTTTCCGGCATACAATAAACACACCTCAAGTTACACCTATCGGTTACGCTAATTCTTAAATATGTGATATTCCTGCCGTAAGCATCTTTTAACGGTTTGAACTTATTCAAAATTTATAATCCTCAAATTAAAACAACCCGAAAAACAAATGCGGATTGTTAATCTTTTTTTGTCTTTTAACGGAAGTAGGCTCCGTTCCCGCAACGTAAGGCATAAGCATGGGGTCTTTATAGCTTGAATCAGCAATTAAACCGGTATACGGATTAATTACCGCAAACACCACTCCCTTAGGTATGACAAATGCTTCCGGGGGATAAACATTCAACGTTTTTGACATATAAGACTTCCAAATCGGAGCAGCGGTAATAGCACCGACCATAAATCTTCCCATAGAATGAAAATCATCCCTGCCCGTCCAGACCCCGGTTACCAAAGAAGACGTATATCCGACAAATACTCCGTCCCTGTACTGACTTGACGAACCCGTTTTTCCGGCAACGTAGGGCGTGATATCTCTTATTTTAGAAACCGTGACACCTGTTCCCATAGTAATAACCTTTTCTAACATATTAGTAAGGATATAAGCAACCTGGGGAGATAAAACCTGCTTACATTCAGGCTTGTTATTATAAAGGATTTTACCGCCCGGTGTTAGTATTTTAATAATAAAAACCGGTTTACATTCTTTTCCGGAATCGGCAAAAGCCGTATAGGCGTTAGTCAGGTCTATGAGCCTTACGCTTGAAGAACCTAACGCCATAGTTAAATTCCTTACCACATGATGAATTCCCATTTTATTGGCTAAATCAGCTACCTTATTTACTCCTACTTTCTTAAGAAGCTTCACGGCAACAACGTCTATAGAATGAGCAAGACCTATTAAAAGGGTCGTGGGGCCGGTAAACTTTCGAGAAAAATTACGGGGTTTGTAGTATTTGCCCCTGACACCGGTCGGATATATTACAGGGGTATTATTTATGATAGATGACGGCGTATAGCCGAGAGTAAGGGCTTCGGCATACAAAATAGGTTTGAAAGCGGAACCCGTCTGCCTCTTAGCGTAAATAGCCCTATTAAACTGAGTATGACTAAAACCGTAACCCCCAACCATTGCCCTTACGTACCCATTTTTAGGATCAATAGAAACCAATGCCCCTTCTATGACGTCTTTTTCTTCTAAAGAAAAAATAGGCGCAAGGTTATTGTTGTAACCGTCAAATTTGACTAATATTTCGTATCCGGGCTCAAGAGCCTGGTATGCGCTACTGATGGTTCTATAAGTAAAATAAACATAACGTTTAAAATGAGACGCCCATCTCATATTGGATACCGGCAAAATACCTCTAAATTTTCCGACCGCAACATACACGGTTTGACCATTTTTGGAAATTCCGGTGACAAAACCCTTATAAATACTATCCTTGCTTAAAAACTTTATGAGACTCTTCTCATCGTCTATTTTTTTTAACATTTCCTCATAATTTAGTTTTTGCAATGGCCCGGTATAGCCATATTCGTGCGAGAGCTTCGTGAGACCGTTTTTTACCGCCTCGTCCGCATATTTCTGCGCTCTTGCGCTTAAAGCGGCATATATCTTAAAATCTCCTTCCTCATAGACGGCCTTGCCGTATTTATTTATAATATCCTGTTTGATGTAGGCGAGATAGTACGGGGCAACACCGTAAAATTTAAAAAAATTATAAAGAACAATCTTTGTGTTATAGGCGATTTTAGCCCTAGCCGGGGTTATAAAACCGTCCTTTGCCATCTGTTCCAAAACATATTTTTGTCTTCTCTTTGCATACTTAAAATGAACATATGGGTCTAAGAATGAGGGCGCTTGCGGCAACCCTCCGAGCATAGCGGCTTGCGCAAGATTAAGTTTCCCAACGGGAATACCGAAGTATGTGAGAGAAGCGGCTTCGACCCCGTATGCATTGCCACCTAGGTATATTTGATTAAGATAAATATCTAAAATATCGTCCTTCGATAAATGGTTCGCTATACGGTAAGCCAAGATAGCCTCTCTGAGTTTCCATGTATACGTCCTTCGATACGGGACAAGGAGGGTTTTTGCTACCTGCTGGGTTATAGTAGAACCGCCCTCGACGATGCGTCCCGCCGCAAGATTAACCACGAAAGCCCTTACGATTGCTCTATAATCAAGCGGACCCTGATTATAAAAATTCTTATCCTCCGCCGCCAAAAAAGCCTCTTTAACCTGCAAGGGTATATCGGAAGACGGTACCACTTCCCTATTTACCGAACCCAAATAGCCTACAAGTTTTCCGCTTGCCGAATATACGTAATTAACCTGTCGAGGGTGATAGTCTTTAAGGGAAGTAATATTAGGAACCGAGGATGCAAGCAAAAGATACAATATGACTAAAATTGCTACCGGAGCCAATATTAAAATGGAAATTACGGTTAAAACTATTTTAGCCAGTGTCTTTTTCTTTTTTTTTGGCTTATTTCTATTTTTACCACCCTTACTATTCTTGTTCGCGGATTTACTTACGGGCATAAGTTTAAACTAAACTAATTTATAAATTTAATTAATAGTTAAAGTAAGCAGTAATAAATAATCACTTAAATTTTTTACGTACTTTTATTATTATACAATATTAATTTTAAGTTTAAAAGTTTAAGGTGCGAAACCGGTTGATTCAATCGTTTTTCCAGTCTTAATGTGATATAATATGAAAAAATTATGAACATGGAAGGGAAGATGCCTTATAAAGTAGATACTGTTGCCTTTTCCGGTCTTTTAAAATGGGAGGAGGTCGAAAACCTAATTGACTACGTCAAAAATTCCGACTCATCATGGAATTATGCCTATACCCAGCTTGGCGATGAAAGGGGAGAGTTGGATTCGGATAAAGCTGCCGAGTTTATCGAGAAAAGAATGGAAGAAATAAGAAAGTTAGACGAAATTTGCGGATGGTTTTATGTCCATATGAAAGAAAATCCTTCTATAGTAAAGGTTTATCACCCGAGCTTATCCTGCGGCTTTTGTTCAATGGCCAACCCCTTGCCTTGGATAATCATTTCCACCGAAAAACTTGAAGATATAGCCGACTTAGAATCTTATAAGCCTATCGAAAAAACGAAAAAAAAGGGAATATTTAAAATATTCGGCTGATTGCCCGATAACGAAAATGAAATCGTTTATTTTACCCTCCATATACTAAAATCACGTAAATTATGCGGTATAATTAGAAATATATTGATTGATAAAAATGTTTTAAATAAATTATGACCGAAAGCGAGTTTGTTGATATTTTAAAGACGGGAAATTTTAAAGAGCGATTTGATGCCGTAAGTAGGATAAATCCTGCTTATCTTACTCATGCTGCAAGCGATAAAGATAGAAGCATAAGATACAAAGTCACATTAAGAATACCAGCGGAAAATTTGTCGCTTCTTATAAACGACCCGTACAAAGAAATTCGTTTAATAGCGGCAAAAAGAATTGATGCGAAAGAGTTGCCTAAAATGATTAACGATAAATCGTTTTGGGTGAGACACGCCGTCGCCGAAAGGATCGATGAATCGTTTTTACCCTCACTTATGGATGACAAAGAGCCCATAGTAAGAATCATGGTTGTGGAAAGAATAGGCAAAGAATATTTAAAGGATATGATCGGGGACGACGAAGCATTGGTTAGAAAAGCGGTTGCAAAAAGAATTCCCGCGAAATACCTTCTCCTATTACAAAACGACGTCAGCGAAAGCGTTAAGAATATCATCTCGAAAAGACTAAATAAATAAATGATACGTACAAATCATTGTTTATTTATTATGAATTTGTTAAGAATAAATTCTTTCAGGACCGCGGCATTATTGTTTATTTCATCTTTTAGACCATACAGCAGGGTTATATTTTTATCACCCGCTTTAATGAATTCGGATATTCGTATTAATGAATCACCGGATTTAGATTCGGAAAGCTCTAAAAGATATCTTCTTTTGAATTCATTAAAATCTATTGCCGCCGAATGATACGATTTTCTTAATTCGTTAGAGGGAGCGATATCCTTGAACCAGAAGTTTATCTCGGCTTTTTCTTTACTTATTCCCCTCGGCCATAGCCTGTCAACCAATATTCTTATGCCGTCTTTATCCGACGGTACTTCATAGACCCTTCTTACACTTATCATATTTTTTATTTGTGAACTGCCCGACCGATTCTGAATACGATCAAAAACCGTAGAATCAATTTTTTTGATCGGTTTTAGAAATATCTAAGTTATTTTTAAATATTAAATTGCGTATAGGAAACGGTATGTCTATTTTATGCTTATCAAATCTCTTTGCGATTTCTATATTTATCTCCGTCAATACGACATGCCTGTTTATCGGGGTCGAAAGCCATATGATAAGCTCCAAATTATAAGTAAAATCTCCGAAAGAGGTGAACCATACAATAGGCTTCGGCTTTTTTAATACTTTATCGTTATTGCCTGCGATATCTTTTAGTACTTCAATTGCAAGGTCAATCTTGGAAGGGGCATATTCAATGCCGATAGGCATACGTACTCTGATTTTAGGGTTGTTATGCGACCAATTCACTACGTTTTGTGTAATGAAATTGGAATTAGGAACTATCACCTGTATATTGTCGCGCGTAGTAATCGTAGTGCTTCTCGTTCTTATTTCGCCGACAACCCCTTCGAGCCCCCCAATCTCAACATAATCGCCTATTTTTATCGGACGTTCGAATATTATGATAATACCGGAGATAAAATTACTTATAATGTTCTGCATCCCGAAACTTAAACCTAAACCTACAACGCCGGCAAACACCGTAAGCGCCGATAAATTTATCCCTAAGACCTGAAATGCTATATAAAATCCGATGGCCAATAAGACTATCTTATTTATTTTTGTAACTGCATCCTGAATGCCTCTGTCCAACTTAAGCTTGGAAAGGACCTCTCTTTTAAGAAATAAATTTGTGATAAAAACTAAAAGGTAGAAAGCTACTATCACTAACACGGCAAAAATAACGGATAGAAGATCAATCTTAAAACCGTGTATAGATATAATTTTGTCTCTTAAAAAATCAAACATAAGAATTAAATATTAAACGGATTAAATGATATAATTATATATAAATTATAATTATATCATAGATATTACAGAGGTTAATTTTTTTTATGGATCTTTTTAGCACTAACAAAGGGAATTCTTTGCCCCCGCTTGCCGAGAGGCTGAGGCCGAGAAGTATATCCGAATTTATCGGTCAAATGCACCTCCTCGGCGAAAATAAGCCGTTAAGAAACATGCTGGATTCTAAGCTTATCCGCTCAATGATACTCTGGGGCCCCCCGGGCAGCGGTAAAACCACCCTTGCGGGTATCATATCAAACACCTCCGGTTATGAATTTTACGCTATTTCGGCTGTTTCCTCCGGGGTTAAGGAATTAAAAGAAATAATCGATAAAGCAAATGTAAGCTTTAAATATTACAAGAATCCGATAATAGTTTTCATAGACGAAATGCACCGTTTTAACAAATCTCAACAGGATTTACTTCTGCATTCCGTAGAAAAAGGAAGCCTTCTGCTTATAGGGGCGACCACCGAAAACCCTTCGTTCGAAATAAACCCTCCTATTCTATCAAGGACGTCGGTTTTCACGTTAAATCTCTTGTCAAAAAGCGACTTAATCAAAATAGCGGAGCGGGCGTTAAACAGCGATGAAGTTTTAAGTAAGAGGAATATAACCCTGGAAAAAGACGCCGAAAATACCCTGGTTCGATATTCCGGAGGAGACGCCCGTATAATGTTAAACGCTCTTGAAATTGCGTCAAGCCTCATAAAGCGCATCAACGGGGGCAAACAAATATTGACGGCAAAAATTATAGAAGAGGCATATCTCAGAAAACCTAAATACGATAAAAGCGGGGAAGAACACTATAATACTATATCGGCTTTTATTAAGAGCATAAGAGGAAGCAACCCGGATGGAGCTATTTTTTGGCTTGCGAAGATGTTGGATGCGGGCGAAGATATCAAATTTATCGCAAGAAGAATGATAATCGCAGCATCCGAAGATATAGGCAATGCGGAACCGGAGGCACTGACTCTATCCGTAAGTTGTTTCAATGCGGTTAACGCCATAGGCATGCCGGAAGCGAGAATTATATTATCGCAAACGGTTGCATTTCTTGCAAGCTGCCCTAAGTCTAATGCAAGCTATGTTGCAATAAACGAGGCATTAAGAGATGTAAGAGATTTTCCGACGACGACCGTTCCTCTTCATTTAAGAAATGCCCCGACAGAACTCATGAAAGATGCAGGATATCATAAGGGCTATAAATATGTCCACGACTATAAAAATCATTTTACGGAACAAGAGTATCTCCCTGCCGAGCTTTCGTCTCGAACATATTACCGCCCCGAGGATATAGGCAAAGAAAAAGAAATCAGCGCCCGCTTAAAGTTGCTATGGGGAAACACTAAGAACCGACGGTAGGCATAATCAGGCTGATTTTAATTACTAAAACGGACTTTTAAGGACATAAATTTTATTGTCTCTATACTTAAAAAGGTAAAGCCCCTTTTTAAATTTATTGCCGCTTAAACGACTAATGCCGCATACACCCCTAAAAGACTTAACACTTAGAATAGCATCGTAAAAGGTATATGTACGAGCGTTATTTGCTTTCATTAAATATTGCACCTTAAACGGGGGCGGGTTATTTGACGAACCGCTTGGGCCTACCGCTTCGCGGTGTGAAAAGGCCTCGGCTGCTTTAATTAGTATACCTCCGATATCGTAACCCTCTGCGCTGATTATGTTGGGCATTTTGCCGTAATTATTTTGATATATGGAAGCGAATTTTTTAACTACTTTATCATTATCGTATTTAAAAAATCCGTCGGTAAAAATTGCGTTTTGCATATAAAAACCATACTTTTCTATGAAATGTTCCGAATCAAACGGGCTTAAACCGAATATGGGAAATCCGGTAATATTATAATACATAAGTTGGGTCAAAATTAACCCTAATTTAGACGGGTTTCCGATCACAAAAAGCCCCTTAAAGGGTATATGCGGCTTAACTTTCGTTATCCCGTGCATAAGGTCGAACGGAGTAACGCCGAGCTGAGCCTCTTCGGCCTTCGATAAACGACCTTTTTTCAATTTGTTAAATTTAACAATTGAATGGAAATTATAAAAAAAATCAACCGTTTTATCGTCGTACTCGGTACTATTTATAATGTCAATGCCGTTTTTCGAGGAAAAATGCCTTATATAATCCATAAGTTTAGGCCCGTATCCGTTATGCGGATAAATAACCGAAATGCGACTTATGCCGTTAGAAGCCGCATATTCTATCTCTGTTCTTATCTCCTGCTTTAAAGTCATTCCGTAGCTAAACGTGAAAGACGAAGCATCCTTCTTGGCCACAAACGGGGACGGAGTAATTACGGGGATCTTAAATTTAGCGGAATTTGACGCAAAATATTTTAATTGGGTTGCGAATAGCGGCCCAATTACGGCACTCACACCTTTTTTAGATAGGGAAGTAAATATATAGTTTATATCGGTAGCACCGGCATTCACGGGAAGATTGACCGTTACGTAATTTATCTTAGAACCGCCTTTATCGTCAAGGCTGAGAAGTAAACCGTTTATAAATTGTTTACTAAAATAAACAAATCTCCCTCTTGTAGGAATGACTACGGCTATTTTTAAAGTACTTCCTTTTCCGTAAGCCGAAGGAAGCACGAATAAAACGGGGAGTATGATAAAAACCGTCGCTAAAAAAATTAGCGTAAATATAATCGGCTTGCCTTTTTGCTTTTTTATTCTTCCTATCGAGATCGAATACTCGGACATTTTTAAAAATATATAAATCGAATAAATTTATAATGTATAAAAACATTTTGATCAGCTTGATTTTATCATATTATTAAAATAAATCATATTAATAATCGGGAAAGCTTATATGTTATATATACTATAACGATATGGGCGGTGTAATGGAAACCTTTATTTTTATTTGTACGGGTTTAAGCAGTGAAGCCGAAATAAAATTTATAAAAAGATTCGATACTGATAATTTTACCCCATTATTCGTTGCTTAATTTCAAAAATTTTCGAAAAAGAATACCGCCCCGTTCATCGGCAATAACCCCCTAAAAATCAGTGAGAAAAGACATAACGACACTCAAAAAATCATAGTGGAAACTTTACAAAAAACAATATTACTATTGACAATTTACTAAAACTAAGCAATATTAAACTTAATGTTAACGATACTAAAATCATGAAAGCACTTTCTATACTTGAGATAGAAAGGTGCCCGGAGGGATTATAAAAAATATGAAAAAGCTTGTTCTTGTAGAATCTCCGTCAAAAGCACATACCATCAATAAATACCTGGGAAAAGATTATATAGTCAAGGCTACGGTAGGACACATAAAGAATTTGCCTAAGAATTCTATCGGCGTAGATATAGAAAACGGATTCGAACCTAAGTATGAAATAATAAAGGGTAAAGAAAAAACAACCGGAGAGATAAAAAAATTAGCAAAAAACGCCGACATTATTTATTTAGCTCCCGATCCCGACAGAGAGGGCGAAGCGATAGCATGGAACATAAAAGAACTCATAGATGAAATAAAGGGTAAAAAACCTGAGATAAAACGGGTTCTTTTTCATGAAATAACTAAAGATAAGGTTGTAAAAGCCATAGAGAATCCTACGGAGCTGAATAAGCCGATGTATGAATCCCAGAAAGCGAGAAGGATTCTAGACAGGCTTGTCGGTTATAACCTCAGCCCGTTCTTGTGGGAAAAAATCAGAATGGGGCTTTCGGCGGGAAGGGTACAATCCGTGGCATTATATTTGATTGCAGAAAAAGAAAGAGAGGTAAACAAATTTGTTGAAGAAGAGTTTTGGACGATAAGAGCTCTTTTCGACATAACAAATAAACATAAAAATACTAAAAAAACAGGTAAAGGGCAAGCGGCCTTCGCCTTAAGCATAGAAGGGGATCTTGTCAAGATAAACGGTAAAGAGCCCAAAATAGAAAGCGAGGCGGCGGCAACCAAATTAAAAACCGAGTTGCTTGAAATAGGCAAGGATTATTCTATAGAAGAAATAGCAAAAAAACAGGTTGTCAGAAAACCACCTTCTCCTTTTATAACAAGCACTCTTCAGCAGGAGGCGGCAAAAACGCTGAGATTCTCCGTTAAAAAAACTATGTCGGTAGCCCAGAAACTTTACGAAGGGATAGAAGTAGGCGAGGTAGAAGGTGTCAGCGGTAAATCTATAGGCCCCATAGGCCTTATAACCTACATGAGAACGGATTCGACGCGAATATCCTCCGAAGCAGAAGGGCATGTCAAAGATCTCATAGGTCAGACTTACGGTTCCGATTATCTGCAGGGGGGTACCGTTAAAAAAAAGAGTAAAGCCGGCGCAGACGCTAAAAAGGTTCAAGACGCGCACGAAGCGATAAGGCCTACCGACGTATCGTTGGTGCCAAAAAAAATTAAAGATTTTCTAACGCCCGACGAATACAAGCTTTACAACCTAATATGGACATATTTTACCGCGTCTTTTATGAGCGCAAGTATATATGACCGGTATAGCATAACCTTAAAGGGCATCGGCAGGGATTTACAGAACAACGAAAGGAAAGAATATAGCCTTAGAACGACCGAAAGCGTATTGAAATTCGACGGATTCCAGAGAGTGATAAACGAAAACATACGGGCTAAAACAGAGGATAAAGAAAAAGAGGGCGACACCTTGCCCGCATTATTAAAGGTATTTGAGTTTCTTTCCGAAGGAGACCCTTCAGTCATAAAAAAAGTAGATACATTTCAGCATTTTACTCTCCCTCCCCCAAGATACACCGAAGCAAGCTTGGTAAAAGCCTTAGATGAAAACGGCATCGGAAGACCTTCTACGTATCAAAGTATAATCTCAAACATAAAAAACAAAGATTATGTTGCTACGACGACGGAAACGGCACCCCGACGCTCGGCGGAGCAGGCTAAAAACACCTCGCCTGCCAATGCCCCCCAAAAAGGCGGCTCAACATTAAAATTTAAACCTACCGAGCTTGGCATTATCGTATCGGATATATTAAAGGCAGGCTTCTCGGACATAATAAATTTAAAGTTTACTGCAAACATGGAAGTTAAATTAGATAATATCGAAAAGGGTTTGATAGGCAAAAATGACCTGCTTACCGATTTTTACGATAAATTTATGAAGAGCCTTAAGGAGGCCAAAAAGAATATTAAAAATATAAAAGGAACCTCGGAACCCACCGATATAATATGCGAAAAGTGCGGAAAGCCCATGGTTATAAAGATGGGCAGATTCGGAAAGTTTTTAGCATGCAGCGGATATCCGGAATGTAAAAATAAAGAAAATAAAGAAAATACCGATAACAGTGCATCGATGGAAGAAACGGATGAAATATGCGAAAAGTGCGGAAAGCCCATGGTTATAAAGATGGGCAGATTCGGAAAGTTTTTAGCATGCAGCGGATATCCGGAATGTAAAAATAAATACAAAACCGGTACCGGTTAAGCATAATAAATCTAAAATATCTTGCCCAACCGACTGCGGGGGCTATCTAACGGAAAAACGAACAAAAAAAGGCAGAAGATTTTACGGCTGTTCCAGCTATCCCAAATGCGATTATGCAACATGGACATTACCTGCAGAAACTAAAAAAGAAACCGGCGAACATTAATAAAATTAAAATAAAGGAGGTGGTATTATGTCTAGCGGTATCTTTCCATTTCTTAAAGATGTTTCGATTAAAACTAAAATTATCGTTCCACTCGTTTTATTAGTCATTATTCCTATAGCGTTAATCGCATACAACTCATACAACCTTCAGAGAGAGCTTACGATATCTCTGACGAAGCATGATGCTTTAGTAACCGCAAAGACTGCTCTTTCAAGTCTTAATGCGATGATGCTAAACGGAACCATAATGAAAAAAACCGATAGAAAACAGCTTTTTTCCATTTATAAAAAAATACGAGGGGTAAAGGGGTTTAAGGTAATCAGGGGTAGTATTGTTAACTCTGAATTCGGCAAGGGACTAAAGGAAGAAGAACCAAATTCGTCTTTTGATAATAAAATCTTAAATTCCGACAAAACGCAGACAAAAATCATTTATAAAAACGGTGCGCCGTCCGCACTTATGGTAGGGGTACCCTTTGTGGCAAAAACAAATTCAAGGGGAATAAACTGCATGACCTGCCATGTAAAAGCCTCTCCCGGGGATATTTTAGGGGGCATAAAATTAACATATTCTTTAAGGCAGCTTAGAAATTCTCAGAATGTTTTCACCGAAAATACTTTAATCATTGCAATAATTTCCATTGTCGCAATTATATTATTTCTTTACTTTATTATAAACAGCGCCATAATTAAACCTATTGCTAAAATGTCAAGGCTTGCGGACAAAATATCAAAGGGTAACTTTGAGGAAGAAATCGCCCATCCCAGAAACGATGAAATAGGTTCGCTTGCCAAGTCTTTCAACCTAATGGAGATAAGTTTAAAAAAAGCAATGGAACTTTTAAGCCATGGCAAAAATAAAAAATAATTAAATATTTTTTAGAGGGCGTTCGCCAAAAATAACGGTCCCGAGCCTTATTATCGTAGCGCCCTCTTCTATCGCATCCTCAAAATCGCCAGACGTTCCCATGGACAGAGTTGAAAGCTTTTCCCTGTACATGCCCTTGGCGTTAACATCCTCAAGGATTTCTCTAAGCATCTTGAAACACTTTCTACCGCCCTTTCCAAGCGGAGGCATAGTCATGAATCCCTTGAGACTTAAATTGTCTAAGCGATTTAAATCTCTAACTAAATCATAAACTCCGTCGATTTTAACCCCGTTCTTGGTCTTCTCGTCTGCAACATTCACCTCCATTAATATGTTCGTCGCAATATTTTCCGAAGCAGAGCGGTCATTTAACCGCGTTGCAAGTTTAAGGCTATCTACGGAGTGAATCAGATCGGTCTTGCCTATTATATATTTGACCTTATTTTTTTGAACATGCCCTATAATATGCCAGCTTAGCCTCTTACCCGTGAACCCTATTAACGCTTCGTATTTAGGCAGAAACTCCTGAATATAATTTTCCCCGAAGACAGTTATCCCGCCGTCAAGCGCCTCTATGATCTCCCGCGTATTTCTTGTTTTAGATGCGGCAAGAACCGTTATGTCGGAAAAATTACGACCGCTTCTTGCCGCGGCACTTTTTGCCCGCCCAATAGCAGCGTTTATGTTTTCATATATAGAACCTTTATACATATGCCTCTACTTTGTTTTTACAGCGTTTATATCGTATTGTTATATATAATAATACATTTATATGATATGGTCGAAACTAAATATCCGACTGCATAGGGTATTTTCAAATCAAGCCCTTAGCCCTTAAATATGCGGCATCAACTGCCGAATCAATAACGTATTTAATTCGTCCCTCTTCAAGCTTGGCGAGTCCGTATGCGGTCGTTCCTCCGGAAGAGGTTACCATATCTTTTAGTTCTTTCGTCGATGTTTTTGAAAATTCATTGCTGTTAAGAATTTCTGCGGACCCTAAAATAGTCTGCACGGATAGCGTTTTTGCAATTTCCTTTGGAAGACCTAATTTAACCCCTGCCTCTATTAATCCCTCTGCTATCAAAAAGATATAGGCCGGACCGCTACCGCTTAAGGCCGTAACCGCATCAAAATATTTTTCGTCTGCCGAAACGACCTTTGAGGATGTTTCTATCAGTTTAATAATTAAACAGGCGTCCTCCTTGTAAACGTTAACATTGTGACAGATTACGCTCATACCCTTGCCTACCAAAGAATTTATATTCGGCATAACCCTGAATATTTTAAGTGGGTGGCTTTGCTTTATAAAATCTTTCAGCATTTTATCGAAAATTCTTTCAATAAAATCTATCTTAATTCCGCCTGCAATAGAAACAAAAACCGGCGGTTTTTTACCCTTAATAAAATTATTTAACGTCTGCGCCGAAACCTCAAGAACGCTTTCAACGGAATACGGCTTAACGGCTATAAAAACCGTATCGCAGTTTTCTACGATTTCTCCGATACTGCTTAAAGCGTTTACTCTCAAGCTATTTTTGACAAATTTGGTTCTTTCGTCGTCGGGATCATAAAAAAAAATCTTTATATTCGATTCCGCGTCTCTCATTCCCTTTATCAGCCCATATGCCATATTTCCGGCACCTATAAAACCGACAATTCGTTCTTTTGCAAGCATATACCCTCCATATTTTCTAAATTATTTTTGATATTATTGCTGCATCTTAATTCTTAAAATCGCCTATCGGTTAAATCAGACGGGATTCCCTTAAAATAGGAATCAGTTTCTGAATACATAATCCCAAAACATTTTCGAAAGAACCCAAGTAGGACTCTATAATTCCGCCTTCATCCTGAATTCCGTAACTTCCGGCTTTATCCATGGGAGAATGTTTATTTAAATATTTAACTATATCTTCCTTGCTTAACGGCCTTATTGCAACCAACGTCTTATCAAAAACCGTTTTATAAACGCCGATATTTTTATTTATCAAACAAGCACCGGTATAGACGTAGTGAATTTTGCCGGAAAGCAGACTTAATGTTTTAACCGCGTCTCTAAAATATTTCGGCTTACCGAAGGTTTTTCCGTTAAAATAAATAACCGTATCCGAACCGATTATGAAGCTATCCGGATAATCATCCTGTAAACTTTCGGCTTTTTTCAGCGCCAAATCGGAAACAAAACACTCTATGGATATTGTTTTCTCGTCAAACCTCGTTTCAACCGAAAGCCTGTGCTTCATACCGATAAAGTTAAGCCCTAATTTTTCGAGTAAATAACTCCTTCTTTTCGAAGACGAAGCCAATATTATTTTTTTTTCCATTATATGTAAATTTTGATACTTCAATACTATACGATTATATAGTTTTTTCCGTGTATTTATCAACAGAATTAATAAATTAACTTGATTTTAAAATAATTGTATAATATTCTATAAGAATGTTGTCAATTGCAGAAAACACCTTAAACACAAAACCTGCTAAATCTACCGAGCATGCCGACGGCGAGAAACATGTCCATTCCCATTCATTGGGTTTAAACGGCGAATCTTTCAGATCGGAAAAAAACCTAAAAATAGCATTTTTTCTCACTATTTTTATACTCCTTGTGGAATTTAGCGGCGCTATTATTTCTAAGAGTATGGCGTTGTATTCCAATTCCGGACATATCTTGGTAGATGCGTCGTCGCTTCTACTTGCATGGTTTGCCCAAAAACAGATAAGAAAAATACCTAACGGAAAAAATACTTACGGCTATCATAGGATGGGAATATTAGCGGCTCTTTTAAACTCGCTTTTGCTTTTAATAATATCCGCAGTATTAATTTACGAAAGCTATTTGAGGCTCCTTCGTCCGGAAATAGTTAATTCGAAGATTATGATAATATTTCCGATAGTAAGTCTGTTTATAAATGTTTTAATAGGACTAAAAATTCATAAAGACATTCATAGCAATTTAAACCTAAAGGGTTCATTTTTCCATATACTGGGAGATTCTCTTATTTCAGTAGCTATCATAGCCGCCGGAATAATTATTTACTTTACCGGGCTTGATTATGTAGACCCAATAATGAGCTTGATCGTTTCGCCCATTATTGCAATAGGAGCATTTTCCGTTATAAACGAAACAATAAATATACTATTGGAAGGCGTTCCTAAAGAAATTGATTTTCTGAAGGTCAAAACCGAGATTCTTAAAAAACGGGGAGTGGAAGAAGTGCACGACCTTCACATATGGAGTATGTCTAAATCTTTTAGGCTACTAAGCGCCCATATTCTCATAGAGAAAAATATATCTAATTCATCGGATATATGCTGTATTATAGAGGATATTCAAAAAACCCTCAAGGAAAAATTCGAAATAAACCATGTAGTGATACAACCGGAGCTGACTATTTGCGATATGACAAATACTTTTTGCATCCATCAAAATGTTTAGGATAATCATAGACGGTTTATTTTTTACTTGAAATTATTTTTTAAATATGTAAAATATTACTAACATTAAATCTGAATGGAACACTTTGTGCATGAGGTTTATAACATCCGAGTTAATATCGAACGCCGTTAAAAATTTAATAATCAGCTCAAGCATTAATTTGCCAGAAGATACCCGTAAAAGTTTAAAGTTAGCCCTCGAGAAAGAAATTTCCGAATCCGGAAAGACCGTCTTAAGTCAAATATTGCTGAATGCCGACATTGCAGAACTTGAAAATAAGCCGCTGTGTCAGGATACCGGCCTTGCCGTATTTTTTGTAGAAATAGGTGCCGACGTTACCGTTAAGGGTAAAAATTTAACCGATGCTATAAATGAAGGTACAAGGGCGGGGTACTCGGAGGGATTTTTAAGAAAATCTACGTGCGATCCTTTCACAAGAAAAAATATCGGAGACAATACTCCGGCAATAATACATTATGACGTTACCGATGGTGATAAGCTTAAAATAATGTATTCCGCCAAGGGTGGCGGAAGTGAAAATATGAGTAAAATAAAAATGTTGCGTCCTTCAGACGGAAAAGACGGGATTATCAATTTTGTCGTTGAAACGATGCGGGAGGCGGGACCGAATCCATGCCCCCCTAATATCGTAGGAATAGGTATCGGCGGCAATTTTGAAAGGTCCGCTATTCTTGCAAAAAAATCTCTTTTTAGGGAATTGGGCTCAAGAAACGACGACGACGAATTAAACGAAATGGAAAGAATTATCTTTGAAAAAGTTAATAATATCGGAACGGGGCCGATGGGGTTCGGCGGGATTTATACGGCGATAGGCGTGCATATAATCAAAGAGCCGTGCCATATAGCAAGTCTTCCCGTTGCCGTAAATCTCGGATGTCATTCGTACAAACACGGCGAAGCCGTCATTTAACTTATATATAAACAAAATGAATATCAAAAAACTAAGCGCTCCCCTTACAGATGATACAATATTAAGTCTGAGGACAGGCGACGAGGTATCTATAAGCGGGACGATCTATACCGCAAGAGACCAAGCCCACTTTAGGTTGGTCAAGCTAATAGAGGAAAATAAACCCCTACCTTTTGATATTCAAGGACAAATTATTTACTATGTCGGGCCCACCCCGGAAAAACCGGGCGAAGTTATAGGCTCGGCCGGACCCACTACAAGCTATAGAATGGATGCGTATACGCCCACGCTGATTAAACTCGGATTAAAGGGAATGATAGGTAAGGGCAAAAGATCTATTGAAGTAAGAGAAGCGATGCAAAAATATAAGGCGGTGTATTTCGGTGCCATTGGAGGGGCGGGGGCATTAATTTCCAAAACCATAAAAGATGCTAAGGTCATTGCATATGAAGACCTTTTGTCCGAAGCCGTCCGTAAACTCTTAGTCGAAGACTTCCGCGTCGTCGTCATAAACGACGCATACGGCGGAGACTTGTATGAAGACGGAAAAAAACAATACGAAAACAAATATATTAATAGATAGAACTAATTAAACTCATAACACATATTTATCGTTATTATGGACATTCACGAATATCAGGCAAAAGAACTTTTGAACAACAGCGGCGTTAAGACTCTTAAGTCTGTCTTGTGTCGTAACCCTGAAGAAGCATACAGGGCTTATCAGGTATTGTCGTCTTCGCTCGTTGCCGTAAAGGCTCAGGTTCACGCAGGCGGAAGAGGAAAGGCCGGCGGTGTTAAGATAGTAAAATCTGCCGACGAGGCTAAATCCATTGCCGAAAAAATGATAGGCATGAATCTAATTACCAAACAAACAGGGAAAGAAGGAAAAATCGTGAGAAAGGTCCTTATAGAAGAGGGGGCCGCAATAGTAAAAGAGTATTATCTATCCGTTACGATAGACAGAAAGATATCGTCTGTCGTGTTTGTCGTAAGCGCAGATGGGGGCATGGAGATTGAAGAAGTATCTAAAAATACTCCCGAGAAGATTTTAACCGTTTCAATCAACCCGATGCATGGCGTAAAATCCTTCCATATACTCAAAATGCTTTTATTTCTCGGCATTAAAAAAAATCTTTACAATGATTTTTCTAATCTTATAAACCTTTTATACAACGCTTTTGTTAAGGAAGATATGTCAATGCTTGAGATTAATCCGTTAATTCTAACCGAAGCAAACCTGTTTATCCCATTAGACGCTAAAATAATATTAGACGATAACGCATCCATAAGGCACCCTTATTTTAGCGACTTTGAAGACGAGGACGAGGAAGAGCCCTTAGAGATTAAAGCAAAAAGCGTTGGGCTTAATTATATAAAACTAGACGGAAACGTCGGATGCATGGTGAACGGCGCAGGACTTGCCATGGCTACGATGGATACTATTAAAGAGTTTGGAGCGATGCCGGCTAATTTTCTTGATGTAGGCGGAACGGCCGATAGTAAGAGGGTAGAGACGGCATTTAACATTCTTTTGTCCGACAAAAATGTCAAGGGTATATTTATTAATATATTCGGCGGGATCGTCAAGTGCGATATGGTTGCGAAAGGGGTTATCACCGCAGCTAAAAATATCGGATTAAAATTGCCCGTCGTCATAAGATTGGAAGGCACTAATGCAGAAACTGCCGTAAAATTAATCAATAACTCCGAAATGAATTTTATAGTTAGTAGAGACCTTGCGGATGGAGCTAAAAAAATTTCGGATATAGTTAATAAAACAAAAACAAATTTATGAGCATACTGATAAATAAAAATACTTCTGTATTAGTTCAGGGAATTACCGGAAAAGAAGGGTCGTTTCATGCTTTAAAATGTATAGAATACGGCACAAACATTATTGCGGGCGTTACCCCGTTTAAGGGCAAAACATTATTTAACGAATCCATACCTGTTTACAATACGATAGAAGAGGCAAAAAAAGAGGGCAAAAAGATAGACGCAACGATGGTTTTCGTTCCTGCCGGCTTTGCCGCTTCAAGCATAATAGAGGCAATAGAAGCAGAAATTTCGCTCATAGTTTGCATAACGGAGGGTATACCGGTAATGGATATGTTGAACGTCAAAGCCGCCTTAAATTGCTCGAAATCTATTATGATAGGGCCGAATTGTCCCGGAATTATTACTGCAGACGAATGTAAAATCGGCATTATGCCCGGATTTATTCATAAAAAAGGTAAAATAGGTGTTTTATCCAGGAGCGGCACGCTCACGTATGAAGCGGTGAACCAGATTACTAAAGCGGGGTTTGGCGAAACTACCTGCATAGGTATCGGAGGCGATCCCATAATAGGTTCTTCCTTTACCGACTTTTTAAGGCTGTTTGAAAAAGATCCCGAAACAGAAGCGGTAGTCATGATTGGAGAAATAGGAGGGACCGCGGAAGAGGAGGCTTCGGAATTCGTTAAAAACAATATGAAAAAGCCCGTTGTGGGATTTATTGCCGGTAAAACTGCTCCTGCGGGTAGAAGAATGGGGCATGCCGGCGCAATAATCTCCGGAGGCAAAGGAACCGCCCCCGAAAAACTTAAAACTATGGAAACAAATGGAGTATATATTGCCGATAATCCCTCCGTAATTGCCGAAACGCTCAAGAAGGCTCTAAAACTTCATTAACCAATAAAACTTTCGTAGGAGGCTAACGTGCCCGAAAAAAACAATAAAAATCTAAACGACGACGCGGCTATCGTTGCACCTGCAAATTTTAACGCATGTGACGGTGGAGAGATCGAAATCGAAACAAATGACGGACTTACGATGAGGAAGACTTCGGGAAAAGGGAAAAGGGGTAATACCACGATTAGTATAATCGTCAACTATTGCAAGGGATGTGAACTTTGCGTAGCGTTTTGTCCCGAGCATATTCTTGAGATGGACAAAGAGATAGTCAAAGTCATTGATATATCTAAATGTACCAAATGCAATATGTGCGAATATTTATGTCCCGATTTTTCGATTAGCGTAGAATAGCATAATAACGGTTAATAACGGGGGAATAATACAACAATGGCTAAAAATATAAAATTGATGCAGGGAAATGAAGCAATTGCTGAGGGAGCGATTATAGCGGGATGCAATTTTTTTGCGGGCTATCCTATAACTCCGTCTTCCGAGATAGCGGAGCTTTTATCAAGTAAACTTCCAAAAACCGGCGGTGTATTTCTTCAGATGGAAGATGAAATTTCCGCCTTGGGAGCGGTACTTGGCGCTGCATTAGGCGGAGCCAAAGCGATTACCGCCTCTTCCGGTCCGGGTATTTCGTTAAAGCAGGAACATATAGGCTATGCATCAATGAGTGAGATTCCATGCGTTATTGTAAACGTTATGAGAGGCGGACCATCTACGGGTTTACCGACACTTCCCGCGCAGAGCGATATTATGCAGGCAAAATGGGGGACGCACGGAGACCACGCAATCATAGCAATTGTACCTTCAAGCGTTAACGAATCTCTTTATGAAACCATAAGGGCATTTAATTTATCCATAAAATATAGAACACCGGTTCTCATTCTAACCGATGAAATAATCGGTCACATGAGGGAAAAGGTTGTAGTTCCCGATAAAAGCGATGTTGATATAATAGACGTAAAATTACCTGACGTTCCTCCTGAAGAGTATAATCCGTATAACTACACAAGTGGTGCAGTAACGCCGTTAGCCCCTATGGGTGAAGGATATCGCTATCACGTTACAGGGCTTATTCACGGCGAAACCGGTTTTCCCTCTCAAAAAACGGAGACTATTAAAAATGCGCAGAACTGGCTTATAGATAAAATTTATAAAAATATTGAAGACATAGAAAAATTCGATGAATTTCAAACCGAGGATGCGGATATACTTGTAGTTGCTTACGGCTCTACTTCGCGTTCGACGAGGCAGGCCGTCATGATGGCAAGAACCGCCGGTATAAAAGCAGGCATGTTTAGACCTATAACAATATGGCCCTTTCCGGAAAAACAAATTTCTAATCTCTCAAAAAGAATTAAAAAGATTTTAGTTCCGGAAATGAATATGGGGCAGATAATTTTAGAGATTCAAAGAAATGCTTGCGAGAGTCAGGTTTATGGTTTAAATGTAGTTACCGGAGAACCGATTACTCCCGATCAAATTTACGCAAAGATAAAAGAAATAGCGGAATCATAATTAATCTTACTTATATATGCAGGAGATTTAAAATGATAAAAACAAAATTCGATTATGATAAATATTTGCGAAAAAATACGCTGCCGCATATATGGTGCCCCGGTTGCGGAGACGGAATCATTCTAAAGGCTCTTTTAAGGGCTATTGATAAATGCGAATACCCCAAGGATGACGTCGTAGTAGCATCCGGTATCGGCTGTGCCTCCAGGCTTCCCGGCTATGTCGATTTCAACACGATTCACACTACGCACGGAAGGGCATTAACGTTTGCGACAGGAATTAAAATGTTTAAGCCGAGGCTCAAGGTTATTGCGATATCAGGCGACGGTGATGCCCTGGCGATAGGCGGAAATCATTTTATACACGCCGCAAGAAGAAACATAGATATAACCATGATTATTTTTAATAATTATACGTATGGAATGACCGGCGGGCAGTATTCTCCGACACAGCCGCTCGGCACATATTCCACCACAACGTCTTTCGGAAGTATCGAACAGCCTTTTGATGCTTGTAATTTGGCTCAAGCGGCAGGGGCGACATGGGTAGGCAGATCAACTTCATATCATGCCGTTCAACTTGAAAAGTTTATAGTCAGTGCTCTTAAACACACCGGTTTTTCGGTCTTAGAAGTTATCACAAACTGCCATATTTCCTTCGGAAGAAGAAATAAAATGAAATCTCCCGTCGAAATGGTTAAATATCAAAAAGAAAAGGCTATTCCTATCCGTTCTGCCGAAAATATGTCCGATGAGGAATTAGCCGGAAGATTCAAAACCGGAATTTTTCTTGAAAACACCGATAAGCCGGAATTTTCAAGCGAGTATCGTAAAATGGCTGAAACGTTAAAAACAAAATAGTAAAATTCATAATTTAAAAGAGGGCACCGAATATGAACGACAGGATTGAATTCAGGTTTTCCGGATCGGGCGGTCAGGGTTTAATATTGGCCGGAATTATATTGGCGGATGCTGCCGCAATTTATGAAGATAAGAATGCGGTTCAAACTCAGTCTTACGGACCTGAGGCGAGAGGCGGCTCCAGCAAATCTGAAGTGATCGTATCCGATAGCCCTATCGAATACCCTAAGGCGACAAAGGTAGATTATATGGTTGCTCTGACGCAAGAATCCTTCAATAAATACATAGACGACGTTAAGGAAACAGGCATTGTTATCGCCGATAAAGAGCTTGTAACGGATTTTTCAAAGGCAAGAGGCAAGCTTTACGTAATAGATATGGTAAAATCGGCGAGAGAAGAACTTGGGAAGGTTCTTGGATTAAATATTATAGCCCTTGGCGTACTTGTCGAGATATCAGGAATAGTTTCTCACGAGTCTATTAAAAATGCACTTATAAAAAGAGTTCCGAGTGGATTTGAAGATTACAATAAAAAAGCAATAGAGATAGGTTTTAAATTAGGAAAAGAGATTAAAAATAATAATTAAAGAGCAAATATAATCAATAAAAAAGAGGTATTACTTAAATGATAGAGCAAACACTTTCCATTATAAAACCGGATGGGGTTAAAAAAGGCTTAACCGGTAAAATCATATTGATGTTCGAGGAAAATGGATTTGAAATTAAGGCGATAAAAAAGGTTCAGCTCACAAAGAAAGAGGCTGAAGGATTTTATTACGTTCATAAGGATAGACCCTTTTTTAACAGTTTAATCAGCTTCATGACAGAGGGCGCTATTATTCCCATGGTATTGTCTGCCGAAAGCGCAATTTCAAAAAACAGAGAAATTATGGGTGCCACCAACCCAAAAGATGCAAAAGAAGGCACTATTAGGAAAATGTTTGCGGAAAGCATAGAAAGAAATATCGTTCATGGATCGGATTCTCCGGAATCATCTAAATCTGAAATTTCATTTTTCTTTAATATTTTTGAAATATTATAAATATTAGAAATGCCTGCGGCGGGATTTAAAAAACGAGATATAGAAGCAATAATAAGCCTGTTTGAAGAACATTATGGTAATTTGGCTCCATTTTTAAACTTTAACAATGCTTTTCAGCTTTTAATCGCCGTTATTTTATCTGCTCAGTGTACCGATAAAAGGGTTAACATAATAACTACGGAATTATTTAAACACTATGTTAAACCTTCCGACCTTGCAAAGAGAAACCTTGAGGATTTTGAAGAAGAGATTAAAACCTGCGGAATGTTTCATAATAAGGCAAAAAATATAATCGAAACGTCAAAGATACTTGCGGATAAATTTAATAATACGGTTCCGAGAGATTTTGACGTTCTCATCGGTCTTCCGGGCATAGGAAGAAAATCCGCCAATGTCATACTCGGTATATATTTTAACGAAGATAGAATGCCTGTGGATACGCATGTATTCAGGGTTGCTAACCGCATAGGGATTGCCGACGCAAAAACAGTCGAAAAGACGGAAAAGGCACTTACCGAAATAATTCCGAAAAATTTCCGAATGAAATTTCACACGTGGTTAATTAACCACGGAAGAATTTATTGCAAAGCCAAGAATCCAAATTGCTCTGAATGCTTTATGAAAGATTACTGTAATTATTATGGCAATATGTGATAATAATCATAAAAATTATGCTGTTGAATTGATATAATAAAGAACAATATGAGTCCTATAATAAGATATTTTACCATAGCTTCGTTGATCTACTTGATTATCGGGGCAGGATTAGGTTTAATTATGGCGGTCTACCCTGCGTCTATAGGTTACCTGCTTTTAGCACATGTCCATTTTCTTTTACTCGGTTTTATCGCCATGATGATATACTCGGTCAGTTATCATGTTTTGCCAAGATTTAGCGGCTTTAAACTATATAGCGAACCACTTATGGCCGTTCAATTTTATCTTGCAAATATCGGCTTGATAGGCATGACGTTAACATGGATTTTCTTTAAAGACGAGGTCCACGGGTTTTACCCTATCTTGCTTCTCGGCGTTTTTGCTTTTATGGAGTTTGTAGGCATCTGTGTTTTTGTTTTTAACCATATAATGACGTTATCCGGTAAGGGCGGTATAGCAGAAAATGAAATAATTTAATCTATTTCAGCCGTAATATTTTATGCAGTTGCATTCCCAACCTGACGTTTAATCCGTCTTTTAATATTTTTAATGCCAGATCTCTTGAGGGAGTAGTCCCTCCGACTGCAGAAAATATTATCTTTTTTGTTTTTAATTTATGGGTTGTTAGAAAATATTTTGCAAAATCATAGTCTTCCTCCGTTCCTATGACAAATTTTATCTCATCTGATTTATTGACGTAATTCAAATTTTCATAATTGAATTTTTCTGAAAAACCGCTGGAGGGGCATTTTATATCAACTATTTTAATAACCTTTTCGGAAACATTTCTTAAGCTCATCGTTCCGTTGGTTTCTAATAAAATTAAATATTCCGATTTGATCAATTCATCAAAAAGGTCGTATACGGATTCCTGAAGCAGGGGTTCGCCCCCGGTGATTTCAACAAGCCCTTTCTCGTCTCCGATATTGCATAAAATTTTTATAATACTGCTTATGCTCAACTTTTTAGCATTTTTGACTGTTAAAGCCTCTTTTGTATCACAGTAAGAACATTTGAGATTACAGCCGGCAAGCCTCACGAACTTACATGGATAACCGGCAAAAGACGATTCACCCTGAATGCTGTAAAAAATATTATTTACATATAACATAAATACAAATCAATTTGAATATTTTGTAAAATTATTATATAATTAAGCGAAAAGCAATATACGAGGTAAAAATGTTTGGTGTAGGAGCTCCTGAATTAATTATTATAGCGGTCATCGCCTTACTAGTGTTTGGACCTTCAAAACTTCCTGAAATCGGAAAAACTATAGGTAAAGGATTAAGAGAGTTCAAGAAGGCTTCGTCGGATCTCAAGGACCAGGTCAATCCGTTAAGCGATATCGAAGAACCAAAACCGGAACCGGAACCAAAAAGCATCACTAAAGGAAAAAACGTTTCCGTCAAAAAACCCATAAGAAGAAAACCGACCGAAAAATTAAATGCTTCCGTCAAAAAAACGGCGAGAACCACTAAAAACAAAACCTCCAAAAAATCTAATTCTCACCGTACATCTCCTAAGTCTAATGAGACAGTAAAGTAGATTTAAACATCCAAATTTACTACGTTAAGAGCGTTATCCTCTATAAATTTACGCCTCGGCTCTACTCTGTCTCCCATAAGGATATCAAACATACCGTCGGCCTCTACGATATCGTTTATGTTAACCTTCCTTAATGTTCTAGTCTCTTCGTTCATGGTTGTTTGCCATAACTGATCAGGGTTCATTTCTCCAAGCCCTTTATACCTCTGAACAGACATATTTTGAGGAATTTTAGATTTAATAATATCATAAAATTCATTCATATCTTTTACCGTATGTTTTTCGGATTCCGATACGATAATTACATTTAAGAAATCAAATAATTTTATCTCTCTGTACAAATTATAAACAGTCCTGTAATTAATGGATTCTAAAAACCTCTTATTAACATAAGTGGGTTGATTGAAGTTATCGTATTTAATCGATGCCGTATAATAATCTTCAAAATCCGCATCCTCAGCAATACTTATATCGTAATCTTCGCTTTTACAAAAATCAATCAAGTTAGTCAATTTATCGGAATATTGATGATCTACAAGCATATCTTCCGAAGAAAGATCATTGCTTATTAAATACTCTACTATTTTTTTATTTATATGTATTTTGTTCAATTTATTAATTAAACTCTTATAGTTTTTTATTTTACTTATAGCTTCTTTAACCCATTTCTTGTCTAAAATATGCTCCGTTGAATCAGACTGCCCCCTGTAAACATTTAAGGAATTAAGGGACTCGCCTATAAGAAATTCGTCTAATGTCTCGTCGTCCTTAAGGTAAATTTCATTATTTCTCCTTTTAACCCTATAAAGCGGGGGCAATGCAATATATAAATAACCGTTTTCTATAACTTCTTTCATATATCTGTAAAAAAATGTAAGAAGTAACGCTCTAATGTGTGACCCGTCAATATCGGCATCCGTCATAATTATTATTTTATGATACCTAAGCTTTTCTAAATTAAAAAAACTTTCTTCTTTTTTGGAAGCACCGGATGTAATACCCCCGCCAAGCGCCGTAATTAATATTTTTATTTCATCTGAATTTAACATTTTTTCCAGCCTGGCTTTTTCAACATTTAATATTTTACCCTTCAAAGGAAGTATGGCCTGGTACCTTCTGTCTCTTCCCTGCTTAGCGCTGCCGCCCGCAGAGTCCCCTTCGACTATGTAAATTTCACACCGGGACGGGTCTTTTTCTTGACAGTCGGCTAATTTACCCGGTAAAGAAGAAAAATCCAACAAGTTTTTTCTTCTTACGAGTTCTTTTGCTCTTCTTGCCGCTTCCCTTGCCCTTGCGGCGTCTAATGATTTTTCTATTATTATTTTGGAAATATGCGGATTTTCATCTAGAAATTCCGATAGCTTTTCATTAATTAAAGATTCAACGACGCCTTTAATAAAACTATTCCAAGCTTAGTCTTTGTCTGTCCCTCAAACTGCGGACTCGGCATTTTAAGACTAATGACTGCGATTAAGCCCTCTCTTACATCGTCTCCCGAGATTTGAACAGGTTCGCTACGTTTACTTCCTCTATCCTTAAAATTACCCATATTAGACACGTAATAGCCGTTTATGACCCTTGTCAACGCCGACTTGAAGCCTGCTAAGTGAGTTCCTCCTTCTTTCGTATTTATATTATTTACGTAAGAATATATTATTTCCGAATAGCCGTCGTTATATTGAAGCGCAATATCCATTATAACGTCTCCCTTTTTAGCCGTTATAAAAATAGGTTCTTTTATGATGGTATTCTTATTTTGATTTATATATTCTACGAATGATTTAATGCCCCCGTCATATTTGAAATCGTGTGATTTATTATTAATCTCATCTATAATATTTATATGTATACCGGCATTCAAAAAGGCAAGTTCCCTTAATTTATTCGATAAAATATCGAAATCGAAATTATTAGATTCCATAATTTCATCGTCAGGTAAAAAAGAAATAGACGTTCCGTTTTTATTCGTTTTTTCACATCGTTCAAGTTTATTGAGAGGGATACCCTTGCTATAGCTTTGCCTATAAACATAACCGTCCCTATAAATCTCCATATCTAATTTTTTTGACAAGGCATTTACGACGGAAATACCTACCCCGTGAAGACCACCGGATACTTTATATGACTTTTTATCAAATTTACCGCCTGCATGTAAAACCGTAAGAACAACCTGTGCTGCCGAAACGCCTTGCTCCTTATGAATACCCGTGGGTATTCCTCTCCCGTCATCCTCTATGGTAATACTACCGTCGATATTTATGGATATGAATATATTTTTACAATATCCCGCCAGTGCTTCATCAATGCTATTATCCACAACTTCATAAACTAAATGATGTAACCCCTCTATACCGGTTGAACCTATATACATTCCCGGTAATTTTCTTACGGCTTCCAACCCTTCTAAAACTTGAATATCCGTACTCTTATATTCATTTTTTTCATCGCTCATTTAATAACCCCTTATTTTAAATTTCTCAATATCTCATCGGCATAAATACGCCTATAGTATACATTGCTTTATCGTCGTTTTTTTCTATATGAGGTTCAATAACAAAAGGCGTATAAATAGTATTAAACCTGGTACTTACGCTATCTTCAGAAATATTAACAATAAAATCCATAATATATCTGGAATTTAATTTAATATTCATAGGCTCTCCTTTGTAATCAATTTCTATTTCATCACTTGCTTCTCCTATATTGGTATTTACGGTTTTAACCAATAAATTATTTTCCGTAAAGCCTAATTCTATAGAATGACTTTTCTCCTCTGCAAGCAAAGATACCATCTTAATGGAATTATAAAATTTTTTAGTGTTTATTATTGAAGTCTTATATCCGTCTTTAGGGATAATAGTTTCGTAATCCGGAAATTTTCCCTCTATTAGTCTTGATATGAATTTAGTATTTTTATCGGTTTCATCCGATTGTTTTTTAAATTCAAAAATGACATTGTTTAAATTTATTAAAATATTAACGACACCTTCTTTGTCTAATTTTAAAATTTCGGTTAATATTTTTTTAGGAATTATAATTCCTGTTTTTAATAAATTATAAATACCGTCGTTTTTTTTACCCATATAATCAATTTTAAATTGAGTTAGCGATAATCTATGTCCATCCGTAGCCACTAATCTTAAATAATCTTTTTCGTTAGAATTAACTAAAACGAAATACACGCCGGTAAGGTTTCTTTTTGTATCCTCATTTAAAGCCGTAGAAAAAATAACGTTACCGATAAGCGTTTTTAAAATTTTTAAGTCTATATCAAAATTATCCTCCGACTTAAAATCCATAATAGTAGGATAATCAATAGCAGGAACCGTAGTTAATTTAAAAATGGTTTTCTTGTAACTAATCGTAACCATACCGCTTTCATTTTCTATAAAATCTATACGTAAATTATCAGACGCGGCTATTTTGTTTTCAGGAAATTCTTTTACTATACTGTAGATCTTTTTAGAATTAACCGTTATTTTTCCCTTAGATATAATTTCAGCGCTGCAATATGTAATAATACTGATTTCTAAATCGGTAGCACTTATTTTTATAAAATTATTATCTATATTTTCAATCAGTAAATTAGAAACTATAGATAAAGATCCTTTTTTTTCTGAAGCTCCTTGAACGGTCGCAAGGCAATTCAAAAAAACCTTCTTCTTAATTTTAAAATTCAACATATTCGTTATCCCTATTATTATTATATTTTATTAATTTTAAAAACAGTAGTAGTAGTAATACGGTTTAAAACGTTTATAAGTATATAACGTATTAAGATAACTATACATATTCTTGTTAAAAAACATGTGCTATTTTTTCCTCTTATTTCAAGAAAACTGTTTAATTCTTTTCTCAATAAAAGAATTAAACAGTTTTAATCAGTTTAATTATACTATTTAATGTCCTTTCTAACTCTTCGTTATCTTTTAAAATCTTTTTAACTTTATTCACGGCATATATAATGGAAGAATGGTCTTTTCCGCCAAATTTATTACCTATTTCGGGAAATGATAGTTCAGTATTGTTTCTTATTAAATACATTGCTATTTGTCTCGGTTCCACAAATTCTTTTAATTTTTTATTCGATTTAATATCGGCAATCTTAATATTAAAATAATTACATACTGATTTTATAACATTTTCGGCGGTTATAATTTTTTTATTTTCTCTTAATAAATTTGAAGTTGCTTCCATTGCAAGATCGACGGTTATAGGCTTTCCTGCAAAAGATGAATATGCCGATACTCTAATCATTGCTCCTTCTAATTCTCTTATATTAGAATCAATTTTATTAGCCAAAAGGCTTAAAACATCATCCGGAAAATCAATATTATCAAGAAAAGCTTTTTTTTTAAGAATAGCAACTCTAGTTTCAAAGTCAGGAGGTTGAATATCGGCAATTAATCCCCATTCAAATCGCGATCTTATTCGCTCTTCAAGGCTGACTATATCTTTAGGAATTTTATCGCTTGATACTACAATCTGCTTTTGATTTTCATATAACGTATTGAAAGTGTAAAAAAATTCTTCCTGTGTCCTTTCTTTTCCGGCAATAAATTGTATATCATCAATTAATAATATATCGACATTTCTATACTTATTCCTAAATTCAATCATTCTGTCGTCCCTTATGGACGTAATCATTTCATTTGTAAATTTTTCCGATGAAACAAGGCATATATTCAATTTTTTTTCTTTAATTATTTTATTTGCAATAGCATTGAGTAAATGTGTTTTGCCGAGCCCAACGTCACTATAGATAAACATAGGGTTATATGTTTGACCGGGAAGGTTGGCAACGGCAAAACTTGCAGCATGAGCAAACTGATTTCCGGAACCTATAATAAAATTTTCAAAGGTATATCTGGAATTTAAGCTTACGTAGTTTTTTTTAAATATTTTATTATTTTCGGTATTTTTTACGACATTGATTTTTTTATTGAATATATCATGATTATTGTTTATACTCGGAACGTTAATTTTATTATCGTCGACATTAACGGCGCCGATACCTGCATCATTAATATTATATATAAAATTTAAGTCTTCTTCATTATCTAATTTTTTCCAAATGCTTAATATAATTTCTCTATAAGATTCATTGATTATATCTTTAAAAAATTTATTAGGGACATAAAATGTAATAGTATTGTTTTCTAAATATATATTGGTAGGAATAAACCATATATTAAAATTACTCACACCTATTTCTTTTTTTAATTCTTCGAGTAACGGTTCGACTTTATTCATAAAATGAGTCAGGGTATTAAAAATTTATTTGCAATGCGTTTAAATCCTATTTTCTAATAATAGAAGCAATAAAATTAAACATATTTATCAACAACTGTTGGTAACTCAAATAATATAATAATTCTAATAAGTTAAACATAACATTTTAATATTATTATGTTTAAGACTATTTAAATTTATCAAATTTTAAATTATATTTCAATTAATTTTTTATAATAACATAAGTTGAGAGTTAAATGTAAAAATAAAAAAGGCTTGACATCATCATTGTTATTTGCTTAAATTGAAATTTAATTGTAATTTTAAAATTTAGTTTGGAGTAAGATTATGAAGCGTACATATCAGCCTAGTAAATTAAAAAGAAAAAGAACTCACGGTTTTTTAGGTCGTATGAGTACTAAAAACGGCAGATTAATATTGTCAAGACGCAGAAGAAAAGGGCGTAAGATATTGGTTCCCGTTATAAGCTCTAAGTAATTTGCCGTATAACTAACGTAAATCGTTTATTTGTCGCTCGGTTATATTTTAATGGTTATTTCATCTACTACCGGATTTACATTAAAAGAAAACATTAAATTAAAAGATAAAAAGCGTATTAACTATATATTTAATAACGGAAGTAAAAAAATTCAAAAGGTTTCCATTGTTTTTTATGTAAGTTCTCAAAGGTTTAGGTTTTTGATATCCTTTAAAAGAAAGCTTTTTAATGCGGTAAAGCGAAACAGCCTAAAAAGGCGGATTAAAGAATTTATAAGGTTAAATCAATACTGCCTTAAAAAAATAGATTGCTCAATCCTAATTATAAGATCTCCTTCTTCCAATGGTCAGTTGCTTAAAGAATTAGGGTTTTTATTGGATCGATAAAATGAAAGTTTTGAATAAGTTATTTATAGGCATGATAGGTTTTTATAGGAGGTTTTTATCTCCAGCGTTACCGCAAAGTTGTAGGTTTTATCCAACCTGCTCCGAATATGCGATTGAATGTTTTAAATCTTTTGGCTTTTTTAGAGCACTGTATCTTTCTATATATAGGGTTATAAGATGTAATCCACTTTTTAAATGTGGTCATGACCCTGTCCCAAAATACTAAAGTTGAAGTACTGATATTAATATTTAAATCGGAGATTTTTTGGAAAAAAGAGTTATAATTGCCGCTATTTTATCCGTTATTTTAATATTGGGATGGGGTTATTTTGTGCCCCATACCAAGCACGCCGGTGTTACGGTTAAAAAAACAGAGCACGTACGTAATATATTGGGTTCCGCCTCAACGGTAGGTGTGCATAAAAGCCCGATAGTTGCAAAAAACACCGCATCCGAACCTGAAGAGCATATTATCCTATCAAAGTCCGTTCAATCCGCTAAAAACGTATTTTACAAAGGAAGAAAAATTCACGTTTCATTTAATGTTCCGGACGGGGCAGTATCTAAGCTAAATCTCTTAAATTATTCATACACCGAGAAGAATTTTAAGAATAAAATTAATTTAGCCAATACGAAACACATTAATCGGATTATTAATTTTATTCCCCAAAATTCCAAATCGGCAATTAAGCTTATAAACATAGAGAAGAAAAAGGATTCGGTTAAATTCATATATGCGCTTGGCAGCAGCATGATACTGACAAAAGACTATACCTTTTTAAAGGGTAAGTATGTTTTAACTAACTCCGTATCTATTAAAAATCTCACGAATAAACCCATAGAATTTAAAGGCCATTATGTTCTTTCCGCTGCCTTAAAACCGGTTTTAAAAAAATCTAATCATATAAAATTTACGCCGATCGTTTATATTAATCACGGTTCCGTAACGCCGGATATGACTCGAACAACCCACTATAGCGGAAATATATCTTTTGCGGGTTTTAATTCTAAATATTTTATGTTTTCGGCAATATCCCCGGGAAGCATTATTTCTGTTAAAAAAATAGGTAACGCAGTCTCTTTTATAATTCCCAAAGAAATATTGGTGTCCCCTAAAAAAACCGCCTATATTTCCTTAAAAATTTACGGCGGACCAAAAAAATTATCCCTGCTTGATCCCTTAGGGCATCATCTTAGTTCTACTATCGGTTTCGGATTCTTCGGATTCTTTTCTATAATCTTATTGCATATACTTGAGTTTTTCTATGGTTTTGTTCACAATTACGGTTTTGCCATAATACTGATGGTTTTAGCTATAAGAATCGTATTTTACCCCCTTACATATATAGGTTTCAAATCAATGAAGCAGATGCATAAATTAACCCCTAAAATAAATGATCTGAGGGAGAAGTATAAGAGTAATAAAACCGAATTGAATAAAAAGATCATGGAGATCTATAAAGAAAACAAGGTCAACCCCTTTGGCGGTTGCCTGCCCATGCTATTGCAGATCCCGGTTTTTTACGGCTTATATACGACACTACTAGTGGCTATTCAGCTTAGAAATGCTCCGTTTATGTTATGGATAAATAATCTTGCCGCACAAGACCCTTATTACATTTTACCGATTATAATGGGCATAACTATGTTCATATCTCAAAAGATGAACCCGACCATGGGGGATCCTACTCAGGCTAAAATAATGTTGATTCTTCCTATAGCTTTTACGTTTCTTTTTATTCATTTTCCGGCAGGACTTCTTTTGTACTGGACCGTCAATAATATATTGACTATCGCACAGCAGTATAGTATTAATAGAAAATTTGCTTAGTTTTTGAGCGGTTAGGTCGGGCTTTATTCTATTAAATGATTTCAGGTTGTCTAAAAATGACCGTTAAAACTCCGTTTGATAGGGAAATAGAAACGATTTGCGCAATATCTACTCCGCCCGGTGAGGGTGCTATAAGCATTATAAGGGCTTCCGGTGCCGACTGTAAAACCATTTTAAAAAAAATTTTTTATCCATTTAACAAAAACTCTTCCCCGCTTAAACCGCGTTATTTTTATGCGGGTCGAATTTACGACCCGTTTATCAACTCCTTCATAGATGAAACCGCCTGTGTTTATATAAAAGGTCCTCATTCTTATACCGGAGAGGACATGTTTGAGCTATATCCGCACGGGGGTGTGTTTAATACGCGATATATATTGGAGACTATACTTAAATTAGAAGCGAGGCTTGCTTATAACGGGGAATTTACCAAAAGAGCATACCTTAATAATAAGATAAATCTTATCAAGGCAGAAGCAATCTTGGAAATCATAAAAGCCGATTCGGTAAAGACGCTTCTAATCGCCAATAATGAATTAAACGGTCTTCTGGAAACAAAGATAAGAAAGATTAGCGATGATTACATATATATTTTAGCCGTTGTAGAGGCGCTGATAGATTTTCCGGATGAAGAGTTCAAGGATATGGACAGCAGGTTCTTTAAGGCATCTGACAGCCTTGCTTGTTCAATTAAAGAACTAATCGGGACTTACGAAAATTATAATTTAAATCGACAGGGATTAAGTGTCGTTATAGCCGGAAAACCTAACGCCGGAAAATCCAGTCTCTTAAATACATTGCTGAAAAAAAACAGGGCTATCGTTTCCGATATGCCGGGAACTACAAGGGATTATATTGAAGATAGTATATTTTTATTTAATAAACCGATAAAAATCGTAGATACTGCCGGATTGCGTGAATCTTGCAATTCGATCGAAGCTGAGGGTATAAAGTTAACATACGAACAGATCAAAAAGGCAGATATAGTGATTTATATTTACGATGTACAGGATAATCCCGTCGATCTTAGTTTTAATCGTGAAATATTTAAGCATAAAAATGTGATTTTTGTTTTAAATAAAATCGATTTGTTATCTCGGGACGATTTAACAATTAAGAGAGATGAATTTATACGCATGATTAGTGATAAATATACCGTAGAATCTCCAAAGACGGTTTTTATGAGTACAAAAAATAATGCCGGAATAGATTTATTAAAAGATATTCTTTATGATATAATTTTAAAAATAGAAAGCAGTGTCAAAGGCGATGTCGGCATTACGACCTTGAGGCAAAAAACCCTTTTAGAAAAATCCTACGGTTTATTACAAGAAGGGATTGCAGGATATAAGAATAAAAAGCCGATAGAGCTTATATCGATAGATTTAAGAGAGGCTATCGGCTTTTTGGATGAAATGATCGGAGGCGTCACGAACGAAGATATACTTGACAGACTATTTAAAGAGTTTTGTATTGGAAAATAAATTCGCTCATTTTTTTACGCTTTACCGTTAAATAAAAGCATCCTCAAATCCGTTTGAGTATCTATCTCTATCTGTTAACGGGTCAATCCCCCAAAGATTTTCGACGTATTTGAGTATAGATGTATGCTCATGCATGACATTTGAAATATAACTTTTTTTGACGAAAGGGGAAATGATTATGCATCCCACACGTATTCCAAGTCCGTAATAATCTATAATGGGCGGTACTACATGGTCGTAAAAACCGCCACCCTCGTCCCAGTTCAAGAATATAACCGACTTCGAAAACAACGGACTTTTTCTTAGCGTCTCTATTCTTTTTACCGTGTAAGCCATCCCTGTTTTAACGTTTGCAGGGGGATGCTCCGAGTGTTCATGACTGGGCACGAGCCAGCTGAATTGCGGAAGCGTTCCCTTTTTAACATCTTCGAAATACTCGTCGGCAGGCCTTATCTTGGACCACATATTTTTATTTTTTATGAAGCTTTCGAACCATATAACCGGAACCCAATGGTGAACGTATTTTTTAGGGTCGGGCCAGCCCTCCACGTATATTTTCCATGATATTTTTTCCTTTTCAAATCTATCAAAGATAGTAGGAAAATCATAAGGCTTTTTCGGCGTCGCATCCGTTATATAACCGTTGGACTGACCGGCAATCTGGTAAAGCCTGTTAGGCAGGGTAGGCGCCATAATGGAATGAAAATAGTTCTGACACAGCGTATACTTAGTTGCATAATAATAGTAGGAAGAAAGAGCCCTTTTCGTATTGTAATAACCCATTATCACTTTGTAATTATTTACCGGTTGGTTTATTCCATCTAAAAAATAACCGTTCATCCCCCCTTTATTATAATCAGTATGTAGTGCTTTCCACGAATGGTGAGGGTCGACATTATTTGGAGTTACATACTGAAACCCGAGATCGTACGGTTTGACGCTCCCGCCCATACCGTCCGTAATACCGAGATCCAAGAGTCTTTTCGACTGACCGTTTATGGTATTGTTCATCATGCCGAAATAATGGTCGAAGCTCCTGTTTTCCTGCATTATTAGAACTACGTGTTCCGGTTTTTTAAACCTTGTATCGGCAACCGCATCATTCGCGATTAAATTGCCCGATACCATGCCCCCCAACAAGCCGGCTGCTGCAATTTTCATAAAATCTCTTCTTTTCATGTCCATAATAATCCTCTTTTTATATTTACGTTGTAGGGTTGACGGCTATAGAAACCCTCAAAAATCCGTCTTTTTTTATTATATTTATTGTTTTTACGACGCGTTTCAGATAAATCCCCTCATCGCCGTTTATAACAATAAGATCCTTCTTGTTTGCAACCCGTTGCTTCAGTAGAGCAGGAAGACCTTTAAAATTTGTTTTTTCTTTATTAAGAAAAATAGAACCGTTTTTCTTTAGCGTTACTACGAAATTATGCATTTTTATGGCAGAACCCTGAGAAGACTTTGGAAGATGAACGTTTAACCCCTTTTGATGAACCATGGAAAGAGTTACGAATATAAAAAATACCAGAAGAAAAAACATGATATCTATCATAGGCACTAATTCTATCCTTGCTTTTTTGATTTCCTGTCCCTGAGTAAGTTTCATATAATATAGTGCTTTGACTCCTCCGAATTATAATAATATTTAATTTAAAATCTCATTCAAGATTCAAGCCGGTTCTTTTACCGTGGTAAGAGTGCTACCGCCCTTATTTTCAAATAGTACTTTTTTTTCGCTCAAGTCAAAACCCTTCTTGTCATTTAAATCATTTCTTTTCACAAAGTTTTCGAATTGCAGAACTACAAATTCCATCTGTTTTTTTATTGATATAATTTTATTTTGGAAGTAATTGAAGAAGCCTAAACAAAGTATGGCTATTACAAGGCCCGCAGCCGTATTCAAAAGAGCTAACGCGACTCCGCCGGTAATGGCAGTCGGGTCTGATGATACTCCACCTACCTGACCTATTACGTTAAAAGATAACATAATCCCTATTATCGTTCCGAGAAGCCCTAATAGTGGAGCCATCGTGATTAATGTATCCAAAATCCACATGTATCTTTCCATTTCCCTCGTGTGTTTCATTGCTTCTTCCATTAAATCCCCGTCTCTTTCCTCTTTCGTTAAAAGCCAACCGAGATAAGAGATGAAAAAATCCCCGGATGTTCATTGCAATATTTCTTTGCTTTTGCAAGCCCGTTATCGCTTTTTAAAATACCCTTAATCTCCTCGGAAAAAGACGAGCCGGTTTTAATGACGCTATGAAGAAAATAAAATCTTTCGACGATAACGGCAATAGCGATAAGCAACAGTACTAGCATGGCATACATAAGCGGTCCTCCGTCGATCAACACACCTAAAACCTTAACCGCATTCATTATTGGACCTCCTGTAATTTAAAATTTATTTAATGTTTAAGTAAATAACTTTTCCGTATGTACATTAGCGATCTAATTTAAAGTGTATTTTTATCAAAAAAGTTAATGAATTTCTCGGTATGCCTTTTGGAAACGGCATGAATGGAGCTGATATTTTTATGGTTTCAACGGCCGATTTGTTTAAAATATTATACCGCGATGTCTTATTAATCTTTTCAAACACCAAATCCCCGTTTTTTAAGATTCTGAATAACATGGTCACATATCCCTCCATGCCTTCTTTCTTTGCAATTGCGGGATAGACCAAATTGCTTATTATTTTCGACTTTATCTCGCCAAAATATTTATCTAATACGCTTATAGGTATTTTTTTACGCACATGACTGACAATAGGCACGTATCTAACGATTGGAGCAATAGGGACCGCCGGCGTAGGCATGGGAATAGAAACATGATTTACCTTAAACGGAGCCGGTTTAGCCAATTTTTTAATTGAAACTTTTTTAACGATCCTTTTTAACTTTTTAACCGGGACTACCTTTTTTTTAGGCGGGATAACGACTTTTTTCTTGTGCGGAATACTGACAACGGAGATTAACATCGGCTTTGCTTTTTTTATAGGCTTTACGAAATGCCTTGCGATAACGGAAATTTCGGCAATAAGAAGCAAAAACATTATTTCTAATATTAAAGCAATTACGAATGAATATTTTAACCTTGTGTTTTTATCCGGAGGATTTTTTATAATATTTTCCATGACGTAATACCGTATCTACCTATTTAATATTTATTAATAATTTTTATTATAGCAAATTAATGTTACGGTAATATTACGTTTATATTAAATTTTTGTTACGATAAAAACCCCGTCCCTAAGTCTATTCAAAACAGGGACGGGGTTTTTAAACGTTAAGATGTTAAAACTTGAATGTTATTGTTGCATAAAACGCTATCGGCATTCCCGGATAGGCTAAGACCGCGTTCGTACCTAATTTTTTATGATATGAACGCTTGGTTATGTATTCATACTTATTATATTTATGGTCTAATAAGTTTAAAACCGTAAGTTTGATAATCGCCGCTTTCGGTAATCCGGCTTCTTGATTATTAAACGGAATTTTAGCGCTTATTGAAGCCTTTAAAACATTAAAGTTTGGGATTGTTTGACTTGACGGTACCTTAGTAGCGTCATCCATAATATACTGTTTGCCCGTATATTTATCCCATATCTTGGAAGAATAAGTGATATTACCAATTAAAAGTCTATAGTAAGCACCTATATCAAATGTTTCTTCGGGAACGTACGGAACATTGAGTCCGTTATAATTAACCTTACCCGTAACATAACTTTCATACACCGCTTTTTCATAGCTCATATTCATAAAGAGATGAAGATTGTTTATGGGATCGTCCTCAGCGTATAAATTTACGCCGTTATAGTTGGAGCTCCCCGAGGCATAAAACGATGTCCCGTCGGATAAAGTATAAGACAGCAGTATATTAGAAAAATGCTCATGATAATAGTTTACATTCAAGACGAAATCATTTAATAAACTATCGTGATGAACTAAAACCTTAAACCCTGCTGTATAGTATTGATTCTTTTCAGGTTCTAAAGCATTGGCGCCTATTTGTTGAAACGGACCGCCGCCGCCGCCTAAATGCGGGTTTTGATATGCATCCGAGTAATTTCCATAGACGGAAACATCTTTAACGATCTTGTAATTAACCCCTATAGAAGGCTCAAGTTTTTCAAAATACGTCGATGCGTTCGGCGCCTGATTCACGGAATGCCCCGGAATAGTAGAGTCGTTACCTGCCGGATTTACTAAAACCGCTTCAGGATAATATTCTGCCGAATTATTGATATAGTTTGTTCTAAAGGTAACGAAGTTTAATCCCGGAGTTATTCTCAACCTTTTAAAAAAATGAAGCGTATCCTGAATAAATGCAGAACCGAATGTTTGGTAAAAGTCGCTATATCTGTAAATACATGGGTTGGACCTCGTCGTAACTTCATTCGTTACGCTCTTATTGCTGCAAAATCCGCCAAAGGGGTCCGAGAATGCATTTCTTGATATATAATGGTTCTTTAGGAACCATCCGCCTAATTTAATTAAGTTATGAGGAGCATTTATGTCAAAATATGTCTTGTCACCGTAAGCCTTATCCTGCGGATCGTTGTATTCAAATATCTTCTTAGCTTCTTCCAATTTCCCTATTTCCAATGAAGGATTGTTATAATTCATGTAATGCAGCCGCTCTCCCTCTCTATACCATACCAAGTTATGAAGCGAAACAAGTTTGGAGATCTTAAGGTTAATCGGCACATAAACTAGGTACATATGGTTCTTGGCAAGCTTGTTCCAAACGTCAAAAGGTAAAGAACCATAATAACCCGTAGTTTTCTGAGAAAAACGTCGCCCCGGAACGCTTTTACCGGTTTGCAGGTAATAACCGTTAACGGTAAGGCCGGATATGGGATTTACCGGTATAAGAGTCGGCTTATAACCTTGCGAACGAGCAATATAAGCGCCTAAGCCGATATTTCCGTTTTGAAATGTCTTAACGATTTTTCCGTAATATGCGTAGTTTGTACTTGGATTATAAAAACCGAAGCCGGTCATGTAGTTGTTAGAGCTTGTAATACCTCCCGCAAGGACTGCGGAATAACCATTAATTACGCCGGTTTTTATATCGAAACTAACATGCTTAACATTAAAACTGCCGTAGGTAAAACTTAAAGAGCCTTTCGGCTTAACGGAAGGTTGTAAAGGGATAAAATTTAATGTCCCGCCAAGCGCGTTGTACCATCTATTTACTGGATTTCCCGGTCCGTAAGTAACATTAACACCTGAAATTAACGACTTCTCCGGCATCAATGCAGTGGACCATAAGCCTGAGCCCGGATTTCCCATAGGAACGCCGTCGAAGGTTACGGCATCACTTCCGTTGTCCGTCTCTCCCTTTAAGCCTCCCCATCCTTGTTGAATTCCGTTGATGCTGAAACTTCCCCTTGTGGATCCCGTCGGTCCATAGGTTTCACTTCTTACCCCCGGTATTATAGACAAGATTTGCGTCGCTCCGCCTACAGGTCCGGCGGTCTCAATCTCGTCTTTATTAACTACCAATTCAGATTGAGTGGATTTAAAAATCTTTTCCTTGGTAAATTTTATATCTGTCTTCTTTAGCTCTGCTTTTTCGTACGACAGCAGGCTTGAAATTGCAGATGCTTCCCCTAAGTTAATAGGGCTGTTTGAAGCGGCTGCGTAAGAGGGTCTGATGCCGATAAACATCGTCGACACCGATAATGCGAAAATCAAAAATGCGATAAAACTTCGAACAAAAAAATGACTAAATTGGGGCATTGGTTTCATCCTTTCCTTCCTCCTAATTTTTAAAGTTTTAATCATGAAATTTTTAACTGCCTGTACGATTTTAGCAAAACAATATTACAGTTTAATGACGTTTATGTTAAGTTTTGTTAAATTTCGTTACGGTTTCGTAGTATTAAAGTTTATTGGTCAAAATAATAGGGATGTTAGGAGGGCTTAATGGTGAGACTAATAAAGGATATCTTTTTTAGAGGAGAGCGGTAAAATCTTCGGTTTTTAAAAAGCCGTAGGTCAATCTTGTGGCTTACGGCTTTTTAATTAATCCATTTAAAACTTCATGCTGGTGCTTAAGAAGAACATTCTGGGTGCACCGGGGTACGCTTGCAACAACGCGCCGGTCTTGTAATAATTATAGACGTTCGAAGAACTTCCGCCTGTATTGTAAACCTCCTGGGAATTATATTTTTTATTAAGCAGGTTATCAATCGATAGGCTTATTTTCATATTTTTCAGACCCGGTATAAAATTA